>NZ_JBSGSG010000022.1:0-112974 GCF_053606765.1 Streptomyces sp. NPDC055189
CTGCCGGGGCGGACCCGTATCCGTGTCCCGGTGACGCGTTCGGCGGCCGGAGCCGGTCCGCGGGGCTAGCCGAACGTCACCGAGCTGATCCTGTTGTCGAACCCGATGGCCGACAGGTCGGCCACGTCGCCGTTGATGACCTTGGACGTGCCCTTGCAGTCGGGGGCCGTCCAGAGCTTCATCGAGCCGCTCACGGAGATCGACGACGTCACCTTCGGGCGGGCGACGTTCTGGCAGCCCTTGCCCGCGACGCCCTGCGAGGGGCCGTTGTCGGAGAAGTCGGCGTCGTCGAAGAGGACGGCGCTGCTCGCGGGGGCGGCCTGGTCCTGGCCCTGGTCCGGGGCGGTCCCAGGCGGCTCGGCGCCGTCCGTCGGTTCGGCGCCGTCCGTCGGTTGGGCACCGCCCTGCGCGCCGGACTTCTGGCCGTCGGGCCGGACGCCGAACCAAGTGCCGCCCACGCCCTGCCCGTTGGTGTCGCCGGGCTTGAGGTCCTTGCTGAAGCGGTAGACCGGCCAGCCGCCGACGGTCACCTGGCGGGTGCCGTCGTCCCGCCTGACCACGCCCACGTCCGACGCCTCCACGCCGTCGACGAAGATCTTGCCGCCGGGGTTCACGAGGACCGGCGGCCAGGTGGTGGCGCAGGCGCCGTTGCAGGTGGACTTCGAGGGCGAGGCGGTGTCCTTGTCGAAGCGGTAGAGGGTGAATCCGGAGCCGTTGACGACGACCGGGTCCAGGTCGCCCGCCCTGGACGCCGATAACTGAACCCACTTGCGCTGGACCGGCTGTGAAGCGGCCTCGCCGGGCTGGTTGGCCCAGTCCCCGGTCTTCTTGGGCGCGTTGTTCTGCTGCGCGGTGCCGGACTTCAGCGCGATGTCCGTGGAGCCGCTCGCCCCGGAGGCGTCGTCGGTGCCGCCGCCGCACGCGGAGAGCAGCAGGACTCCCGCCGCGGCGAAGGAGGCGAAGTAGCCGGTGTTCCTGCGGGCGTGGCTCTTGCGGGCGTGGTTCTTGCTGAGCAGCATCAGAGATCTCCCTATGTCGGCGTTCAAGTCGCTTCGGATTGCTTCGGATCGCTTTGGTGCGTTCGAAGCGTGAATACGGGCGCCGCGCAGCCCGGCACTCATCGATTTCGCGACCGAGACCAAACCGAGACAATGTCTAAGGTGCGATCGGGTCCGGACGGAACATACGTCACTGTCATTCCCTATTTCTGAAACGCGTTCTACTGTGTGCGCCGTCAAGCTCAAGCCGGGAGAGCCAGCGAAAGCAGGAGGGGCCGTGCACCTCGAATACACGCCTGAGCAGCGGCAGTTGCGCACCGAGCTGCGCACGTACTTCGCCGAGCTGGTGCCCGACAACGCCTACGCGCGGTACGCCGACCCCGCCGCGCAGAAGCGGTTCTACCGGGAGACCATCCGCAGGCTCGGCGCCGACGGCTGGCTCGGCGTCGGCTGGCCGAAGGAGTACGGCGGGCGCGGGCTCTCGCCGATGGAGCAGTTCATCTTCTTCGACGAGGCCGCCCAGGCCGGCGTACCGCTGCCGCTGATGGCCCTGAACACGGTCGGGCCGACCCTGATGCAGTTCGGCACCGACGAGCAGAAGGCGTACTTCCTGCCGAAGATCCTCTCCGGTGAACTCGACTTCGCGATCGGTTACAGCGAGCCGGACGCGGGCACCGACCTCGCGGCGCTCAAGACGAAAGCGGTCCGGGAGGGCGACGAGTATGTCGTCGACGGACAGAAGATCTGGACGACCAACGGCGACACCGCCGACTGGGTCTGGCTCGCCGTCCGCACCGACCCGGACGCCCCCGCCCACAAGGGCATCACCATGCTCCTCGTGCCGACTTCCGACCCCGGCTACTCCTGCACCATCATCAACACCCTCGCCTCGCACGACACCACGGCCAGCTACTACGAGAACATCCGCGTCCCGGTCTCACGCCGCGTGGGCGAGGAGAACAAGGGCTGGCGGCTCATCACCAACCAGCTCAACCACGAACGCGTCACCCTCGCCGCGCACGGCACCATGGCCATCCGCGCCTTCCACAACGTGCAGCGCTGGGCCGCCGACACCAAACTCGCCGACGGCCGCCGCGTCATCGACCTCGGCTGGGTCCGCCAGCGCCTGGCCAGGACACACACCAAACTGGACGCGATGAAGCTCCTCAACTGGCAGATGGTGAACGCCGTCCAGGAGGGCACCCTCGCCCCCCAGGACGCCTCCGCCGTGAAGGTCTACGGCTCCGAGGCGCGCAGAGACGCGTACGCCTGGCTCATGGAGGTGGTCGGCTCGGCGGGTGCCCTCAAGGAGGGCTCCGCGGGCGCCGTGCTCCACGGCGAACTGGAACGCGGCTACCGCAGCGCCGTCATCTTCACCTTCGGCGGCGGCAACAACGAGATCCAGCGCGAGATCATCTCCTGGATCGGCCTGGGGATGCCCCGCGTGCGCCGCTGACCTGGTGACCCTTACTGTGCGGGGATGCATCCGGCCGACAGCAGCGCAGCAACCAGCCCCGATACGGCGCTCGGCCGACTCGTCGCGGCGTTCGACGGCGTCGTGGTCCGGGCCGACCCGCGTGCGGCGGAGGTTGGGGGCGCGATCATCGCGGAACCGGGGGACGCCCGGCTTCTCGTACAACCTCGGGGGAGTGCTCGGCGGTGCGGCGGCCCGCTGATCGTGACCGCCCTTGCCGAGACCTACAGCCCGGCGGTCGGGGGCTGGTTCATGAGCGGCATGGCCCTGCTCTCGCTGCTGTGCGTGCTCGCGCTGCCGGAGGCCAAGGAACGCGATCTCGACCACGTGTAGTGACGTGCGGGCATCGACGACCGGTCGGTCCGGCCCCGCGGCCGGGCCGGCCCGACGCCGTGTCACGACGTTCAGGTGCCGCCCCGGTCGTCGCTCAGGGCGATGCTGACGGTGACGCTCTTGCCGACCGCCTCCTGCCGCGCCTCGAAACGCTGGGCCACGGCCAGCACGATCTCCAGGCCGTGCTGCCCGACCCGGCCCGTGTCGGCGGCGCGGGCGCTCGGCAGGACCGGCCCGGAGTCCCGCACCGCCACCTCGACCGCCCCGGCGGTGATGCGCAGGTTCACCACGACGGGGCCGGGCGCGTACTTGAGGGCGTTGGTCACCAACTCGCTTATCACCAGCTGCGTCAGATCCGTGGCGCGCCGCGAGACCGGAAGGCCGTGCTCGGCCTGCATCCGGGCGAGGAATCCGGCGGCCAGATGGCGCGCCCGGGCGATGCACGTGCTGGTCCCGGCCAGCTCGAAGGTGAACTCCGCGGCCTCCGCAGTCTCCGCGGCCGGTTCGTCCGGCGCCCGGCCGTCGTCACGCACGGCCCGGCTCGCAGATCATTCGCCCCATGTACCCGTTCCCGATCGTGCGGCGATTCCACGCCCGCGTTGTCGGCCCGATGCGCCCTTCCGTCCGGCCTCCCCGATCTGCCGGGCATCGTGGGTACGTTACCGCCGACACGCCCCACGAGGCGCCGGATGTGCAAGCATCGTCAGCATGGCCGACGAACGCATGGCAGGCAGCGAACGAGCCCAGCAGACTGATCAGTTCTCAGTCGTGTCCACGCCTCTCGACGACGTCACGGTTCTGACGCTCGCCGGTGAGATGGACCTGGACACCAGCGCCCACGTACGCGAGGCGCTCGAAGCCGTCCAGGCGCCCGGTGCCCGCGTCGTCATCGATCTGCGACGGGTCACCTTCATAGACTCCAGCGGCATCAACGTCTTCATCGCCGCCCACCGGGCGCTCGACGCGGCCGGCGGCCGGCTGAGCCTCGCCGGCCCCGCGGAGTCCGTGATCCGGACCCTGGAGATCGTCGGCATCGACACCCTCATCGACATCAGCCCCACACTCGGTGAGGCCCTCGACGGGTGACCCCTCCCGCGACGGCTCGCGCATCCCCGCACCGCCCTGGCCGTTCATGATCCGTGCAGATCCGCGGCGAGCAGCGCGATGTCGTCGTCCTTGCCCCTCCCGAACCTGTCCAGGAGATGGTCGCTGAGGTCCTGCAGCCCGGCGGGACCGGCCAGGACCGCCTCCATGAAGGCGTCGAGCGTGGTGTTCAGCGACGTGTTGCGCACTTCGACCAGGCCGTCGGTGACGAGCAGCAGCCGGGTGCCCGGTGGTGTGGACAGGGCCGTCGGGGCCGGGTGGGGTGCCCGCAGTCCCAGTATCGGCCCGTGCGGGGTGTGGAAGCGCGCGTGGCCTTCCGGGCTGATGACGAGCGGGGGGATGTGACCGGCGTTGGCGACCTGCACACGTCTTCCGCCGGGCTCGACCAGGACCAGACAGAGGGTGGCCGTCACGGTCGGCTGCGAGTGGGCCAGGAGGGCTTCGAGGTGGCCGAGCACCTGCTGCGGCGGATGCCCTTCGATGGCGTAGGCGCGCAGCGCGTGGCGCAACTCGCCCATCACGGTGGCCGCGCCGAGCGAGTGGCCGAGCACATCGCCTATGGCCAGCAACAGGCCGTCGGCGGTGGGGATCGCCTCGTAGAAGTCGCCGCCGATCTCCGCGTTCTCGGAGGCGGGCAGGTAGCGGAAGGCCAGGTCGATGCCGTCGACGGCGGGAAGGTCGCTCGGCAGGAACGAGCGTTGCAGGGCGAGGGCGAGCGTGTGTTCCTCGTTGTAGGTTCTCAAGGCTTCGAGGGCCAGCGCGCAGGCGTGGGCCAGCTGTTGGAGGAGATGCTCGTCGTCCGTCCCGGTGAGCGCGTCGGAGGGGACGGCGAGGCAGACAGGGGGGCGTCCGCGCTTGGTCCGCGCCACTGCCATGGTGATGTTCCCGCCGAAATGGCCCGCGCTCAGCAAGGTCTGCCACTGCCCCCGGGGGATCCGGGCGACCGTCGCACCGGTTCCGTTGCCCAGACTCTGCTGGAGCAGCCGGTCGAGTACGTCCGGCCGGGCCGCGAACGTCCGGGCCGTGGTGTCCGGGCCGTCGCTCGTGCTGTGCACCGCCTGCCCCTCGGGCGAGAGGAAGACCGCGCTGGCCGGACACGACAGCAGACGGGCGGCGCCCCCGGTGGCCGCGGAGGCGAACGAGTGGAAGCCGATGGCGCTGTAGACGGACATGGTCGCCTGGTTGAGGACGAGGAGCTGCTGCGCGAGTTGCTCCGCCCGGCGCCGGGCCCGGGCGTAGCGCAGCGTGGCCGTGACCGTGGCGAGCAACTCGCCGGGGTCCAGGGGCTGGTTGAGGTAGGCGTCCGCGCCTCGCTGGAGCCCTTCGGCGTGATCCTCCGCGCTGACGGCCGACGCGGAGATGTGGATGACGGGCAGGGCGGCCGTGCGGGCGTTGCCCTTGATCTTCTCGCTCAGCTCGAAGCCGCTCATGTCCGGCAGGCGTACGTCCACGATGGCGATCTCCGGCAGGGGGACGCCCGTTGCGGCCAGCTGCTCGAGGCCCTCGCCCGCGTCCTTCGCGCCGATCACGACGTGCCCCGCACGCTCCAGCCAGCTGGTGAGGAGGTACAGGTTGGTCTCGTTGTCCTCGACGACCAGGATGGTGGCGGGAGCGGCATCCCGGGTGTTGTCGGTCACTGTGCGCCTCCGCCGGCTTCCTCGCCGGGGTTGTCCGGTCTGTGTACCGGGACGAGCACCTCTACGCGTGTGCCGACCCCGGGGGTGCTGGTGAGTCTGAGTGTTCCGCCGAGGAGTTCGGTGAGCATGCGGGCGTAGGGCAGCCCGAGCCCGGTCCCCGCATGCCCGCTCTGATGGGGACCCCGGACCTGGTAGAACTCCTCGAAGACACGGCTGAGATCCTCTGCCGGGATACCGATTCCCGTGTCGGTGATCGTCACGCGCAGGGACGGCGACGACCGGTCTTCGCTCACGGCGACGTCCAGCCGTACTTCACCCTCGTCGGTGAACTTGCAGGCGTTGGACATCAGGTTGCGCAGGACGTGGGTGAGGAGTTTCCCGTCCGTGATCACCGGGGGGAGATCTTTCAGGTCCGGGGTGACGAGGGGGACACCCTTGGTTGCGTAGGTGCCCTCGAAAGTGGCGCTCAGCTGGGTGATGAGCAGCCGCAGGTCGACCGGGGCGCGCTGGACGTCGAGCAGACCCGACTCGGCTTTGACGACGTCCAGGAGATCGCTGACGAGGGACAGGACCGTCTGCCCCGATGCCTCGATCAACGTGATCTGCTGCCGTTGCTCCGGCGACACCGGCTCCGAGCGGGGGTCCAGCAACAGGCGGGCCAGGGCGACGACGGAATTGATCGGTGCGCGCAGTTCGTGGCTGATGTTGGTCCAGAACCGCGTCTTCGCCTCGCTGGCCTCCCGCAGCCGCCGGGACTTCTCGTCCAGTTCCGAATGCAGGGCGAGCACACCGGTGTTGGTGGTCTCCAGTTCCTTGGTGAGCTCCGAGTAGAGGGCGAGCACCCCCTGGTTGGTCTCCTCGAGCTCCTTGTTGAGCCGGCGCAGCTCTTCCCGCTGGGCTCGCGTCTCCTCCAGCGTCGCGATCAGATCCCGTGTCTGGGCCCTGAGGAAGTCGGCCTCCGTGGTCGGCCCGGCCCGGCCCAGGGACCGGGCCAGGCGCTCGTCCATGTCGGTGACCGTGAGGTGGTTCGCCGGCAGCGGCTGGCGGACGGTGACCCGGCCGTGCGTCTCGTGGGGGTCGTACTCGATCACGACGAGCCTGGAGACCAGTTGCAGGGTCTCGGGCATCGGCTGCAGACCATGGCCCCAGTCGAGCGTCACGACGAGCGTGGGCTGCTCGCCGGACTCGGAACGGAAGGAGACGGTGCCCGGGCCGCAGCCGAGGCGGTCCCGGCCCAGCTCGCTCAGCGCGGTGGCAAGGCGGACCTGGTCCTGGTGCTCCAGGCCAAGTGCCGCGGCAGCCCGCTGCGCGCCGCGTCTGAGCCGGAACACGTCCTGCGCCGAGGCAAGGCCGAGGGAAGCCGCCGTGCGCAGCCCGTGGCCCGCACCGGCGCCCCGGGCCCCGTGGGCCTGTCGGGGAGAGTCAGCAGGCACGTCCGTCCCGCCCTTCGATGGTCACCAAATCCCCTTCACCACCACCACGCTGGCATCGTCGCGGCGCACACCGGCTTCGCGCAACAGCTGCCCGGCCACGACAAGCGGCGAATGGTGCAGGAGCCCGGGCAGCGTCGTGTGATCCCACCGTTCGGTGAGTCCGTCGGAATGCATGGCCAAGGCGCCTCCTTCGGGCAGCGGTTCCTCGAAGGTCCGCAGTCGGCGCATGTTCGCGCCGACGATGCCGGGCACCGAAAGGAGGGTCTTGCGGGCGTCGTGCCCGATGAGAAAGCCGCTGATGTTGCCGACGCCGCAGTACTGCACCCGGTGTGCCGCCGGGTCGATCCTGGCAACTGCCGCCGCGCCGCCCCGTGTTCCCCGGAGAGCGCGGTGCACCGCGCTCATGATCCCTTCCGGGTCGGTGGCGGGAGTGTCCTGGAACGCCTCCACGGCCGCCGCGCTGGCGCGGGCCGCCAGCGGGCCGTGCCCCAGGCCGTCGCACATCATGACGAGAACGGCGGGGTGGTGGCCGGGTCCGGTGCCGGGTCCGGTGCCAAGGGCTGTGGCGGTGTCGAGCCGGGCACTCCAGGCGTCGCCACAGGTCAGTTCACCGCTGATGGGCCGTGTCATGCCGGAGACGTACTGCCGCCCGGCCGAAAGGGCCGCCGATACTCCCTGGTCGTCGGCCTGCCGTGACCAGAACTGCGCCGCCATGACCGTCCCCTTGCCGGGCACGGAATGGACGTCGAAGTGGTCGGCCAGCCTGACCACGGCTCCGAGCCCGATGCCGAGTGTGCCCGCGCTGGAGGCTCCGTCGGCCAGCGAGGCGGACACGTCGACCATGCCGGGGCCCGAGTCGACGGTGACGAACTCGACCGCGGCATCGGTCTTGGTGTGCAGCGTCCGGAGCAGCAGCGCACCGTCCGTGGCATGGCGCTGGATGTTGGTGGCGGCCTCGGTGACGGCGAGGGCGACCTCCGCGGCGCGATGCGTGTCGAGACCGATCCTCCGGGCCAAGGCGGCCGCCGCTCCGCGCGCCGCGGTCGACAGGGAGGGGCCGTCCCGGAACCAGCTCATGTCCCTGCTGGCCAGTATGGTCCGCCGGGTGTTCACCGGGCCCACTTGATGATGCTGACCGTGGTGCCCACACCGACCTCCGTCACCAGTTCGAACTCGTCGACGAGGCGGCGGGCGCCACTGAGCCCGAGCCCCAGGCCGGCGCCCGAGGTCCAGCCGTCCGTCATCGCGAGACCCACGTCCTCGATGCCGGGGCCGGTGTCCTCGAAGAGCGCCGCGATCCCCTGGCGGCCGTCTCTTTCCACGATGCCCGCCCTGACGGCTCCGCCACCCCCGTACACGAGGGTGTTGCGTGCGAGCTCGCTCGCCGCCGTGATCATTTTCGTCTGGTCCACGAGGGAGAGGCGGCACTGCTGCGCCAGGACGCGGATGGTCTGCCTGATGCTCACCACGTCCCGGTTGTGCGTGATGGGGTAGACCGCAGGCGCCTCACCGGGCAGCCAGGGCGCTGTCACGCCTCGTCCGCAGATGAGGAGCGCCCGAGCCGCGCCAGTCCCTTCTCGAGGTCGAGAGCCGTGCTCACTCCGCCCAGCGAGAGTCCGAGTTCCACGAGCGTGATGGCGACGGCCGGGCGCATCCCGACCACCACCGTCTCGGCGTCGAGCATCCGGGAGATGTCCGCGATGGTCGCCAGCATGCGCCCGACGAAGGAGTCGACGATCTCCAGTGCCGTGATGTCGATGATGACGCCCCGGGCGGAGCGGTCCACGATCTGCTCGGCCAGGTCCTCCTGCAACTGCAGAACGGTCTGATCCTCCAGGTCGAACTGGATGGACACCAGCAGTACCTCGCCGATCCGCAGGATCGGTACCCGCTCGGTCACAGCTGCCCGGCCTTGCGGGCGACCACTTCGACGCCCGACTTCCGCAGAGCCAGCTTGAGCGCGTCCGCGAGGCTCGCCTTGGTGACGATGCCCTCGAACTCGATGCCAAGCGCCACGATCGTCTGCGCGATCTGCGGGCGGATGCCGGAGACGGTGCATTCGGCGCCCATGAGGCGGGCCGCGACGATGGTCTTCAGCAGATGCTGAGCCACCTGTGTGTCCACCGCCGGTACGCCGGTGATGTCGATGATGGCCTGCTCGGAACCGGTGTCCACCAGCGCCTGCAGCAGCTTCTCCATGACGACCTGGGTCCGCGCGGAGTCCAGCGTGCCCACCAGGGGCACGGCGATGACGCCGTCCCACAGCCGCACCACGGGCGTGGACAGCTCCATCAGCTGTTCGGCCTGCGCGGAGATGAGCTCCTCACGGGTCCGGGTGTACGTCTCGATCGTGAACAGGCCGAGGCCGTCCAGTACGCGGCTGAGGCGTCCGAAGGCGCGGATCTCCTCGACGGACCCGTCCTGGAGCACGGGCTCGAGGACCTGCTTCAGGGCGAACACGCTCACCGCGGTCTCCGTGGGCGAGAAACCCTGCCGTGCCCTGTTTCTCGACAGCTCCGTCAGGAGGGCCCGTACCTCCGACATCTGTTCCCCGTGCACGTCGCCGGCGCCCTGGCTCAGCGCCTGCGCCAGCGCTTCGTGCAATTCGCTCAGTTCACGGCTGAGTTCGGCGACACTCACGCGGCCTTTCAGCGTGCCCGAGACCTGCTGCACCCACTCCCCGGCGACGTCCCGGCCCTTGACCGACAGCAACCCCAACAGCTCGCCCGCACTGTCCTGTTCAGTCACGTGACTACTCCCCATTTTTTGTCATATCCGACCTCGCGCCGCAGCGTACGGCACGGCGATATGACGAGTGAGTCGATCCGGGGAAGCTCACCGTTCCGGGTTCCGTCGCGCCGGCCATCTGTTACGGCGCGATGTATTGACACGGTCCGGGGGGCGGGGTCAGCATCACTCCCAAGTTAATTAACTATCTAGTGCGTTAACTACAGCACGTGCCGGGTGCGCACCGCTCGCCACCCGTAATCGCCACCCGTAATCGCCACCCGCACCGGCGTTCCCTCCACCGCGCCGCCCCCCCCGTCCCCCGCGGCCCGCCGACCCCCGGCGGCCGGGCCGCTCTCCACCGAGGAGTTCACGTGTCCGCTCACCCGCAGGCCGACCAGGCCCCGGCCGTGCCGCCCCCGGGCAGGCCACGCAAAGCCGCCTTCGCCGCCTGGATCGGCAGCGCGCTGGAGTACTACGACTTCTTCATCTACGGCAGCGCCGCCGCCCTCGTTTTCCCCAAGGTCTTCTTCGACCCGGACGACCCGGCCACCGCCACCCTGATCTCCCTGGCGACCTTCGGCGTCGCGTACGCGGCCCGCCCCCTGGGGGCCCTTGTCCTCGGCCACTTCGGCGACCGGCTCGGCCGCCGCAAGATCATGGTCTGGACGCTGGTCCTGATGGGGCTCTCCACCTTCCTCATCGGCTGTCTGCCCACGTACGCGCAGGTCGGCACCGTCGCTCCGGTGCTGCTCGTGCTGATGCGGGTGTTCCAGGGCCTGTCCGCGGCCGGCGAGCAGGCCAGTGCCAACGCGATGACGCTGGAACACGCGCCCGAGCACCGGCGCGGCTACTACACGAGCTTCACCCTCAACGGCACCCAGGCCGGTCAGCTCCTCGCGACCCTGGTGTTCCTGCCGGTCGCCGCGCTGCCGGACGAGCAGCTGTACAGCTGGGGCTGGCGTATCCCGTTCCTGCTGAGCGCCGTGGTCGCCGTCGCCGGATACGTCATCCGCCGCACCCTGGAGGAGACCCCCGTCTTCCAGCAGGCCTCGGCCGACCGGGCCGTCGCCAAGATGCCGCTCGCGGAACTGCTCAGGAACCACTGGGCCGACGTGCTGCGGGTCGTCGCGGCGGCGCTGATCGCGACCGTCAGCACGATCTTCTCCGTGTGGGCCCTGTCGTACGCCACGAGCGACGCGGTGGGCCTCGACAAGACGGGCATGCTCTGGGTCGCGGGCAGCGCCAACGCGGTGGCCCTGCTGGCCATTCCGCTCTGGGCCGGGCTCTCGGACCGGATCGGCCGCAAGCCCGTCTTCCTCATCGGCGCGATCGGCAGCGGGGTGATGATCTTCGTCTACCTGTGGGCGATCTCGACCGGCAGCTACCCGCTGGTCTTCGTCACCGGACTGCTGCTCTTCGGCGTCGTCTACAGCGCCGCCAACGGCATCTGGCCCTCCTTCTACGGCGAGATGTTCCCCGCCAGGGTCCGTCTCTCCGGCATGGCCGTCGGCACCCAGATCGGTTTCGCCGTCGCCGGTTTCGCGGTGACCTTCGCGGCCCAGATCGCGGGCCCGGACGGCGACAACTGGCTCGGCGTCGCGATCTTCACCGCCGCCTTCTGCGTGATCTGTGCCATCGCCGTGGCCACCGGGCGCGAGACACACCGCGTGCCCACGGCCGAACTCGGCCTGAAGCAGGGGGAGTCGAAGGCGCCGACGACGACGGCGCCGGAGGCCGCCGCCCTCTGAGCCCTCCGCGGCTCACCGCACCAGTCGCGCCGACCGCGACATGGTGACCAACAGCGCCAAGCCGACCCACAGGAACACTTGATGACCTCGTACCTCACCGGCCTGATCGGCTCCGGAATCGGCCCTTCCCTGAGCCCCGCCCTGCACGAACGAGAGGCGGACCGGCACGGTGTGCGCCTCGTCTACCGCACCCTCGACATCGACGAGCTGGGCGTGGCGCCCGAGGCCGTCGGCGACTTGATACGCGCCGCCCGCCGCTTCGGCTTCGACGGGTTGAACATCACCCACCCCTGCAAGCAGCTGGTCATCGAGCACCTGGACGAGCTCGACCCCGAGGCCGCCCGGCTCGGAGCCGTGAACACCGTCGTCTTCAGGGGCGGACGCGCCATCGGGCACAACACCGACGCCACCGGCTTCGCCCAGTCCTTCGCCCGCGGCCTCGCCGACGCCCCGACCGGTGAGGTCGTGCAGCTCGGCGCGGGCGGGGCGGGCGCCGCCGTGGCGCACGCGCTGCTCAACCTCGGCGTCGACCGGGTCACCCTGGTCGACACCGATCCGGCCCGTGCCGCCGCCCTCGCCGCCGCGCTGACCGCGCGTTTCGGGGCAGGGCGTGCGGTGTCCGCGCCGAGCGGCGCGACGGCCCAATGCCTCGCCGTCGCGGACGGCCTGGTCCACGCCACACCGACCGGTATGGCCGCCCACCCCGGCCTGCCCCTGCCGGTCGCCCTGCTCAGGCCCGACCTCTGGGTGGCCGAAGTCGTCTACCGGCCGCTGGAGACCGAGCTGTTGCGCGAGGCGCGCGCCATCGGCTGCCGCACCCTCGACGGCGGCGGCATGGCCGTCTTCCAGGCGGCCGACGCCTTCCGGCTCTTCACCGGACTCGAACCGCACACCGGACCGATGCTCGCCGACTTCGGCGACCTGGCCGCTTTCCCGGCCTGACGGCTCCCGGCCCGACAGCCACCGGGCCGGCAGGGCGAACGGCCCCGCAGCTCCCGGCACGACAGAAGGACACCATGCGCAAATCGATCGCCACCGTCTCGCTCAGCGGCCCGCTCTCCGAGAAACTCACCGCCATCGCCACCGCCGGATTCGACGGCGTGGAGATCTTCGAGAACGATCTCCTCGGCGGTCCGCTCAGCCCCGAGGAGGTACGGCTGCGCTGCGCGGACCTCGGCCTGGACATCGACCTCTACCAGCCGTTCCGCGACTTCGAAGCCGTCCCCGCCGACGTCCTGACCCGCAATCTGCGGCGCGCGGAACGCAAGTTCGCCGTGATGGAACGCCTCGGCGCCGACCTGCTCCTCGTCTGCTCCAGCGTCGCCCCCGACGCGGTCGACGACGACGCGCTCGCCGCCGAGCAACTGCGACTGCTCGCCGACCGCGCGGCGGAGCACGGCATCCGTATCGCCTACGAGGCGCTGGCCTGGGGCCGGCACGTCAGCACGTACGACCATGCCTGGCGCATCGTCGAGCAGGCCGACCACCCGGCCCTGGGCACCTGCCTCGACAGCTTCCACATCCTCTCCCGCGGCTCGGACCCCGAGGGCATCGCGGACATCCCCGGCGAGAAGATCTTCTTCCTGCAACTCGCGGACGCGCCGCTGATGGCGATGGACGTCCTGCAGTGGAGCAGGCACTACCGCTGCTTCCCCGGCCAGGGGGGCTTCGACCTCGCCCCGCTGGTCGCCGCCACGGTGAAGGCCGGATACCAAGGCCCCCTGTCGCTCGAAGTGTTCAACGACGTCTTCCGGCAGGCCGGAGCGGCCTCCACCGCCGTCGACGCGCTCCGCTCGCTGCTGCTCCTGGAGGAGTCGGCCGCTCTGTCCGAGCTGCCCGCCGCACCCGTGCCCGCCGGCTTCGCCTTCGCCGAGCTGACCGCCGCCGACACCGAACCGCTGCGCGGAGTGCTCGGCGCCCTGGGCTTCGCCCACACCGCACGGCACACCTGGAAGCCGGTCGAGCTGTGGGCACAGGGGCAGGCCCGGATCCTGCTCAACACCGGTGTCAGCGGCCGTCGCCAGGACCCGGCACTGACCGCGATCGGCGTGGAGACCTCCGACCCGGACCAGGCCGCGCGGCGCGCCGAAGCGGTGCTCGCACCCGTGGTGCCGCGCCGCCGGGCCCCGGGTGACGCCCCGCTGGACGCGGTTGCCGCACCCGACGGCACCGAAGTCTTCTTCTGCCGTACGGGGCACCCCGACCACCCCAGCTGGACCGGTGACTTCACCGACGTACCGCCGCGCGCCCAGCCGGGGGAGCAGGGCGAACCGGCCGGGACCATCCGGCACATCGACCACATCGCGCTCACCCAGCCCTGGCACCAGTTCGACGAGGCGTCGCTGTTCCACCGGGGCGTCCTGGGTCTGGAGGCGGACGACAGCCTCGACCTGGCCGACCCCTACGGACTCGTGCGCAGCCGGGCCGTCGCGTCGCCCGACGGAGGGGTACGCGTCGTCCTCAACGTCGCGCCCGCGCCGGACGCCGACGGCACCCGCCTCCAGCACATCGCCCTGGCGACGGACGACATCATCGGCGCCGCCCGGCGCCTGAAGGAACGCGGCGCGAGCCTGCTGCCGATCTCAGCCAACTACTACGACGACCTCGACGCCCGCCACGACCTCGAACCGGGGCGGCTGGCCGCCCTCGCGGAGCTGGGCATCCTCTACGACCGGGACGCGCACGGCGAGTTCCTCCACTGTTACACCGCCACGGTCGGGCGGGTCTTCTTCGAGCTGGTGCAGCGGACCGGCGGCTACCGGGGATACGGCGCCCGGAACGCGGCCGTGCGGCTCGCCGCCCAGCACCTCCAGCAGCATTAGCCGGAATCCTCCCCGGCATTAGACTGACCGGCGCCCGAGAGTCCGCACTGAGGAGCTGCATGGCCGCCGCCGTACCCCCGCCGTCCCCGCCCGCAAAGCGAACCCGGGACGCGGCCCGTACGCAGGGGGAGATCCTCGACGTGGCCACCGAGGAGTTCGCCCGCATGGGGTACGCGGGGGCCAGGGTGGACGAGATCGCCGCCCGTATGCGGACCACGAAGCGGATGATCTATTACTACTTCGGCAGCAAGGACCAGCTCTTCACCGCGGTCCTGGAGCGTGCGTACAAGGTCATCCGGCACGAGGAGCAGCAGCTCGACGTCGGGCATCTGGACCCCGTGTCCGCGATCCGCCGCCTCGCCGAGCTGACCTTCGACCACCACGAGGCGCACCCGGACTTCATCCGTCTCGTCAGCATCGAGAACATCCACGAGGCGCAGCACATCGCCGCCTCACCGAGTCTCGGTTCGCTCAGCTCCCCGGCGATCGACGTCATCGCCTCCATCCTCGAAGCCGGGCGCGAGCAGGGCGTGTTCACGGCCGACGTGGACGCCGTCGACCTGCACGCGATGATCAGCTCGTTCTGCTTCTTCCGGGTCTCCAACCGGCAGACGTTCCGCGCGCTCTTCGGCCGCGACCTCACCGAGGCGTCCCGCCGCGAGCACTACCGGACGATGCTGGGCGACATGGTCATCTCATACCTGACCGCGGCTGCTCCTGCCTGACCCCGGCCGCTTGATCGCGTACCGGCACCACCATCACCTCGGTACCGGCCGCGCGCACCGCACGCACCTGCTCCGGCGCTAGGCCGTCGTCCACGATCAGCAGATCGAAGTCGGTCAGCGGCGCGAGTGAGTACAGCCCGTCCTTGCAGAACTTGGTGTGGTCCGCGACCAGGACCCGCCGCGCCGCGCACTCCAGCATCGCCCGCTTGACCTGCACCGTTTCCGGTGAAGTGTGGTAGCAGCGGCCGTTGGTGACAGCCGTCGTCGACATGAACAGGACGTCGGCCCGAAAGGCGCGGACCGCGTCCGCGGTGTGCAGGCCCATGAACGCGTCGTACGCCGGGAAGTACGTGCCGCCCAGCGTGATCAGCGAGATGCCGGGTTCCTTCGCGAGGGTGGTGACGGCGGGCAGCGAGTTGGTGATGACGGTCAGCGGGGTGTGCTCCGTGGCCTGGTGCGCGAGGAGCAGACAGGTCGTGCTGTCGTCGAGCAGCACCGTCTGACCCGGCACGAGGAGCGTCGCGGCGGCCCGCGCGAGGAGCTGCTTTGTCTGCGCCATGGTGGCCATCCGCTCGGCGAAGCCGCCGTGGAACTGGGCAGAGGGAAGTCCGGTCGCGCCCCCTCGCACCTTGCGCAGCCACCCCTGTGCCTGGAGGGCGTCCAGGTCGCGGTGCGCGGTCATCAGGCTGATGCCGAACTCCCCGGCGAGGTCCGCGGTGCGCACGAAGCCGCGGCCGATGACGGCCTCGCGCATCTGCCGCCGCCGCTCCTCCTGGGCCTCGACCCGGTCCATCGCCACGCTCCCTCCGGTGTCCGTGCCCCGCACCGCGGGCGGCACGTGTGTGAACTCGCCGCGTTATGTTCGCACGGATTTAACGTGCCTTCGCGGAAGAGGGCGGCGTCCGCGAGCGGCTGCGGTGCGACACAACACGGCAGGTCGTTGCCCCGACGGGAAGTTTCCGGCCGCCATTGACCGGCGTTTCCGGCCACCTGTTCCATCGGCTCGTCCGTCCCTCCTGCCACCGCCGCAGAAAGGGGAGCGTCGATGCCGACACCCCCGTCCTCTCCGCCGCGTTCACTGATCACACGCCTGGGTATTCCGCCGACCCTCGCCCGGGGCTACCTCGGGCTGCTCCTGTTCATGATCGGAGACGGGGTCGAGTCCGGCTATCTCTCGCCGTACCTCATCGACGAGGGCATCTCGCAGCCGCGGGTCGCACTCCTCTTCACCGTCTACGGAGGCGCCGCGGCCATCGCCGCCTGGCTCTCCGGAGTGCTGTCCGACCTCTGGGGCCCCCGCCGCGTCATGTGGACCGGCCTGGGCATCTGGGGCGTCTTCCAGCTGCTCTTCCTCGTCCTGGCCATCCCCATGACCAGCTATCCGCTGATGATGCTCGGGTACGGCCTGCGCGGCCTGGGCTATCCGCTGTTCGCCTACGGGTTCCTGGTGTGGATCGCCTCGGTCGCGCCGCGCGCCCGGCTCGGCACGGCGATGGGCTGGTTCTGGTTCGCCTTCACCGGCGGTCTGCCGACCCTCGGCTCGCTGGTCGCCAGCGGACTCATCCCGCAGATCGGCGCGTACGCCACCCTGTGGTCCGCGCTGGCCCTGGTGACCGCGGGCGGACTCATCGCCCTGCTCCTCGTCCGCGACGAGCGGGGCGGCAGGCAGCCACGCGACGAGGGCGAAGGGCCGCTCGCCACGCTCGTCGGCAGCGTGACGGTCCTGTGGCGCAATCCCCGGGTCGGCGCGGGATCACTTGCCCGTGTCATCAACACGGCATCGCAGTTCGGCTTCTTCGTGATCATGCCGATCCACTTCACGAAGACGGTCGGCTTCAGCCTCACCGAGTGGCTGCACCTGCTCAGCGCGATGTTCGCGACCAACATCTTCGCCAACCTGCTGTTCGGTGTGGTGGGCGACCGCTTCGGCTGGCGCAGGACCATCGCCTGGTGCGGCGGCGCGGGCTGCACGGTCAGCACCTTGCTGCTCTTCTACGTCCCGGACGCGGCGGGCGACAACTTCCCGCTCGCCCTGGCGGCCGCCGCCTTCTACGGCGCTACGCTGGCCGGTTATGTACCGCTTTCGGCCTTGGTGCCCTCGCTGGAGCCGCGGCACAAGGGCCAGGCGCTCGCCGCGCTCAACCTGGGCGCGGGAGCCAGCACCTTCGTCGGCCCGGCGATCGTCGCCGCCTTCGTCGGACCGCTCGGCGTCACAGGGGTGGTCTGGATTTTCGCGGGGATGCATGCGGTGAGCACCGTGCTCGCGCTCTTCCTGAAACTGCCGGACGACGCGGGTACGGCACGGGACGGCACAGGTGCGGAACGGGCGGCAGGCGCCCCGCCTGACGCCGCGCCCGCCACCGCCCCGGCCACGGCCTGACTCCGGCGTGAAAGGACGTAACCGATGTCCGTACTGACCATCGACGTCGGCACCACGATGATCAAGTCGGTCGTCTTCGACGACCAGGGCAAGGAGATCGCGGTCGCCCGGCTAGCCACCGAGGTTCTGCGGCCCCATCCCGGCTGGGCTGAGCAGGACATGGACGCCGTCTGGAACGCCGTCGTCCACACCGTGCGCAGTGTGCTGTCCGGTCTCGACGACCCCGTCCGGCTGGTGTCCTTCACCGCCCAGGGCGACGGCGCCTGGCTCGTCGACGCGGACGGCCGCCCCACGGGACCCGCGATCCTGTGGTCCGACGGCCGCGCCGGGGACCTCCTCACCCACTGGCAGCGCGAGGGCGTCCTCGAAGCGGCCTTCCGCCGCAACGGTTCGCTGACCTGCGCCGGCATGCCCAACGCCCTCTTCAGCTGGCTCGCCGCCCACGACCCGGGCCGCCTCGTGCGCTCCAGCACCTCGCTCACCGCCGCGGGATGGCTCTTCCTGCGCCTCACCGGGGTCCGCGCCTGCGACGAATCCGACGCCTCCGCGCCCTTCCTGGACCACACCACCGGGGACTACGACCCGCGGATCCTCGACCTGTTCGGGCTGAGCGCCTACCACCGGCTCCTGCCGACCGTCCTCGGGGAATCGGAGCGGATCGCCGAGATCACCGGCGATGCCGCGGGCCAACTGGGCCTGCCGGCCGGGCTGCCGGTGGTGATGTCGCCGTACGACATCGCCGCCACCGCCCGTGGCGTCGGCGTGGTCAACCCCGGCCAGGCGTGCAGCATCCTCGGCACCACCCTGTGCACGGAGATCGTGCGCACGGACGTGGACACCAGCGGCGAACCCTCCGGCATCAACATCGCCTACCGCGGCCGCGAACGGGTCCTTCGCGCCTTCCCCACCCTCAACGGCGCCGAAGTGCTCGGCTGGGCCGCACAGATGCTGGGTCTCACCGGGCCACCGGAACTCGCGCGCCTCGCCTTCGAGTCGGAGCCCGGCGCCCGCGGCCTGCTGTTCCTGCCCTACCTCTCCCCGGCCGGCGAACGCGCGCCGTTCCTCGACCCGCACGCCCGCGGCTCCTTCTGGGGGCTGTCCCTGGAGCACTCGCGCGCCGACATGGCCCGCGCCGTGTTCGACGGACTCTCGCTGGTCCTGCGCGACTCGCTCGCGGCGGCCCGTACGGAGGTGAGCGAACTGCGGCTGTGCGGCGGCGGCGCCAACAGCGACGCGTGGTGCGCGCTGATCGCCGATGCGACGGGCGTGCCGACCGCCCGCTCCGGTGACACCGAACTGGGCGCCAAGGGCGCCTTCCTCACCGGCCTCGTCCGCTCCGGAGCCGAAAGCAGCATGCACTCCGCAGCCGACAAGTACGTCCGCATGCAGAGCAGTTGGGAACCCGACCCGGAACGCGCGCGGTTCTACGCCGCCCTGTACGACGACTTCGTCGACCGGCGGACCATCGTGCGCGAAGCCGGTTGGCGGGGCGGCGCGGTATGGCGGGGGAACAGCGCGGCGGGGCCGGGCGGAACCCCGTACGACGGCGACCGTATCCGCACCACGCAGGGAGGCACCCATGTCTGAGACCCGTTCCGCCGGCCATCCGCCCGATCCCCTCGACGGGATCTGGCTGGGCCTCGACCTCGGCACCCAGAGCGCCCGCTGCGTCGCCGTCGACGGCACCGGGCAACTCCTGGCCGCCGCGTCCCGGCCGCTGACCAGCCACCGCGACGGCGTACGGCACGAGCAGGGCCCCGAGCAGTGGTGGACCGCGCTGTCCGCCGCCTGCCGCGAGGCCCTGAGCGGACTCGACACGGGGCGCATCCGGGGCCTCGCGATAGACGGCACGTCCGGGACGATCCTGCTCGCCGACGCCGCGGGGCGCCCGCTCACCCCCGGCCTGATGTACGACGACGGGCGCGCCGCAGACCAGGCGGTGACCGTCAACGCGGCGGGCGCAGAGGTCTGGCGGGAGCTCGGCTACCGCACCATGCAGCCCTCGTGGGCGCTGCCCAAGCTCCGCTGGCTCCTGGACCATGAGCCCGCCGCGTCCGAAGGGGGCGTGCGGCTGCTGCACCAGGTCGACCTGATCACCTGGCGGCTCGCCGGACACCAGGTCGCCGCCGACGCCAGCCATGCCCTCAAGACCGGCTACCACCTGGTCGAGGAGCGCTGGCCGCCCAAGGTCATGGCCGAACTCGGCGTTCCCGGAAGCCTGTTGCCCGATGTCGTGCGCCCCGGCAGCGTGCTCGGCACGGTCTGCGCCGACGCCGCCGCAGCCACCGGCATCCCCGAGGGCACCACCCTCGTCGCCGGAATGACCGACGGCTGCGCCGCCCAGATCGGTGCCGGAGCCCTGGAGCCCGGCGCCTGGAACTCGGTGCTCGGCACCACCCTCGTCCTCAAGGGCACCAGCACACACCTGGTCCGGGACCCGGCGGGCGTCGTGTACTGCCACCGCGGCCCCGGCGACACCTGGCTGCCGGGCGGGGCGTCGAGCAGCGGCGCGGGTGTCGTCTCCCGGCACTTCCGGGGCGAGGACCTGGACCTGCTCACGCAGGAGGCCGCCGCACTCGACGCCGACGCGGTCGCCTACCCCCTGGTCTCCACCGGCGGCGAACGCTTCCCCTTCCGCGCCCCGGAAGCCGAGCCCTTCATCCTCGGGGAAGTGCCCACCCGCGCCGCCGAGTTCCACGCGTACCTGCTCGGCGTCGCCTGCCTCGAACGCCTCTGCCTCGACTACCTCGACCACCTCGGCGCCCCCGTCGACGGCCCGCTCACCCTCACCGGCGGCGGCGCCCGCAACCGCTACTGGTGCCGGCTGCGCGCCGAGGTCCTCGGACGCCCCGTACGCCTGCCGGAACAGGCCGAGGGCGCCATCGGCATGGCCGTGCTCGCCGCCACCTCCGGCGGTGCGAGCCTTCGGGAAGCAGCCGCCGCCATGGTCAAGACCGGCGCGGAGATCCGCCCGTCACCGGACCGCACCGCCCGCTACCTCCCCGTCTACCTCCGTTTCACCGACGAACTCACCCGCCGCGGCTGGCTCGGCAGGGCCGTGGCCGAACACGCCCGCAGGAGGGCAGCCCAGTGACCGACTTCATCCTCGTACGCCACGGCGAGACCGTCTGGCACGCGGAGAACCGCTACGCGGGACGCACCGACGTACCCCTGACCGAGCACGGCCGCGAGCAGGCCGCCGCGCTCGCCGAGTGGGCCGCCACCGCGGAGCTCACCGCCGTCTGGAGCTCCCCGCTCTCCCGGGCCCGGCTCACCGCCGAACCCGCCGCCGACGCCTGCGGTCTGCCCGCCCGCGTCGACGAACGCCTCAGCGAACTCGACTTCGGCCAGGGCGACGGACTGACCAGGGACGAAATGCGCGAGCGGTTCCCCGAGCAGCTCGCGGCCTTCCTCGACGACCCGGTCGGCAACCACCTGCCCGGCGGCGAGGACCCCCGCAAGGCCGCCGCGCGCGCCGCCGACTGCCTGTCCGGCATCGCCCGCCAACAGCCGCACGGCAGAGTCCTCCTCGTCGCCCACTCCACTCTCGTACGCGTCCTGCTCTGCCACCTCATCGGCATCCCGCTCGCCGACTACCGCCGGGTCTTCCCGCAGCTGCTCAACGGCGCCCTCACGGAGATCCGGGTGCAGGACGGGCACACCGCGCTGCTGCGGCTCAACGCCCCCGCGACGACCCACACCTGTGCCCCGCACTGACCGGCCACCCGCACCGCCCTTCAGGAGACACCCACCCATGAGCACCACCGTCCTCGCCGCCGGCAACCACTTCATCCGCCCGGGCCTGTTCGCCGAAGCCGTGCGCGCCGCCGCGGGGGAACTGCCGCTGGACGTCCGCGAGCTGCAATTCCCCTGGCCGCACACCCCCTTCGGCCCGGTCGCCGAGGTCATCGAGGCATCCGGCAGCGAGGAGGAGATGATCGAGGCGCTCCAGGGCGTGCGGATCTGCGTCACCGAGCACGGCCCGCTCACCGAGCGCATCCTCGCCGCCTGCCCCGACCTGGAGCTGTTCTGCACCAGCCGCGGCGGCCCGGTCAACGCCAACCTCGAAGCGGCCACGCGGCATGGTGTGGCGGTCTGCTACGCCCCCGGCCGCAACGCCACCGCCACCGCCGAACACACCCTCACCCTGCTGCTCGCCGCCGCCCGCGGAGTCGGCGACACCCACACCGACCTGCGCCAGGGCACCTGGCGCGGCGACTACTACGACTACGACAACTGCGGCATCGAGATCGACGGCGCGACCGTCGGCCTCATCGGCTACGGCGCCATCGGCAGCCGGGTCGCCAAGGTCCTGCGCGCCCTGGGCGCCGAGGTCCTGGTGCACGACCCGTACGTCCGGCCCGACGCGCTGGCCGGAGTCGCGGAACAGGTCTCCCTGGACGCACTGCTGAGCCGCTCGCGCATCGTCTCCCTGCACGCCCGCGTCACCGACGAGACCAAGGGCATGATCGGCCGCGCGCAGATCGCCGCGATGCCCCGCGGTTCGATCCTCGTCAACTGCGCCCGCGGCGCGCTGCTCGACTACGAAGCCGCCTGCGACGCACTGGAATCGGGCCACCTCGCCGGAGCGGGCTTCGACGTCTTCCCCGAAGAGCCGCTGCCCGCCGGCTCCCGTCTCCTGACCGCCCCCGGCGTCGTCCTCACCCCGCACATCGCGGGCGGCAGCCAGCAGGTCGCGCACAAGGCCGCGGGCATCGTGGCCGCGGAGGCCGGTCGCTTCCTGCGCGGCGAGCCGCTCCTGCACTGCGCCAACCCCGAGGTGCTCAAGGCGGAATGAGGCCGGTCCGCGCGGCGTAGCCTGCGATCAGGAGGTGGTTGTATGCGCGAGGCATCCTCATCGGGGCACCCGGCGCCGGGAGATCCGGGCCTTTTCGGACCCTCGTCCGTGACCTGGCAGATGCACGGCGACCCGATGATGTGGGTCGCCGGGATACGCGCCCTGTATCTGCAGGCCCTGCACCCGCGCGCGGTCCGGGGCGTCATGCAGAACTCGGACTTCCGCAAGGACGCCTGGGGACGCCTCATGCGCACCGCGAGCTTCGTGGGCACCACCACGTACGGCACCACCGAGGTCGCCGAGCACGCGGGCGCGCGGGTGCGGAAGATCCATACGATGCTGTCGGCCACGGACCCCGGCACGGGGGAGCGGTACGGCGTCGACGAGCCCGGGCTGCTGCTCTGGGTGCACTGCGCCGAGATCGACTCCTATCTGCACGTCGCACGCCGGTCCGGCTTCCGCCTGACCGACGGGCTCGCCGACCGGTATGTCGCCGAACACCGGGAAAGCGCCAGGCTCGTCGGCCTCGACCCGGCCGGCGTACCGGCGTCGACCGCCGAACTCGCCGCCTACTTCGAGCGGGTGCGGCCCGAACTGGCCGCGGGGCCCGAGGCACGCGACGTCGACGACTTCCTCCAGCGCCCGCCGACCCACCCGCTGCTGGTTCCCGCGCGCGCCCTGCTGTGGCGGCGCGTGGCGAATCTGGCGTACGCCTCGCTGCCGCCCTACGCCCACGAGCTGTACGGCAGGACGGCCCCGCCGCCCGGCATCGTGACCCGGCGGCTCGTCACCACCGGCACCATCCTGCGCACCGTCCCCGCGCGTATACGCTGGCAACTTCCCCCGAAGCACATTCTGCGCGCCATGGCCAGGCTCGGGCCCGGTGCCCGGCCTGCCCCGTACAAACTCGACAGGCGGGCAGCCATACTGGACGGGCCGGGGAGGGCGAAGCGAGGCAACGGGGGCGACGGCGGGAGATGGCGGACACCAGGCTGATCCAGGGCCGGTACCGGCTGCTGGACCTGATCGGGCGCGGCGGCATGGGCGAGGTCTGGCGTGCCCGCGACGAGTCACTGGGGCGCAGGGTCGCCGTGAAGTGCCTCAAGCCGATGGGGCCGCAGCACGACCAGTCCTTCACGCGCGTGCTGCGCGAGCGGTTCCGGCGCGAGGCACGCGTGGCGGCGGCGCTGCAGCACCGCGGTGTCACCGTCGTCCACGACTTCGGGGAGCACGAAGGCGTCCTGTACCTGGTCATGGAGTTGCTCGAAGGGCGCAACCTCAGTCAGCTCCTGGAGGAGAACCGGCAGCATCCGCTGCCCGTCGCGGACGTCGTGGAGATCGCCGACCAGGTCGCCTCGGCGCTGGCGTACACCCATGAACAGGGCATCGTGCACCGGGACCTGAAGCCCGCGAACATCATGCGGCTCACGGACGGCACCGTGAAGATCTGCGACTTCGGCATCGCCAGGCTCGGCCACGACATCGGCTTCACCTCACGCCTGACCGGCACGGGCATCGCGATGGGCACACCGCACTACATGTCGCCCGAGCAGATCAGCGGCGCCGAGGTCGACCAGCGCAGCGACCTCTACTCCTTCGGCTGCGTCCTGTACGAGATCGCCACCGGGGCGCCGCCGTTCGACCTGGAGGACGCCTGGGCGGTGCTCGTCGGCCACCGCGACACGGCGCCCGAGCCGCCGCGCAGGCACCGCGGCGAGCTGCCCGAGTACTTCGAGGAGATCGTCCTCGACCTGCTCGCCAAGGAGCCGGACGACCGGCCTCGCGACGCCCGCGAACTGGGGCGCCGCATCATCTCGGGCCGCACCGTCGTTCCGGTGGTTCCCTCGTACGTCCCCACCGTCGTCACCCCGCCCGCGCGCCGCCCGGAGCAGCCGCCCTCGCACGAGCCGCGGCTGCCCTCGTGGACCCGCGGCATGACGACAGGACACAAGGCGAACGGCGTGTCCGAACTGCGCACCACACCGCCCGACGCGGCGGCGGGTCTGACCGGCGAGTGGATCCCGCGCACGGACGCCCGCAGGGCCGCCACCCCGCGCCGGCCCGAACGGCCCACCCCGTCCCCGGAGGTGGTGGCCACCCTCGTCAGCCGGCACAACGCGGGCCTGAGCCTGGGGCGTCTTGGCCGCTGGGCCGAGGCGGGCGAGGTGCACCGCGCGGTGGCCGCCGAGCGGGAGCACGCCCTCGGACCCGACCACCCCGACACCCTCGCCAGCCGCTACGAAGTGGGCTTCACCCTCAGCCGCACCGGCCGGGCCGCCGATGCCCTGCGGGAGTACGGCCGCGTCGCGCAGGGCAGGGAGCGCACCCTGGGCCCCGAGCACTCGGACACGCTCGCCGCCCGGCAGGAAATGGCGTACGTCATGGGGCAGTTGGGGCGGCACTTCGAGGCGCACCAGATGTACACCTCGGTGCTCGCCGTGCGGGAGCGGACCGCGGGCGCCGATCACCCCGACACCCTGCGCTGCCGCCACAACCTCGCGTACAACCTCAGCAGGCTCGGCCGCCTGGAGGACTCCTACCAACTGGCCCGCCAGGTCGCGACGGCCAGGGCGCGCGTCCTCGGCGCCACCCACCCCGACACGCTGGTCACCCGTTACGAAGTCGCTTACGCCCTGGGCCAGTTGGGTCGCTGGCCCGAGGCGCTGCAGACGTACCGCGAGGTCGCCGACGCGCGCGTGCGGGCCCTTGGCCCCGACCACCCCGACACCCTCGCCGCGCGCTACGAGGTGGGCATCAGCCTCGGACGGCTCAACCGCAGCGGCGAGGCCCTGGAGCTGTACCGCGACCTGATCGACGACCGCACCCGGGTGAACGGACCCTCCGACCCCGAGACCCTGCGCGCCCGGCACGGCCTCGGCGTCAACCTCGGCCGCCAGGGCCGCTGGGAGGAAGCCCTTGCCGAGGCCCGTGACGTCTGCGCGATCCGCGAACGCGTCCTCGGCGGCGACCACCCCGACACCCTGGTCAGCCGCCGCGAGGTGGCCGTGGGCCTGGGCTGGCTCGGCCGCTGGGCCGACGCCCTGACCGAGTACCGCAGGGTCGCTGCCGCGCGTGAGCAGGTACTTGGCGCCGACCATCCCGACGCCCTCGCCAGCCGCAATGACGAGGCGCACTGCCTGGAGCAGCTGGGGCGCGGGACGGAAGCGGTGGAGCTCTACCGGCGGGTCGCGGCGTTGCGCCAGCGGCGGGCTATGGGCGGGCATTGACTCGCGCGGGACGCGGTTTCTCGCGGGGCGCGTTAGGGGGCGTCTTCGGTTCGTGATCGGCTGCGGGCGCGTCGTGGCTGGTCGCGCAGTTCCCCGCGCCCCTTCGGGGCCCTTTACGTGTTACCAAGGGCTATGCCTCCTCGCGATCGATACGACGCCGTCATCGTCGGCGGTGGTCACAACGGCCTCGTCGCCGCCGCCTATCTCGCCCGTGCCGGACGTTCCGTCCTGCTCCTGGAGCGGCTCTCCGGCACCGGCGGCGCGGCCGTGTCCAGTCGCCCCTTCGCCGGTGTCGACGCCCGCCTCTCGCGCTACTCGTACCTGGTCAGCCTCCTGCCGCGGAAGATCGTCCGGGACCTCGACCTGGACTTCCGGGTGCGCACCCGCACCGTCTCCTCCTACACCCCGACCGAGCGCGACGGGCGTCCGACGGGGCTGCTCGTCGGCGGGGGCGACGCGCGCACCAGGGACGCGTTCGAGCGGCTCACCGGCGGCCCCCGGGAGTACGAGGCGTGGCGGGAGTTCTACGCCATGACGGGGCAGGTCGCCGAGCAGGTGTTCCCCACGCTCACCGAGCCCCTGCCCACGCGCGACGCCCTGCGTGAGCGGATCGGTGACGAGGACGCCTGGCGGGTGCTCTTCGAGGAGCCCATCGGCGCCGTCATCGAGGAGCGGTTCCACGATGATCTGGTGCGCGGGGTGGTGCTCACCGACGCCCTCATCGGGACGTTCGCCGACGCCCATGACCCGTCCCTGCGCCAGAACCGCTGCTTCCTCTACCACGTCATCGGCGGCGGCACCGGCGACTGGAACGTGCCCGTCGGCGGTATGGGCGCACTCACCGGAGCCCTCGCGGCCGCGGCCCGCGCGGCGGGCGCCGAACTCGCCACCGACCACGAGGTCACCCGCATCGAGTCGGACGGACAGAGCGCCGAGGTCACCTACCGCACCCCCGAGCGCGAAGCGACCGTCGCCGCACGGCACGTCCTGGTCAACGCGTCCCCGCAGGAGCTCGCCGCCCTGGTCGGCGACACACCGCCCGCCCCGGCCGAAGGCGCCCAGCTCAAGGTCAACATGCTGCTCGAACGGCTGCCGAGGCTGCGCGACACCTCGGTCGACCCGCACGAGGCCTTCGCCGGGACCTTCCACATCGGCGAGGGCTACGGCGAGTTGGGAGCCGCCTACGCCCGGGCCGCGGCCGGTGAGCTGCCCGCCGCACCGCCGTCCGAGATCTACTGCCACTCGCTCACGGACCCCAGCATCCTCGCCCCCGAACTCGTCGAGCGCGGCTGCCAGACCCTCACCCTCTTCGGGCTGCACACGCCCGCCCGTCTCTTCGCCCGGGACAACGACGCCGTACGGGCCGAACTCCTGAAGTCGACCCTGGCCCAGTTGGACGCACACCTGGCCGAGCCGCTCGCCGACTGCCTGGCCACCGACGAAGACGGGCGCCCCTGCATCGAGGCCAAGACCCCACTCGATCTCGAACGCGATCTGCGCCTTCCCGGCGGCAACATCTTCCACCGTGATCTGGCCTTCCCGTACGCGCAGGAGGACACCGGCCGCTGGGGAGTGGAGACACGGCACGCCAACGTCCTGCTGTGCGGGGCGGGAGCCGTGCGCGGCGGCGGGGTCAGCGGCATTCCCGGCCACAACGCGGCCATGGCCGTGCTGGGGGAGTAGGGAGCGGGCCCCCTGCCGTCAGTCGGCCGAGGGGGCCCAGCCCACCGCCTCGATGCGGGCCGCGTCGGCGGGCCGTGCCTCGTCGAAGGCCGTACGGCCGCCGTCCTCGACGCGCAGCCCGTCGGCGTAGGCGCCGCGCCCCACGTACAGCTGGTCGGTCGCGTACCGCCAGCGCAGCCGCACCTGCCCGCCCCGCAGCTCCGAGAGGTCCGCGGTCAGGCGGTGCCAGACGCGTCCGGACCAGCCGGACGCGGTGCCGTCGGGGTGCCGGCGGGGGTCCGAGCCCCGGTGCTGCGTCGTGAACGGCACCGGCTGCCACGTAGCGCCGTCGTCCCGCGAGGACTCCAGGCGCAGTTGGTCCGAGCCCGGCTCGGTGTCCCACCACAGCTCGCAGCGCAGCCTGGCCCGGTCCGTGGTGAGGGCGAGCGGCGGCAGGGTCAGGGTGGCCGAGGCCGCGTTCGCCATGCCGGAGAACCAGGCGGTGCGCCCCCGCGCGGGACGTACCGGAACGGCGCGTGCCAGCTGGTTCGCCGCCGCCACCCTCGGGGCCGACCCCGAGCGCCAGCTGCGCACCGGGTGGACCGAGTTGCCGAGGACCACGAGGAAGGAGTCGGTCGTCGGGTCCAGGACGAGGGAGGTACCGGTGAAGCCCGTGTGGCCCGCGGTGCGCGGCGTGGCCATCGCGCCCATGTACCAGTGCTGGTAGAGCTCGAAGCCCAAGCCGTGCTCGTCGCCCGGGAACGCGGTGTTGAAGTCGGTGAACATCAGCTTCACGGACGCGTCGGAGAGGATGCGGGAGCGGCCGTAGACCCCGCCGTTGAGCAGCGTACGGCCGAGGATCGCCAGGTCCCAGGCGCAGGAGAAGACCCCCGCGTGTCCGGCGACCCCGCCGAAGCCGAAGGCGTTCTCGTCGTGCACCTCGCCCCACACCATGCCTCTGTCCAGGCCCGACCAGGGCAGCCGGGCGTCCTCGGTGGCGGCGATCTTCGGCTGCCAGGAGGCGGGCGGGTTGTAGCGCGTGCGGTGCATGCCGAGCGGAGCGGTGATCTCGTCGCGGAGCAGTGCGTCCAGCGGGCGGCCCGTGATCTCTTCGAGGACCAGCTGGAGCGAGATCAGGTTCAGGTCCGAGTAGAGGTACTTGGTGCCCGGCGGGTTGAGCGGCTTCTCCTGCCAGATGAGGCGCAGCCGGCCCTCGCGGGTGGGTTCCTTGTACAGGGGGATCCAGGCGCGGAAGCCCGAGGTGTGGGTGAGGAGCTGGCGGACGGTGACGTCCTGCTTGCCCGCGCCCCCGAAATCGGGCAGATACGAGGCGACCTTCGCCTCCAGCTCCAGCTTGCCGCGCTCGATCTGCTGCACCGCGAGCAGCGAGGTGAACAGCTTCGAGACGGAGGCGAGATCGAAGACCGTGTCCTTGGCCATCGGGATCTGCCGGTCGGCGGGCAGTTCGACGCCGGTGTCGGTCTTCTCGTCGTACGACGCGTAGCGCACCGCTTTGCCGATGGGCTGGTGCAGGGCGACCGTGCCGCCGCGGCCCGCGAGCAGGACAGCGCCCGCGTACCAGGGGTGCTTGGGGGAGGGGCCGAGGAACTGTTCGGCGTCGGCGACCAGTTGCCGCAGATGCCCGGCGAGCAGTCCGGCGCGCTCGGGGGTGCCGGGCCGCAGCGTCGGACGCCCGGCGCCGGACGCGGAGCCCGCCGCAGTGGAGCCCGCCGCCGCTGCGGCAGGGCCCGCGGGGAACGGCACGAGCGCGAGTGCCCCGGCCAGGGCCACGGCCCGCGCTCCCAGTTGGCGACGGCTCAGGCCGTCTTCCGCTCTGTCCGCCGCCCCGCTGTCCTCGGCCATGGCCGTGCCCCCTCCTGAAACTCTTCCGAGCTGAAATTATCTTTCGGGATCACAAGAGACTGCTGAAACTTTCATGTCAGGGCCCGGCCCTGTCAACCGCGGGCGCCCGGCAAAGATCTGACACTGCATCAGAAAATCTCTTCCGTCGTCCGGACGGCTGCGGCATCCTGCGCCCATGCAGACAGAGCTGAGCAGGAAACTGGGGATCGAGCACGCCATCTTCGGCTTCACGCCCTTCCCGGCGGTGGCGGCCGCCATCAGCAGGGCGGGCGGATTCGGTGTGCTCGGCGCGGTCCGCTACACGGCCCCCGACGAACTGGCCCGGGATCTCGACTGGATGCAGGAACACGTCGACGACCGGCCCTACGGACTCGATGTCGTGATGCCCGCCAAGAAGGTCGAGGGGGTGAGCGAGGCCGACGTCGAGGCGATGATCCCCGAAGGGCACCGCCGGTTCGTCGAGGACACGCTCGCCAAGCACGGTGTACCCGAACTGGCCGAAGGCGAAGCCTCCGGCTGGCGCATCACCGGATGGATGGAGCAGGTCGCCCGTAACCAGCTCGACGTCGCCTTCGACTATCCGATCAAGCTGCTCGCCAACGCGCTCGGCTCGCCGCCCGCCGACGTCATCCAGCGCGCGCACGACAATGACGTACTGGTCGCCGCCCTCGCGGGCAGCGCCCGGCACGCGCAAAAACACGCGGACGCGGGCATCGACATCGTCGTCGCGCAGGGCTACGAGGCGGGCGGCCACACCGGCGAGATCGCCTCCATGGTGCTGACCCCGGAAGCCGTCGAGGCCGTCGCGCCCCTTCCGGTGCTGGCGGCGGGCGGCATCGGCAGCGGCGAGCAGATCGCGGCGGCGTTCGCGCTCGGCGCGCAGGGCGTGTGGCTCGGCTCCCTCTGGCTCACCACCACCGAGGCCGACATGCACTCGCGGGCCCTCACCGAGAAGCTCCTGGCGGCGGGCTCGGGCGACACGGTCCGTTCGCGCGCCCTCACGGGCAAGCCCGCACGCCAGCTGCGCACCGAATGGACCGACGCCTGGGACGACCCGGACGGTCCCGGCACGCTGCCCATGCCGCTGCAGGGCCTGCTGGTGGCCGAGGCGGTCTCGCGCATCCAGAAGTACGAGGTCCAAGAACTGCTCGGCACACCCGTCGGGCAGATCGTCGGCCGGATGAACAGCGAACGCAGCGTCCAGGCGGTCTTCGACGACCTGACCCGCGGTTTCGAGCGCGCCATCGACCGCGTGAACCGCATAGCCGGACGCCACTGACGCCCGGACGCGACGGACGAGACGACGACGGAGGAGAGGCCCCTATGAGCAGCAAGCCGGGCAGCACGCCCCCCAACGGCTTCTGGGCGCAGGCCCAGGCCGACCCGGACCGTGTGGTACTGATCGCGCCCGACGGCGAGGAGTGGACCGCGCGGCGCCTGCACGCGGCGGTCAACCAGCTCGTCCACGGGCTGCGCGCCGCGGGCCTCGAACGCGGCGACGCCTTCGCCGTCGTGCTGCCCAACGGCGTCGAATTCCTCACCGCCTACCTGGCGGCCTCGCAGGCCGGCTTCTATCTCGTGCCGGTCAACCACCACCTGGTCGGGCCCGAGATCGCCTGGATCGTCGCCGACTCCGGGGCGAAGGTGCTCGTCGCGCACGAACGCTTCGGGCAGGCGGCGACCGACGCCGCCGACGAGGCGAAGCTCCCGGCCACGCACCGGTACGCCGTGGGCGACGTGCCGGGCTTCAGCCCTTACGCCGAACTCCTCGCCGGGCAACCGGAGTCCGTCCCGGACGACCGTACGCTCGGCTGGGTCATGAACTACACGTCGGGCACCACGGGACGCCCGCGCGGCATCCGCCGCCCGCTGTCCGGCAAGCTCCCCGAGGAGTCCTACCTCGGCGGCTTCCTCGGCATCTTCGGCGTCAAGCCCTTCGACGGCAACGTGCACCTCGTCTGCTCACCGCTCTACCACACCGCGGTCCTCCAATTCGCGGGCGCGGCACTGCACATCGGCCACCCCCTGGTCCTGATGGACAAGTGGACGCCAAAGGAGATGCTCCGCCTCATCGACGCGCACAAGTGCACCCACACCCACATGGTGCCCACCCAGTTCCACCGCCTCCTCGCGCTGCCGGACGCGACGAGGGCCGCGTACGACGTGTCGTCGATGCGCCACGCCATCCACGGCGCCGCACCCTGCCCCGACCACGTCAAACGGGCGATGATCGAGTGGTGGGGCGAGTGCGTCGAGGAGTACTACGCGGCCAGCGAGGGCGGCGGCGCCTTCGCCACCGCGCAGGACTGGCTGAAGCGGCCGGGCACCGTCGGCAAGGCGTGGCCCATCAGTGAACTGGCCGTCTTCGACGACGACGGAAACAAGCTGCCGCCCGGCGAACTCGGCACCGTCTACATGAAGATGAGCACCGGCGGATTCTCGTACCACAAGGACGAGTCCAAGACGAAGAAGAACCGCATCGGCGACTTCTTCACGGTCGGCGACCTCGGCTACCTCGACGAGGACGGCTATCTCTACCTCCGCGACCGCAAGATCGACATGATCATCTCGGGCGGCGTCAACATCTACCCCGCCGAGATCGAGTCCGCGCTGCTCACCCACCCCGCCGTCGCGGACGCCGCCGCGTTCGGCATCCCGCACGACGAGTGGGGCGAGCAGGTCAAGGCGGTGGTGGAGGTGGCCGAAGGACACACGGCGGGCGACACGCTCGCCACCGAGATCCTGGAGCACTGCGAACGCCAACTGGCGGGCTACAAAAGGCCGAAGAGCGTGGACTTCATCGAGGTGATGCCACGCGACCCGAACGGCAAGCTCTACAAGCGAAGGCTGCGGGAGCCGTACTGGGAGGGACGGGAGCGCGCGCTCTAGCGGCGACGGCCGTACAGCGAGGGCAGGAGTTGCTCCTCCTCGTAGGCGAAGTGCGTCTCCAGGCCCGACGTGAGCCGGTCGATCTCGCCGATCAGGTCGGGGGCGGAGTCCGGATCGGCGATGAGCGCCTCCAGCTCGGCCAGGGTGCGCGCGACGGTCCTGTGCTCCTCGCGGAGCCTCGCGATGGCCGGGGCCAACTCCGGGAACTGGCGCTCCAGTTCGGTGAAGGCGCCGTCCTCGTTGGTGTGGTGCTCGTGGAGTGCGCCGCAGAGGGTGAGGCAGTGCCGGGAGAGCTGCCGGTCGAGGGGCGGCGCGGGGCGCCCGGGGCCGGGAGCGGCCTGGCGGGCCGCTGTCTCCTTGCGCACGTCGGCGAGTTCGTCGCGCAACTCGGCGTGGACGCGGACCAGGTGGTCGGCGATCGCGCGGTGTCGCGCCGGGTCGGCCGCGGTCAGGCGGTGCAGGGCGATGACGGGGATGGTGCGGTTCGTGCCCTGCCGGTAGGCGGTGAAGGCGGGGTCGCGCTCGCACTGCGCCGCGTACTGGCGGTCGCGTTCCTCGCCCCGTAACGGCTCGGCCGTGGCCGGGAAGCGGTCGACGCCGCCCGCGCCGTCGGCGATCTCCACGGTGAGCCGCGGGTCGGCCAGGAGGTTGTGGTACCAGTCGGGGTTCTTGTCCCCGCCTCCGTTGGACGCGAAGACGAGGAGCCGGTCGCCGTCCCGTGCGTACACGGCGGGGTTGCTCCGGGGGCGGCCGCTGCGGGCGCCGGTCGTGGTCAGCAGGACGAGCGGGGCGCCGGCGAACATGCCGCCGACCTGGCCTCCGTTCGCCCGGAAATCGGCCATGAGCCGCTGGTTGAACTCGGCGGGGGAGAGGGGCTGCTGCGCGGGCTGTTCAGGCTCTTCGGGCATGGCTGTGTACCCCTTCGATAGCATCGGCATCGCAGGTGCGTTTGCTTTGAAAGCGAAATAGCTTTGATGTCAAAGCTATTGAGGAGGGTGGCGAGTGTCAACCGGCGACCAGGCCGGTCCGGAGGTCGACGACGCCGTCCGGACCCTGCTCCTGCTGATGCCGCGCATGGTCGGACGCGTGAAGCGGATCAAGATCCCCGAAGAGCTCCAGTCGCTGGCGCTCGCGCCCCGCCACCTCTCGCTGCTCGCCTATCTGCTCTTCGACGGGCCGATGAGCGTCAACGAACTGGCCGCACGCCTGGAGGTCGCGCCGACGACCGTGAGCCTGATGGCCGGCGAACTGAGCCGTAAGGGAGTCCTGGAGCGGCAGGAGGATCCGGCCGACCGCCGACGCAAGATCGTCGGCATCGCCGACGCGCACCGCGCGTCGATCGACGGCTGGCTCGGCAGGGGTGCCGTCGCCTGGCGCAAGGCGCTCGCGCCGCTGACGGCGGCCGAGCGGAAGCTGTTCATCGACACGCTCACGGCATACGAGGACGGCCTCACCGACGGCTGAGCGCAGCGGACGTGTGAGCGCCCCGGACACGTGAGCGCGGACATGTGAGCGCCCCCGGACGCGACGGAGCCGGGCCGCACCGCGCTACAGACGCGGTGCGACCCGGCTCCGGTCGGCGTGGCCTCGTGGCCTCAGCGGTGCTCGCGCACCTTGACCACCTTCAGCTCCGGATCACGCAGGATGTCCTTCTCGCAGAACCGCGAGGTGACCCAACGCTCACCGGAGTACAGCCGCGTCTGATCGCGGTAGTGCGGCGAGTTCGGGTTCGACGACTGCGAGTAGGTGAGCAGCGTGCGCGCCTGCGGGCAGCTGCTCTTGTCCCAGCCGACCGCCTGGATGTGGCTCGAACCGTGCGCCACCTCCGTGTAGCCGCCGCCCTTCGCGTCCCAGACCGGCTCGACCTTGTTCCACACGCCGATCGACTCCGTGCCGCCGTGCACCGGCAGCCGCTCCGAGCCGCGTACGACGAACTGGTTACTGCCCAGCGGCGCGTCGAGCGCGATGCCCGCCCCGCTCAGCTCGGACACGGTGTCGGCGAGCGCGGTCGCGAAGCCGGGCGCGGCCGTGTCGAGGGTGTTCGGGGTGCGCACCGGGTCGGCGGCGGAGAACGGCACCTTCCACAGCTGGGCGTTGGGCACGGCGGCCACGAGCTTGCGCCAGAACCGGTCGAAGAGCAGCGCGCCCCTGCTGCCGGTGTTCATGCTGTGGTCCCATGCCTTGAGGACGCCACAGGCCTTCCGTACGTCGACGGCCTTGCCGTCCGTGCCCGTTGCCGTGCCGCCGGGCAGTGCCGCACACGCACGCGCCGCGTCGCCGGCGGCCAGATCGCCCGCCGGCGCCCGGTTCGCGAACTGCTGCTTCTGCAGGTCCTTGACCGTCAGGCCGCCCTTCTCGGCCATCGCGGCAACGTCCTCGATGGCGCCGCGCGTCCGCATGGAGCGCTGTGTGCCGATCGTCCCGAAGACCCGCTCGTAGCCCGTGATCGGCTTGTCCGCGTTGGTGAGCCAGGCGCTGTCGTTGGAGTTCTCCGCGTACGGGGCGTCCTTGAGGGTCGGCATCTTCGACGGGCCGAAGACACCGGGCTGTACGGCGTCCTTGTCCGAGCCGATCGCGCAGTCGGCGCGCGAGCCGTCGAGCACGGCCACACCCGACGCCGGATACGTCACCTTGCCCAGATCGGTGGAGCAGCGCTGCGCCAGGTCGTCGGTGATGCGGGGAAGGACCTGGGACTGGCTGAGCAGCGAATGGCCCTTGCGGTCGGCGGCGACGGTGTTGACCCAGGGCAGGCCCTGGGTGTCGCGCAGCGCCTTCAGGATGCCGTCGGTGGAGCGCGCCTTGCCGAAGCCGAGGTCGGTGTCGCTGCCGCGCATGTTCCTGGCGTTGGGGTCGTTCAGGGCGTACGCCGTCTTGGCCGACCAGGGCAGCGGGAGCTGCGCCCCGAGGCCGGTGGTGACCGGACCGTACCGGGTCCACCACTGCGTACGGGTCACCGGAGCGCCGCCCTTGACCGGCACCTCGACCGTCCGCTTGGTCATCTTCTCCGGCTTGCCGTCCACCAGATAGGCGGTCGGGTCGGACGGATCCAGGGTGAGCTGATGCAGATTCAGGGTCACGCCGGTGGCCACCGTGTGGCTCCACGCCACATCGCCGTTGAAGCCGATGTTGACCACGCTCGTGCCGAGCAGCGAACCGCCCGAGACGTTCAGCTCGCCCGGAATGGTCTGCTGCGACTGCCAGAAGCGGCGGCCGCCCTGCCAGGGGTAGTGCGGATTGCCGAGCAGCAGACCCTTGCCGTTCGCGGTGGTCCTCCCGCTGAACGCCACCGCGTTGGAACCCATCACGGCCTCGTCCGCCGAGAAGAGCTTGCGCGCCTCTTCCGCGGTGCGTTCGGGGTCGGGGGAGCGGTCCGGGGCCGTCGCGCCCGGCGGCTGCGCGGCGGTGATGCCGTCGATGCCGCGGCCCTGACCGCCGAGGACCTGGACGGCGAAGCCCTGCCGGGCCACGTCCAGGGAGGAGATCGGGCGCAGCCACTCGGCGCCCTTGCAGGCGGGGTCGGTGACGCGGTTCTGCTTCAGCCAGGCGTTATAGCCCGCCGCGAAGCCGCGCATCAGCTTCTTCGACGTGGCGCTCGGACCGGCCGGCGCGGGCTCCTTCAGGAGCTTCTCCACCGTGCGCGTGTCGCGGACACCGCCGAAGTAGAGGTCACTGGCAAGGTTCGTGGTCGCCGAGGACAGCGAGCCGTCGGGCTTGCCGTCCGCGCCGAAGTAGCGAGAGCGCTCCCCGCGCACGGTCACATATCCCTCGGCGAGGGTGCACACCTGGTCGGCGGCCTGCGCCCAGCCGGTGCCGAAGCCGAGGTTCTCGTAATCCTTGGCAAGAATGTGCGGAATGCCGTACTGGGTGTAGCGGACCGTCGCGGACAGGCCGCCGCCCGACGGATGGCGGCCTTCGCGCGCCTCTGCCGCGCCCGCGGTGGCGGCGGACGACGGCAGAAAAGCCGCGGCGGTCAACACGCTGACGCCGAGGGCCGTCAGGCGTCTGATGCGGGTACGCATCGTGCCTCCCAACTGGTGTGAGAGAAGGGGCGGTTGAGCGTACCAACCGGTATGTCAATTGATCGAGTCCCGGAACCGGACCGGTTAGTGCCCCGTCCGGAGCCTTGACCGCCGTGACGCGTGCGGCACAGGATCACGCCATGACGGGTCTGCGCAGCAATACGGTCGACGATGTCCTTCACCGGAGTGCCCGGCGCGTTCCGGGCCGAGTGGCGCTGCGCTACGGCGAGCGGACCTGGACATACCGCGAACTCGACGACGCCGTCACCCACGCGGCGGCGTATCTCCACCGGGAAGGGCTACGGGACGGCGCCCGGGTCGGCGCCTACGGGCACAACTCCGACGCCTATGTGATCGGCTTCCTGGCCTGCGCCCGCGCGGGACTGGTGCACGTCCCCGTCAACCACAATCTCGAGGGTGAGGACCTGCGCTACATCATCGAGCAGTCGGGCAGCGCGGCCGTCCTGGTCGACCCGCACCTGGAGCACCGGCTGCCCGGCTCGGTGCGCAGGCTGGCGTTGCGGGACGCCACGGGATCACTGCTCGAACACACGCGAGGCCGCGAGGGCGAGGCGGTGGTCTCGCTGGGCCCCGATCACAGCGGTGAACTCGCCCAGCTGCTCTACACCTCCGGCACCACCGCCCTCCCCAAGGGCGCGATGATGACGCACCGCGCCCTCGTGCACGAGTACGTCAGCGCCATCACCGCCCTCGACCTCAAGGAGACGGACAAGCCCGTCCACTCGCTGCCGCTCTACCACTCGGCACAGATGCACGTCTTCCTGCTGCCCTACCTCGCGGTGGGCGCCGAGAACACGATCATCGACGCGCCGGACGCCGAGCGGATCTTCGAGCTCGTGGAGGCGGGCCGCGCCGACAGTCTCTTCGCCCCGCCCACCGTGTGGATCGGTCTCGCGAACCACCCCGGCTTCGCCGCCCGCGACCTCAGCGGCCTGCGCAAGGCCTACTACGGGGCGTCGATCATGCCCGTCCCCGTGCTGGAGCGGCTGCGCGAACGGCTGCCCTCGCTCGGCTTCTACAACTGCTTCGGGCAGAGCGAGATCGGCCCCCTCGCCACGGTCCTGGGGCCCGACGAGCACGAGGGACGGATGGATTCCTGCGGCCGCCCCGTCCTGTTCGTCGAGGCGCGCGTCGTCGACGAGCGCGGCCGCGAGGTACCGGACGGCACACCCGGCGAAGTCGTCTACCACTCGCCGCAGTTGTGCGAGGGCTACTGGGACAAGCCGGAGGAGACCAAGGAGGCGTTCCGCGACGGATGGTTCCACTCCGGGGACCTCGCGGTGCGCGACGAGGACGGCTACTTCACGATCGTCGACCGGGTGAAGGACGTCATCAACTCCGGCGGTGTCCTCGTCGCGTCGCGCCAGGTCGAGGACGCGCTCTATACCCACGAGCGGGTCGCGGAGGCGGCCGTGATCGGCCTGCCCGACGAGCGCTGGATCGAGGCGGTCACCGCGGTCGTCGTACGCAACGGAGAGGTCACCGAGGCCGAACTCATCGACCACGCGCGCGAGAAGCTCGCCCACTTCAAGGCGCCCAAACGGGTCCTCTTCGTGGACGAGCTGCCGCGCAACGCGAGCGGGAAGATCCTCAAGCGCGAGCTGCGGGACCGCTTCAGCGAGGCGTAGGCGCCACCGCTTCGCGGCTACTTGTCGCGCAGATCCACGATCCGCTTGAACTTGCCCACCGACCGCTCGATCGTCTCCGGATCGACGATCTCGACCGCCACCGAGACGCCGATCCCGTCCTTCACCGCCGTCGCGATCTCCCTGGCCGCCGTCTCGCGCCGCTCGGGAGTCGTGTCCGCGCGGGCCTCGGCCCGGACCGTAAGGGCGTCCATGCGGCCCTCGCGGCTCAGGCGCAGCTGGAAGTACGGGGCGACGCCCGGCGTGCGCAGGACGATCTCCTCCACCTGCGTGGGGAAGAGGTTCACGCCGCGCAGGATCACCATGTCGTCCGAGCGGCCGGTGATCTTCTCCATCCGGCGGAAGGTCCGCGCGGTGCCGGGCAGCAGGCGGGTCAGATCGCGGGTGCGATAGCGGACGACGGGCATGGCCTCCTTGGTCAGGGACGTGAAGACCAGCTCGCCCCGCTCGCCGTCCGGGAGCACCTCGCCGGTGATCGGGTCCACCACCTCGGGATAGAAGTGGTCCTCCCAGATGTGCAGGCCGTCCTTGGTCTCCACGCACTCCTGGGCGACGCCGGGGCCGATCACCTCGGAGAGCCCGTATATGTCGACCGCGTCGATCGCGAACCGCTCCTCGATCTCGCGGCGCATCTCCTCCGTCCACGGCTCGGCGCCGAAGATGCCGACCTTCAGGGACGTCGTGCGCGGGTCGACGCCCTGCCGCTCGAACTCCTCCAGGAGCGTCAGCATGTACGAGGGGGTCACCATGATGATCTCGGGGCGGAAGTCCTGGATCAGCTGGACCTGGCGCGCCGTCATGCCGCCGGACGCGGGAATCACCGTACAGCCGAGCCGCTCGGCCCCGTAGTGCGCGCCGAGGCCGCCGGTGAACAGGCCGTACCCGTACGCCACATGGACCTTGTGCCCGGGGCGGCCGCCCGCCGCGCGGATCGAGCGGGCGACGACGTCCGCCCACATCGACAGGTCCTGCTCGGTGTAGCCGACGACCGTGGGACGCCCCGTGGTGCCGCTGGACGCGTGCAGGCGACGCACCTCGGACTGCTCGACCGCGAACATCCCGAAGGGGTAGTTGTCCCGCAGGTCGGTCTTGGCCGTGAACGGGAAGCGGGCCAGATCGGAGAGCGCACGGCAGTCGTCGGGGCGCAGGCCCGCCTTGTCGAACGCCGACCGGTAGAAGGGCACGTTCTCGTACGCGTGCAGCAAGGTGTCCTGGAGGCGCTCCAGCTGCAGAGCCTCGAGCTCCTCGCGCCCCAGGCGCTCCGCCGCGTCCAGCATCGCCGTCATATGCGGTTTCTCCCGTCCCAAACGGGCGACCGATCATTCGGTCGTCGATCTTCCGTCGAGCTCAGTAATCCAGCCCCCGGGGGCCGTCGTCAAGAGATCGCGCAGCGCCGCCTTGAGCTGGGGCGCTACGGCCGAACGACGTTGTCCGGGTGTGGCGCCAGATGTGATGATCACCCCCATGCCGACATTCACCGCATACGACGGGACAGAGCTGGCCTACCACGAGAAGGGCGAGGGCGAGCCGCTGCTCTGCCTGCCGGGCGGCCCCATGCGCGCCTCCGCCTATCTCGGGGATCTCGGCGGCCTGACGGCGCACCGCCGCCTGATCCTGCTCGACCTGCGCGGCACGGGCGATTCCGCGCCGCCGGCCGACCCGGCGACCTACCGCTGCGACCGGCTCGTGAACGACGTCGAGGCGCTGCGCGAGCACCTGGGGCTCGACGAGGTCGACCTGCTCGGCCATTCGGCGGCGGGCAACATCGCCACGCTGTACGCGGCACGCCACCCGAAGCGGATCCGCCGCCTGGTCCTGATCACTCCGGCCACTCACGCGCTCGGCCTCACGCCGGGCGCCCGGGACTTCCGTGACGCCGCGCTGGCGCACCGGGGCGAGCCCTGGTACCCGGCCGCGGAGGCGGCACTGAACGAGATCGAGGCCGGCCGCAGCCCCGCCGAGGTGTGGTCCGCGCTCGCGCCCCTGGGCTACGGGCGCTGGGACGCCGCGGCGCAGGCGCACCAGGCGGCGAGCGCGCGGGAGAAGAACGCCGAAGCCGCCGCCGTGTTCTACGGCGAGGGCGCCTTCGACCCGCCCGCCACGCGCGCCGCTCTGGCCGCCCTCGCGGCGCCGGTGCTGGTCCTCGCGGGGGAGTACGACGGTGTCCCGAACCCCGCCCACGCGCAGGAGTTCGCCGAGTTCTTTCCGGGTGCCGTACGGCAAGTGCAGCCGGGCGGCGGGCACTTCCCGTGGCTGGACGACCCGGAATGGTTCGCGCGGCGCGTGGCAGGATTCCTCGCGCAGGACTAGGGCTACCAGAGGAGTCGTTGTGCGTCTCAGTTCGTCCGCGGGGCGTGTGTTCACCGCCGGGGCCGTGTGTGCGGCGCTGCTGGCCGGGAGCGGGGGCGCCGCTGCCGTTGCCGCCCCGGCGCAGCGCCCTGCTGCTTCCGCCGTCCCTGCCGGGTCGTACGCCCGGCTCCATGTGCTGGCCGATCTCGCCGCCCAGCGCCTGGCCACCGCCGATCTCGTCGCCGCCGCGAAGTACGGCACGGGCAGCCCCATCGACGACCCTGCCCGTGAGCAGCAGGTGCTCGACGACGTCGCGCGGCAGGCGCGGGAGCTGGGCGCCGATCCCGAGGCGACCGTGCGGATCTTCCGGGACCAGATCGAGGCCAACAAGGTGGTGCAGCGGGAGTTGCACCGGCGGTGGGACGCGGATCCTTCGCAGGCGCCGGGGCCGGGGGAGCGGCCTGATCTCGCGGAGGTCCGCGAGGAGATCAACCGGGTGAACGGGGAGTTGGTGCGGGGTATCGCTGACTCTCCCTCGGCGCGCGCTGCGGGGTCCTGCCGGGGGCTTGTGGCCGTGGGTGCACTGGACGTCCGGCATGAGCGGCAGCTTGACCTGCTGCATACGGTGGCTCTGGAGCGGGCGCTCCGGTCCGTCTGCTTGCGCTGACAGGCTTTCGTGCCCGCCGCTTCGCGACGGATTTTTCCCGCCCGCCCACCCGAAACTCCGCATCTGCTCCGGTTGCCCCGGGGAGCGGGCGCGTTTAACCCTTCGCCGCCACCGCCTTCGCCCACCGGTAATCCGCCTTGCCGCTCGGGGAGCGCTGGATCTCGGAGGTGAAGACCGCGGCTCGCGGGATCTTGTAGCCGGCCAGGCGGGTGCGGCAGTGGGTCTGGATGGCTTCGAGGTCCAACGGCCCTGCTCCCGAACGCAGTTGGACGACCGCGGCGACGCGGTTGCCCCAGCGTTCGTCCGGGACCCCGGTGACAAGCGCGTCGTACACGTCCGGATGTGACTTCAGCGCCTGCTCGACCTCCTCCGGATACACCTTCTCGCCGCCGGTGTTGATGCACTGCGAGCCCCGGCCGAGGACGGTGACGATGCCGTCCTCGTCGACGGTGGCCATGTCGCCGAGCAGCACCCACCGCTCTTCGCCCTTCTGGAAGAACGTCTCCGCGGTCTTGGCCGGGTCGTTGTAGTAGCCGAGCGGCACATGGCCGCGCTGGGCCAGGCGGCCGATTTCGCCGACCGCCACCGGCTCGTGCGTGACCTGGTCCACCACCTGCGTACGTTCGTTGACCTCCAGGCGGAAGCCCTTCTCCGGGCCCGAGTCCTCCGTCGCCTTGCCGTTGGAGCCGGACTCCGACGAGCCGAAGTTGTTCAGGAGCAGGACGTTCGGGGCCAGTTCCTGGAACTGGGCGCGCACCGTCTCCGACATGATCGCCCCGGAGGAGGAGACGCTGAACAGCGACGACAGGTCTGTGCCCTTGAGCGGGCCGTGCAGGGCGTCGATGAGCGGCCTGAGCATCGCGTCGCCCACCAGGGACACGCTGGAGACCTTCTCCCGCTCGATGGTGCGGAGCACCTCTTCGGGGACGTACTTGCGGTGAATGGCCACCCGCTGCCCGTAGTTGAAGGCGATGAACGACGTCAGCGTCGAGGTGCCGTGCATCAGCGGGGGAGTGGGGAAGAACGTGATGCCGGGTCCGCCCGCCGCGACGCGCTCCGCCAGTTCCCCGGGCCGCTTCACCGGCTCGCCCGCGGGTTCGCCGCCGAAGAGCCCGGCGAAGAACAGGTCCTCCTGGCGCCACATGACGCCCTTGGGCATGCCGGTGGTGCCGCCGGTGTAGATGATGAACAGGTCGTCGGCCGAGCGGGCCCCGAAGCCGCGCTCCGGCGAACCCGCTGCCTCCGCGTCGGCGAAGGCCACCACATCGAGCGCGGGCGCGTCGGCCGGCGGGGTCCCCACCCGCACCAGATGCCGCAGCTTCTCCGTGCGCGGCAGCGCCGCCGCGACCCGCTCGGTGAACTCCGCGTCGAAGACGAGCGCGGCGAGGTCCGCGTCGCGGTAGAGGTAGACCAACTCCTCCTCCACGTAACGGTAGTTGACGTTGACCGGCACGAGGCGGGCCTTGAGGCAGGCGAGCACGGTCTGGAGGTACTCGACGCCGTTGTAGAGGTGGAGTCCCAGATGTTCGCCGGGCTTCAGGCCGCTGTCGATCAGGTGGTGCGCGAGGCGGTTGGCGGCCCGGTCGAGCTCGGCGTACGTCAGCCTGCGTTCCGCCCCGGTACCGGGGTGATCGATGTACACGAGCGCCTCGCGGTCGGGGACCACGTCGACGACCGACTCGAACAGGTCGGCAAGGTTGTACTCCACCGCTCCTCCTGACCCCGGCGTCATCTCTTCTGGCGGTCATCAGAGCAGAGGCACCCACAAGTGGGAAGGGTCCTCGTTCAAGAAATCTGACTGTCTGTCAGAAAACTCTTGAACTGGCTCCCCGCCTACTGCAACCTGTTCCAGGTCCGGGGTCGGAGGTCCGAAGCCGAAGGGCCGGCCGTTGATGTGCCGTTACGAGAGGGAGCACGGCTATGGACGGGACGGAACATCTCGCTGTGCAGCGCGAAGGCGCCACACTGATACTCACGCTCAACCGGCCGGAGGCGAAGAACGCGCTCTCGCTGCCGATGCTGGTGGGCCTCTACGACGGGTGGCTGGCCGCCGACGAGGACGACGCGATCCGCTCCGTCGTGCTCACCGGCGCGGGCGGCGCGTTCTGCGCCGGCATGGACCTCAAGGCCCTCGCGGGCAAGGGGATGGACGGTGAGCAGTACCGGGACCGGATGAAGGCCGACCCCGATCTGCACTGGAAGGCGATGCTGCGCCACCACCGCCCGCGCAAACCCGTCATCGCCGCCGTCGAGGGGTACTGCGTCGCGGGCGGCACGGAGATCCTCCAGGGCACGGACATCCGCGTCGCGGGCGAGTCCGCGACGTTCGGGCTCTTCGAGGTCAAGCGCGGCCTCTTCCCGATCGGCGGCTCGACCGTGCGCCTGCCCCGCCAGATTCCCCGTACGCACGCCCTGGAGATGCTGCTCACCGGGCGGCCCTACTCGGCGGCCGAGGCCGCGTCGATCGGCCTCGTCGGCCATGTCGTGCCGGACGGCACCGCGCTGGAGAAGGCCCTCGCCATCGCCGAGCAGATCAACGCGTGCGGGCCACTCGCCGTGGAGGCGGTCAAGGCGTCCGTGTACGAGGCCGCGGAGATGTCCGAGACGGAGGGGCTCGCGGCCGAGCTGAAGCGGGGGTGGCCGGTGTTTGATACCGCCGATGCGAAGGAGGGCGCCAGGGCCTTTGCGGAGAAGCGGCCCCCGGTGTTTCGGCGGGCCTAGGTCGCAGTTCGGCTGCGGGTCCGTCTCGGCTGGTCGCGCAGTTCCCCGCGCCCCTTACGGGGCGCCCCCCTCGCCCAGAAACGGAGTTCTGCTCATGGCATCCGCTCCCGCACCCGAAGTGCTGCGTGCGCCTCTTGTTCTTGAGTTTCCCTTTACCCGGTCTCTCGGGCCCGTGCAGAGTGCGTTTCTGACCGGGCTGCGTGAACGGACCGTGCTCGGGGTGAAGGCCGAGGACGGCCACACGCTCGTTCCGCCCGTCGAGTACGACCCCGTGACCGCCGAAGAGATACGTGACCTCGTCGAGGTCGGCGCCACCGGCACCGTCACCACCTGGGCCTGGAACCACGAACCCCGCAGGGGGCAGCCCCTTGACACCCCCTTCGCCTGGGTCCTGGTGAAGCTCGACGGCGCCGACACCGCCCTGCTGCACGCCCTGGACGTGCCGGGACCCGACGCCGTCCGGACCGGCATGCGGGTCCGGATCCGCTGGGCCGCCGAACGCATCGGCGCCATCACCGACATCGCCTGCTTCGAGGCCGACGACGGTACGGAGGAAGGCGAAGTGCGGCCGCACAGCGGCGAGTTCAGTGACGCGGTCACCGGCATCGTCGCCCTCGCGCGCCTCGACTACACCTACGCGCCCGGCCGCGCCCAGACCGCCTATATCAGGGCGCTCTCCGACCAGCGGACCGTCGGCGAGCGCTGCCCGTCCTGCCGCAAGGTCTACGTCCCGCCCCGCGGCGCCTGCCCCACCTGCGGCGTCGCCACGGCCGAGCGGGTCGAGGTCGGGCCGCGCGGCACCGTCACCACGTACTGCATCGTCAACATCAAGGCGAAGAACCTGGACATCGAAGTGCCCTACGTCTACGCGCACATCGCCCTCGACGGCGCCGACCTCGCCCTGCACGCCCGTATCGCGGGCATCCCCTACGACCAGGTGCGGATGGGCCTGCGTGTCGAGCCGGTGTGGACCGAGGGCGCCCGCTTCCCCGATCACTACCGGCCCACCGGCGAGCCGGACGCCGACTACGACACGTACAAGGAGCTGGTGTAGATGCCGTCCGCGAAGCCGTCGGTGATGCGGCCCGTCCGGGACATCGCCATCGTGGCCTTCGGGCAGACCGACCACCTGCGCTCCACCGACGAGCTCTCCGAGGTGGAGATGCTCATGCCGGTCCTGCACCAGGTCCTCGCCGCCACCGGCCTGAAGACCAGCGACATCGGGTTCACCTGCTCCGGCTCATCGGACTATCTCGCCGGACGCGCCTTCTCGTTCACGATGGCGCTCGACGGGGTGGGCGCCTGGCCGCCGATCTCCGAGTCGCACGTCGAGATGGACGGGGCGTGGGCGCTGTACGAGGCGTGGACCAAGCTGCTCACCGGTGACGCCGACACCGCGCTCGTGTACTCCTACGGCAAGTCGTCCCCCGGCTCGGTGCGTGACGTCCTGACCCGGCAGCTCGACCCGTACTACGTGGCGCCCCTCTGGCCGGATTCGGTGGCGCTCGCGGCCCTCCAGGCGCAGGCCCTGATCGACGCGGGGGACGCCGACGAGCCCGCGCTCGCCGGGGTGGCCGCGCGCAGCCGCCGGGACGCCTCCGCCAACTCCCACGCCCAGCTGCGGGGTTCGGTCGCGCAAGGGGATTACGTCGTACGTCCGCTGCGTACCGGCGACTGCCCGCCCGTCGGTGACGGGGCCGCCGCCGTGATCCTCGCGGCGGGGGACCGGGCCCGTGAACTGTGCGAGCGGCCCGCGTGGATCCGCGGGATCGACCACCGCATCGAGGCGCACAGCCTCGGCGTGCGTGACCTCACCGACTCGCCGTCCAGCCGCCTGGCCGCCGAGCGGGCCGGTGCCTTCGAACGGCCCGTGGACACCGCCGAGCTGCACGCGCCGTTCACCTCCCAGGAGGTCGTCCTGCGCAAGGCGCTGAAGCTGGGCGACGACGTCTCGGTGAACCCGTCCGGGGGCGCGCTCGCCGCCAACCCCGTCATGGCGGCCGGACTGATCCGGCTCGGCGAGGCCGCGGCCCGCATCCACCGGGGCGAGTCGGACCGGGCCCTGGCACACGCCACGTCCGGCCCCTGCCTGCAGCAGAACCTGGTCGCCGTCCTTGAAGGAGATGCGTGATGAGCGAGGTGGGCAAGGAGCCAGTGGCCGTCGTCGGAATCGGCCAGACCAAACACGTCGCCGCCCGGCGGGACGTCTCGATCGCGGGACTCGTCCGCGAGGCCGCCCAAGCGGCCCTGTCCGACGCCGAACTGACCTGGGCCGACATCGACGCGGTCGTCATCGGCAAGGCGCCGGACTTCTTCGAGGGCGTCATGATGCCCGAGCTGTACCTCGCCGACGCCCTCGGCGCCGTGGGCAAACCCATGCTGCGCGTCCACACGGCGGGCTCCGTCGGCGGCTCCACCGCCCTGGTCGCCGCCAACCTGGTCGCGGGCCGCGTCCATGGCACCGTGCTGACCCTCGCCTTCGAAAAGCAGTCGGAATCCAACGCGATGTGGGGGCTCTCCCTCCCCATCCCCTTCCAGCAGCCGCTCCTCGCAGGCGCGGGCGGATTCTTCGCGCCGCACGTGCGTGCGTACATGCGGCGCACCGGCGCCCCCGACTCGGTGGGCTCGCTCGTCGCCTACAAGGACCGGCGCAACGCCCTGAAGAACCCCTACGCCCACCTGCACGAACAGGACATCACCCTGGAGAAGGTCCAGGCATCGCCCATGCTCTGGGACCCGATCCGCTACTCCGAGACCTGCCCCTCGTCCGACGGGGCCTGCGCGATGATCCTCACCGACCGTGCGGGCGCGGCCCGTTCGCCCCGGCCGCCGGCCTGGATGCACGGCGGCGCGATGCGCAGCGAACCCACCCTCTTCGCGGGCAAGGACTTCGTGTCGCCGCAGGCCGGCAAGGACTGCGCGGCCGACGTCTACCGGCAGGCCGGAGTGAGTGACCCGCGGCGCGACATCGACGCGGTCGAGATGTACGTGCCATTCTCCTGGTACGAGCCGATGTGGCTGGAGAACCTGGGCTTCGCCGCGGAGGGCGAGGGCTGGAAACTGACCGAGTCGGGCGTGACGGAGCTGGACGGCGATCTGCCCGTCAACATGTCGGGCGGTGTCCTGTCCACCAATCCCATCGGCGCCTCGGGCATGATCCGCTTTGCCGAAGCGGCACTTCAGGTGCGCGGCCAGGCGGGCGAGCATCAGATCGACGGGGCCCGCAGGGCACTCGGACATGCGTACGGAGGCGGCTCGCAGTTCTTCTCCATGTGGCTGGTCGGAGCGGAGCCGCCCACCACGTGACGGGTGCGTCCGGCCGGACAGGCGGGCCTCCTCGTTCCGCGGCCTGTCCGGCACCGGAAGCGAAAGCTAGGCTGGCGGGCGGACGACGCATCGGGAGGAGCACGGACGTGGCCGAAGGCACCATTCAGCAGCATCCGCTCGCAGGTCAGCAGCGCCCGCTCGCGGGCTGGGACAAGCCGGAGCTCGACCTCAGCACAGCAGACTGGCAATCGGGCAGCGAGGGGCGGGGTGACGTGGAGATCGCCTTTGTCGAAGGTTTCATCGCGATGCGCAACGCCGGCCGGCCCGAGAGCCCGTCCCTCATCTTCACTCCGGCGGAGTGGGGGGCGTTCGTGCACGGCGCGCGTTCGGGGGAGTTCGATCTGACGTAGGCCGTGCGGGGCGTTGTGGAGCCTCGTCTCCGGCTGTCGCGACCGTTCGCGGCACCCGCCGTGCTGACCTGGTGACCCGGGACTCCGCCCCGGCCCGTCTCCTGGACGAGGCCGGGAGAGGAAGCGGAGCCGGTCGACCTTGGCACTGCGCCGGAGACGAGGAAGCAATGAGCGACGACGCGCCCGCCGGACCACCTGTGGTGGTGGCCGTCGACGGATCAGCGGGCAGCGACCACGCCCTGGAATGGGCGCTGACCGCGGCGCGGCTGCGGCAGGCGCCGCTGCGGATCGCACACGTGCGGCAGTACGCGATGCCGCTGGCCGACGGCCCGTACATGCCGACCATCGACCACCGCCCCGACACGGACCCGGTCGTCGAACGGGTGCGCCGAGGCCTGGTGGGGCGGGCGGATCTGCCGCCCCTGACGGTCGAGATCGTGGAGGGCGCACCGGGCCACGAGGTGCCGCGGCTCGGCGATGAGGCGCAGCTCCTGGTGCTCGGGTCGCGCGGCCGTGGCGGTTTCACCAGTCTGCTGCTCGGCTCGAACGGCCTCGCCAGTGCGCGGGACGCGTCCTGCCCCGTGGTCGTGGTGAGGCCGGGCGAGGAGGCCGGGGCCGGGGCCGGGCCGTGCGTGGTGCTCGGGCTCGACGCGCTCACCCCGCACGAAGAAACGATCGGCTTCGCCTTCGCGGAGGCGGCGCTGCGGGGCGCGGTGCTCCGGGTCGTCTGCGCCTACCCCGGGCCCGTACTCGTCTACACCGCCACCGGCGACTTCGTGACCTCGGCGGAAGCGGACGTGGCGAGCGCGGAGCAGTACACGCGGCTCGCGGCCGAGCAGCTCGCGCCCTTCCGGGAGCGGTATCCGGCGGTGCGCGTCGAGAAGGAGGTCCTGCCGGGGGACGCGGCGGGTCTGCTGGTGGACGCGTCACGGGAGGCCGGACTCGTGGTGGTGGGACGGCATCGGCGCGGACGATCGCTGGGCAGGCTGATGGGATCGGTGACCAACGCGGTGCTTCTGCATGCGAAGGGCGCGGTGGCCGTGGTGCCGCCGGAGCGGCGGTAGGGCCTTGCGTACCGGCCTGGTCGGGCAGGACGACACGTACCGTCCCGGTGGGGCAGGCCACGCGTACCGTTCCGGTCGGGCAGGCCACGCGTACCAGGTGGGGCAGGGCCACACGTACCGCCCCAATGGGGCAGGATCACACGTACCGGCCCGGTCGGGCGCCTTACCGCAGCACCACGCACCCGCGCCTCTCCAGCCTCCGCAGCAGCTGATCCGGCACCGCGACCTCGTTCCAGCGCAGGTCCAGCTTTTCCAGTGACGGCAGGTCGGCGAGCCAGAGCGGCAGCTTCCGCAGCCGGTTCGACCGCAGGTCGAGTCTTCGCAGCCGGGGCAGGCCGCGCAGGGCTGCCGGGACCGCCGTGAACCGGTTCTCGCGCAGGTCCAGTTCGCGCAGGGCCGTGAGGCGGCCCACCGAGGCGGGCAGCGACGTGAGGCGGTTGCCGCGCAGCCACAGTTCGCGCAGGGCGGTGAGGCCGCCGAGCGAGGCGGGGACCGAGGCCAGGTGGTTGTGCTGGGCGCGCAGTTCCACCAGGGCGGCGAGCGAGCCCAGTGTGTCCGGCAGCGCCGTCAGCCGGTTCTCGCCCACGTTGAGGTACGTGAGCCGCTTCAGCTTGCCCAGCGAGTACGGCAGTGAGGTGAGGCGATTGTCGTGGACGTAGAGGAAGCGGCTCAGGGCGGTCAGGTCGCCGAGCTCGGGCGGCAGCCCGGTCAGCCGGTTGTGGCCCAGGTCCAGTGTGTGCAGCGAGGCCAGGGTGCCTATCCGGGCGGGGAGCCGTGTGAGCGCGTTGTCCGGCAGGAGCAGGGACTCCAGGGACGGGTGGAGCCAGACCTCCTCGGGTATGTCATTCAGGCCGCCGCGCCAGTAGTTGAGTACGTTCTCGGTGCCGATCGCCACGTCAGGGTCCCTTCGTCAGGAGCGGGTGCCTCGGCCCACCGCACCGCTGTGGTCGAATCGGCTCCCGGCGGGCCCCGCGGGCGTAATCTGAAGTGGCTGAGAGCCAAGGCACGCGCCGCGGGAAGTGCCCGGCGCACCACCGTGGCGGGGGGTGTCCCATGGTGCATCATGGCACCAACGGCAAGCGGACCCTCTTCGAGCGCGAAAGTGAACTCGCGGCCGTCGACGAGGCGTTGGGTGAGCTGTGCGGTCTGTCGCGGGACGGCTCCGAGCCTCCGGACAGGCCCCGGGGTGCGCTCATCGCCTTCGCGGGGCGCGCGGGCCTGGGCAAGACCTCCCTCCTCGCGGAGACCCGGCGCCGCGCAGCCGCCAAAGGCTGCACCGTGGCCCTCGCCCGCGGCGGCGACCAGGAGCAGCGGGTCGCCTTCCATGTGGCGCGGCAGCTGGTCCAGCCGCTGCTCGCCGCCGTCCCCGACGCGGAACTGCGCGAAGTCCTCGGCAGTTGGTACGCCATCGTCGGCCCCGCCCTCGGCCTCTGCGCCCCGCCGGACGACGCACCGCCCGACCCGCAGGGACTGCGCGACGGGCTCGACTGGGTGCTCACCCATCTCGCCGTGCAGCGCGCCCCGTTGGTGGTCGTGATCGACGACGCGCACTGGGCCGACGAAGAATCCCTGAGCTGGCTCTCCGCCTTCGCGCCCCGCGCGGAATCCCTGCCGCTGCTGCTCGTCGTCGCCTACCGACCCGAGGAACTGCCTTCCCACGCCGAGGAGTTCAGAGGCCTGCCCGGACGAGCCGGGCAGCGCCCCATCGGGCTCGAACCGCTCAGCGCGGGCGCCGTGGCCCGCCTCGTGCGCGACACCCTCGGCGCCCGCGCCGACGACGCGTTCTGCCGCGAATGCTGGGCGGTCACCGCGGGCAACCCGTTCGAGGCGGTGGAACTGACCGCCAAGGTGCACGACCGCGGGCTCACCCCCGACGAGTCCGGTGCGCATCTGCTGCGCGACCTCGCCGCCGCCGTGAAGGGCAGCGGCCTCGTCGCCCGTATGGAGCGCCTGGGCACCTCCACGGTCCGCTTCGCCTGGGCCTGCGCCGTCCTTGGCACCTCCATCCCACCGGCGCTCGCCGCGTCCGTCGCGGGCATCGGCGAGCGCGAGAGCGCCGACTGCGCCGACCGGCTGCGCCGCGCCCGCGTCCTGACCGGCGTGCACACGCTGGAGTTCGTGCATCCGCTGATCGCCACCGCCGTCTACCGCGCCATCCCCGGCGGCGTCCGCGTCGCCCTGCACGGCCAGGCCGCCTGGTCCGTGATCAACGCGGGGCTCGGCGCGTCCGCCGCCGCCCGCCATCTCCTGGAAGTCCACCCCGACGGCGACGCCTGGGTCGTGCAGCAACTGCGTGCCGCGGCCCGTGAGACCGTCCGCGCGGGCGCCCCGGACGCCGCCCGGCGCTATCTCGCCCGCGCCCTGCGCGAACCCCCGCCCTGGGAGGACCGCGCCGCCGTCCTCTACGAACTCGGCTGCGCGTCCCTCCTGACCGAACCGGCGACGACCGTCAACCACCTGCGCGCCGCGCTCGAAGAGCCCATCACCGACCCCGCCCTGCGGCACGGCATCGTCTACCGCCTCTCCCAGGTCCTGGCCCACTCCGACCGCCTGGGCGAGGCCTCCGACACCCTCGCCCGCGAGATCCGCGTGACCACCGAGCCACGCGTACGCATCCGGATGCAGGCCGAGCAGTTCATGTGGGACGCCTTCCGGGCCGACGAGCCGGACTCGCCCGCCCGCTCCCGGCGCCTGGCCCGCCTCGCCGACAGGCTGCCGGGACGCGACCTCACCGAGCGGTACATCATCGGGCTGCGCGCCTGGGACGCGACGCTGCGCGCCGAACCCGCGGCCACCGCCGTGCGGCACGCCGAGCGCGCCCTGGTCGGCGGGCTCGGCTGGGCCGAGGAGGACCGGGGCTTCGAGGTGCCCGTCCTGGTCGCGCTCACCTTCCTGTACGCCGACCGGCCGGGGCGGGCCGAGGAACTGTTCGCCGCGGGGATCGCCGACTTCGAGAGCCAGGGCTGGCGCGGCGCCCACCTGTCGTTCGCGTACACGCTGCTCGCCTACATCCGCTACCGCCGCGGGCGCCTGGCCGAAGCCGAGGACTTCGTGCGCGCCGGGCTGCGGATCGCCGAACGGGTGGGGCCGGGAACACCCGCGCACTGGTACGCCGTCGGCATCCTCATCGAGATCCTGCTGGCCAGGGGCCGCGTCGTCGAGGCCGCACGAACCGCGGACGACTACGGCTTCGGGGCGCCGTTCCCCTCGGCCGTCGTCTTCCCCGACGCGCAGGCCGTGCACGGCGAACTGCTGCTCGCCCGCGGTCTCACCAAGGACGCGGCGGCCGAACTCGCCGCCGCGGGCCGCCGCCTCGACCCGCGGGGCATGCGCAACCCCGCCTGGTGTCCGTGGCAACTGCACCTCGCGCTCGCCGAGGCCGATGACGCTCCCGAGCGCGCGCTCGCCACCGCCTACGATGCGGTCCGGCGGGCCCGCAGGTACGCCACCGCTTCGGCGGTCGGGCAGGCCCTGCGGATCACCGCAGAGGTCGCGTCGGGCTCCGTGCGGATCAAGCTCCTGGAAGAGTCCGTCAGCCACCTGGAGTGTTCGCCCGCGGCGTACGAACTCAGCCGTGCGCTGGTCTGTCTGGGCGCCGAACTGCGCCGCGCGGGCCGCCCCAAGGACGCCGCCGATCCCCTGTACCGCGGGCTCGAAGCCGCCGTCCAGTGCGGTGCGGACGGCCTGGTCGAGCAGGCCCGCGACGAGCTGGCGGCGGCCGGCCTGCGCCCCCGCCCGCTGCACAGCACCGAGACGGACGCGCTCACCACGCGCGAGCGCACCGCTGCGGCGCTCACCGTCCGCGGCGAGTCGGCCGCCCGCGTCGCCGAAGAGCTGCACACAGACGAGCCGTCCGTCGTCCGGCTGCTCTCCGCCGTGTACCGGAAAGTGGGAACGGACCACTCCGGTCTCGCCGCCGCACTGGAGCCCCGCCACCCCCGCTGACCTCGCGCGGAACACCGGGCACGCGCGCCGGCCGCCGCGCGCGGACCGGCGCCGCCCCCGCGCCGGGAAGCACCGCGGGCCACGTACCATTGGCGCATGTCCTTCCTCCGCCGCCGCAGCGCCGCCACTCCCGCCGGGCCGGACTTCGATGTCCTCGCCATGGACCCGGGTGACTGGCCCGGCAACCTCGGCGCGGGCCTGCTGCCCGCCCCCGACGGCAGCTGCCAGGGCGTCTTCCTGCGCTATGACCTCTTCGGCGGGCGCGGCCCCGCGATGATCATCGGCAATCTGCCCGAGGGCTCCCCGGCGCGTGAGATCGCCGACGACGAGGTGCCCTTCGAGGTGGCCCAGCTGCTGGTCGCGCTGGAGAACGACGAGGAGATCACCGTCGTCACCACCGAGGACATGCCGGTGATGCAGGGCGACAACCTCCTCATCGTGCGCCGCCTCAAGCTCTCGGAAAGCCGCATCTCCTGCGTGCAGTTCGACCGCAGCGACGGCGTCCTGGTCACCATCGCCGCCTGGGACCGGCCGATCACCGACGATCTGTACGCCCTCCTGAAGCCGCTGCCCGCCGAGCTCTTCCAGCAGGGCTGACCCACCCCGGCCGGCACCTGATCAGGACGGACCGCCTGCCCACCCCTTCTCCCGGAGGGGTGGGTTTTGTCATGTGCCTTGCCAGGCCAGTCATCGGACTTTTAACGTGACCGGTCATGACTCCAGGGATCTCGCGAAGAACCACGATGAAGTCCGCCGTCGGCGGGGCAGCCGTACTGGCATCGGGTGGAGGCGTACTTTCCGGTGTTGCGGGCGCTGCCGAGCGGCCCCGCGACACCTCCGATGAATTGCTGCTCTGGTACGCGGCACCCGCCGCCGACTGGGAACGTGAGGCCCTCCCCGTCGGCAACGGCGCACTCGGCGCCATGGTCTTCGGCACCCTCGCCTCCGAGCGCCTCCAGTTCAACGAGAAGACCCTGTGGACCGGCGGCCCCGGCTCCCGCGAGGGCTACGACCACGGCGACTGGCGCGAGCCCCGGCCCGGCGCGCTCGACGCCGTGCGCAAGGAACTGGACGAGAAGGGCAGCCTCGCCCCCGACGCCGTCGCCGCCGAGCTCGGCCAGCCCCGCCGCGGCTACGGCGCCCACCAGACCTTCGGCGATCTGCACCTCGACATGGCAGACGCCCCGGACGCGCCCGACGCCGCCTACCGCCGTGCCCTCGATCTGCGCACGGGCCTCGCGACCGTCACGTACACCCACCGACAGGTGCGCCACGAGCGGGAGTTCTTCGCCTCCTGCCCCGACGGCGTGCTCGTCGGGCGCCTGGCCGCGGACCGCCCCGCGAGCATCACCTGCACCCTGCGCCACACCTCGCCCCGTACCGACTTCACCGCGAAGGCCGCCGGCGACCGGATCACCGTACGAGGCGAACTCGCCGACAACGGGCTGAAGTTCGAGGCCCAGCTGCGCGTCGTGCACCAGGGCGGTACGCGCACGGCGAACGCGGACGGCAGCATCACCGTCAGCGGCGCCGACCACGTCTGGTTCGCGCTCGCAGCCGGCACCGACTACGCCGACACCTACCCCGGCTACCGCGGCGACGACCCGCACCCCGACGTCACCCGCACCCTCGACCAGGCCGTCGCCCGCGGCCACGGCTCCCTCCGCAGCCGCCATCTCCGCGACCACGGCGACCTGTTCGGCCGGGTCGCCCTGGACATCGGCCAGACGGCACCCGCCGACGTCCCGACCGACCAGCTGCTCAAGGGATACGGGGGAGGGGAGAGCACGGCCGCCGACCGCGCCCTCGAAGCGCTGTTCTTCCAGTACGGGCGCTACCTCCTCATCGCCTCCTCCCGCGCGGGCTCGCTGCCCGCGAACCTCCAGGGCGTGTGGAACAACAGCACCACCCCGCCCTGGTCGGCCGACTACCACACCAACATCAACCTCCAGATGAACTACTGGCTCGCCGAGGCCGCCAACCTCGCCGAGACCACCGCCCCCTACGACCGCTTCGTGGAGGCGCTGCGCGCTCCGGGACGGCGGACGGCGAAGGAGATGTTCGGCTCGCGGGGCTGGGTGGTGCACAACGAGACCAACCCCTACGGCTTCACCGGCGTCCACGACTGGTCGACGGCCTTCTGGTTCCCCGAGGCCGCGGCCTGGCTGACCGCGCAGCTCTACGAGCACTACCGCTTCGGCGGCTCCACGGAGTACCTGCGCTCCACCGCCTACCCGGCGATGAAGGAGGCCGCCGAGTTCTGGCTCGACAACCTGCGCACCGACCCGCGCGACGGCACCCTCGTCGTCACCCCCAGCTACTCGCCCGAGCACGGCGACTTCACCGCGGGCGACTCCATGGCCCAGCAGATCGTCCACGACCTGCTCACCAACACCCTGGAGGCCGCCCGCGTGCTCGGCGACTCCGCCGCGTTCCGGGCCGAGCTCGAAAAGACCCTCGGCAAGCTCGACCCCGGCCTGCGCGTCGGCTCCTGGGGACAGCTCCAGGAGTGGAAGGCCGACCTGGACGACAAGGCCGACGACCACCGGCACGTCTCGCACCTCTACGCCCTGCACCCCGGCCGCCGGATCGAACCCGGCAGCAAGTGGGCCGATGCCGCGAAGGTGTCGCTCACCGCGCGGGGTGACGGCGGCACCGGCTGGTCCAAGGCCTGGAAGGTCAACTTCTGGGCGCGCCTTCGTGACGGCGACCACGCGCACAAGATGCTCGGCGAGCAGCTCAAGTCATCGACGCTGCCCAACCTCTGGGACACCCATCCGCCGTTCCAGATCGACGGCAACTTCGGCGCGACGTCGGGCATCGTGGAGATGCTGCTGCAGAGCCAGTTCGATGTCATCGAGGTGCTGCCCGCGCTGCCCGCGCACTGGCCCGACGGATCGGTGCGCGGCCTGCGGGCGCGCGGCGGGGCGACCCTCGACATCGCATGGTCGGGCGGGCGTGCCACGCGCATCGTGCTCACCGCGACGCGCACCCGCGAACTCACCGTGCGCAGCAGCCTGTTGAAGGGCGGCGAGAAGACGTTCAAGGCGCGGGCCGGACAGCGGTACGTCTTCGACTGAGGCGACCGCTCCTCCCTACGCCGGGGCCGGGCCCGCCCCCACGCGGACCCGGCCCCGACGGTGCTCGGCGGCTCTAGGAGCCCGAGCGCACCACCTGCACGTCGGCCGCCCGGACATACGCCACGCGGTGCCCGAACTGGACCTCGTAGTACATGTCCTTGCCGCGCACCACCTTGTGCGGCGCCGTGTCGAACGTCGGCGCGTAGAAGTACTCGCCCGGCACCTTGTCGCCGATCGCATACTTCTGTCCTGCCAGGAGCTTGTACGGCAGCGGCGTGACCGCCTGTACGGGGACGCCCGCCGGGTACGCCTCCTTCTCCGGGTAGGCGCGTCCGTACACCGGGACGTCCGCGGCGCCGCTCTTCGGCGTCAGTACGAGCCCCTTCGCGTCGACGGCGGTCGGCTGCTTCTTCGGGTTCTTGAACCAGGCCTTCTGCCCCAGGTACCAGACGGCGGTCCAGTCGCCCTTGCGGTCGGCGACCGCGTACTGCTGGCCGGTGGACAGGCGCGCTCCGGTGTCGTTCACGCCGGTCGTCGAGTCGCCGCCGCCGGGGCGCAGACCGATGTCCTTGATGAGCGGGGCGTCGTCACGCGGCTCGGTGTGGACACGCACCGCGGCCGAACCGTGCGGCACGCACTTCTCGCCGGGCTTGACGCAGCCCGTGTACTCCGGCTGATTCTCGGAGTACGTGGGCGCCACCGTCACCAGGCCGCCGCTGGGGCCGGCGGTCCGCTTGAAGGGCTTGCCCATCAGCGTGAAGTAGTGCTGCCAGTCCCAGTAGGGGCCGGGGTCGGTGTGCATGCCCGCGATGGTCGAGGGCAGCGTGCCGGGGACGTTGTCGTGGCCGATGATGTGCTGGCGGTCCAGCGGGATGTCGTACTTCTTCGACAGGTACTTCACCAGGCGGGCCGACGAGCGGTACATCGCCTCCGTGTACCAGGTGTCGGGCGCCGTCAGGAAGCCCTCGTGCTCCAGGCCGATCGACTTGGAGTTCACGTACCAGTTGCCCGCGTGCCAGGCGACGTCCTTGGCCTTCACGTGCTGGGCGATGTGGCCGTCGGTGGAGCGCAGGGTGTACTGCCACGACACGTAGGTCGGGTCCTGCACCATGTTCAGGACGCCTTCCCAGCGCCCCTCGGTGTCATGGATGACGATGGTGTCGATGCTCTGGCTCCCCGGCCGGTTCCCCAGGTCGTGGTTGCCGTAGTCGTCGTTGCCGTTCGGGTCCTTGAACTCCTCGTACGGCGCCGGAATCCACTCGCACGACACGGTCGAGGGACACTCGGTCTCGCCCGTCGGGGCTTTCCGCAGCCCCATGCTCCGCACCTGCGCGGCGTCCGGCTCCAGACCGCTGACCGCCGCGAGCGTCACGTGCTGCCCGGCGTCGGTCGTGCGCTCCTGCCCGTCGTGGATGACGGCGAAGACATCGTTGGCGTACGTCGCCGCGGTGGCCTGGTCGTCGGCGCCCGAGAAGCGGGCGATCGCGCCGTACCAGTCGGCGGGATCGTCGCTCAGCGGCTTGCCGAGCTGCTTCTGCGCGGCGGCGAGCAGGGCGGCGCCGCCGCGTACGTTGGCCGCCGGGTCGGTGCGCAGCCGCTCGGCGGACTGCCCGCTGAGCTCGGCGGCACGGGGCAGGGTCTTGAGCCGCGCGGGCAGTTGCGAGCTCTCGGGCACCTCGGCCGTGAACTCCGCCGGCTTGAGGACACCCCGCGAGTCGTCGCCGCGCGGGTCCTCGTCGCCCTCGCTGTGGTGCGGGGCGCCGGCGATCGCGGTGCGCGCGTCGGTGAGGTGCATCGGGCCGTAGCCGCCGGTCACACTCGGCGCGCCGCCGTGCGCGTCCCAGCGGGACTGCAGATAGGACACCCCGAGCAGCACGCTCTGCGGTACGCGGTATTCGGCGGCGGCGTCCGCGAAGGCACCCTGCAGCCCGCCCGACGACGGCGGGGAGGAGGATGCGGAAGGGGCGGCACCGAGCAACGGGAGCAGCAGACCGGCAGAGACAAGAGCACCCGCGGTCCTGACGGCGCGTCTGCGCACGGCAGGGGTGCGGGCGGTGACGGATCCTCGCAATGCAGCCTCCTGGGACGGTGAAGCGTGATGGGGCGTGCGGGGCCGGGCGTGCGTCAGTGGTACCGGCTCTCCGACGATCCGTCAATCATGCCCGGGACAAGGAATTCCCCACGTCAGCGCCGGTCCCGGCGGGTTTCGCCCCGGGAGGCCGCACGGCCTGCGACGCGTCAGTGGAGTGGACCAATGAGCAGCGGGAACCCCGGTGAACACCCCACGCGCAGCGGACGCACCCGGCCGGGGCACCAGAGGTCCGGTCCACCTGTTCGGGGGATGGGGCGGCAGCCTCTCAGGGCCGCAGCGTCGAGAACGCCCGGTCGACGAGAATGCCCCGGTCCGCTGTGCCGCCGGAGTGAAGCCATGCCCGGTCCGCCGCGTCCAGGGCCGCCGCGGCGGCCGAGGTGAGGACGTCCGCGGTGAACGGGTCCAGCTGCGCACCGGGCCGCCGGGTGAGCGCCTCGGCGACCTGCGCACGCATCGCGTCCCGCTTCTGGGAGAGCCGAGCCCGCAGCGACGGCGTCGCCTCGATCAGGGTGAGTTCGGCCAGCTGCCGCTCAGAAGCCTGGATCCGCTGCTGCCAGGCGCGCAGCACCTGATGGAGGCAGTCCCACGGCGCCTCGTCGGCGGGCCGGCCGAGTACCTCGTCGGCGACTTCGTCCGCCATCGACTCCACGGTGCCGAAGACGACGTCCTCCTTGGACGGGAAGTACCGGAAGAAGCTCCGCTTCGACAGGCCCGCCGCGTGCGCGATGTCCTCCACGGTCGTCTCGTCGAACCCTCGCTCGGCAAACAACTCCAATGCCAGCGTGGCCAGTTCGGCCCGCATGGCGCGCCGGGCCCGCGCGCGGAGCCCACCGCTCTCCGGTCGCTCTGCACTCTCACGGCTTCCCATGCACCGGAGTTTACTTTGCTTCATCGAGTGCCTAACGTGTCACCGGGTGACACATTTGTGGGGTCACCTCATCCAGGAGGCGGGCATGACGTCCTTACGCGGCAAGACGGCACTGGTCACCGGAAGTACGGGAGGGATCGGCAAGGAGACGGCCCGCGGCCTCGCCCGGCGCGGTGCCCGCGTGATCCTCGTCGGGCGTGACCCCGGGCGGGCAGCCGAGGCGGCCTGCGAGCTCGGCAGCGAGGCCGGATGCGGTCCCGTGGACGCGGTGGCGGCGGACCTGACGCTGCGCGAAGGGCTGCACCGGGTCGCGGATGCGGTGGGCGAGGGCTGCGACCGACTCGACGTGCTCATCAACAACTTCGGCATGAACCCGCCCGATCGTCGCCTGACCGCCGACGGCGTGGAGACCGCCTTCGCCGCGAACGTCCTGGCGCCCTTCGCTCTCACCCGACTCCTCATGCCCCGCCTCGAGAAGTCACCCGCCGCGCGGGTCGTCAACCTCACGGGCGGCATCCCGCGCGGCCCCGTCGACCCCGACAACCTCCAGGCGCAGAAAGCCTTCATCGGCTGGACCTTCGGCCAGTACAACCACACCAAGGCCGCGCTCATGGCGATGAGTTACGAGTACGCCCAGCGGATCGGGGACGGAACGGTCACGATCAACGTGGCCTATCCCGGACATGCCTACACGCCCGGCAACAAGGCCACCCCGATGCGCGCGTTCCCCCGGGCGTACCGCCCTGCCGCGCCCCTCGTCCGGCTGCTAGGTCCGATCCTCCTCGCGGATCTCGCCAAGCCCGCGAGGTCCAGCATCCACCTGGCGGCCAGCCCGGAAGTCGCGCACGTCACCGGCGCCTACTTCGACGCCAAGTGCCGCCGGATCCCGTGGCCGGCCTTCGCGTCGGAGCCCCGTACCCGCGAAGCGGTCTGGTCGCTGTGCGAGGAGCTCGCCGGGGACGACAGGTCCTGACGGGTACGGCGGCGGAGGCGGGCGCGGCGCCGGTGACGGGCGGGCGGCGGCGCTCAGACGAAGCGGCGGACGAAGGCCAGGGCCGTGTCTGCGACCTCCTGCCAGCGGTTGTCGATCGTCAGGGCGTGGTCGCGGCCCGCCATTTCTGTGATCTCGGTGATGCCGGAGTTCTCCCGCTGCTTCTTGTACGCGCCGTTGGCCAGGGCCCAGGGCACGGCGTTGTCCTTCTCGCCGGAGATGATCAGGAGCGGGCCGCGGCGGGGGTTGCGGTAGTCGACCTTCATTTCCGTGCGGGGATTGAGGTTGGCCATGGCTGCCTGGAAGGGCGGTGCGCACGGGGCCGGGACCGCGTGCTTCTCGTAGAGTTCCCTGGCCTCCTTCTCGCTGACGGCGTTGGCGTACGCGTAGCGGAATTGTTCGAAGGTCAGGGGCAGGGCGCGCTTGCGGTTGGCGGGGTTGCCGATGATGGGGCGCAGCGAGCGCAGCGTCGACAGGGGGAGCGCCAGGACGCCGCGGAAGGGGACGGGGTCGATCGCCACCGAGGCGGCGGAGAGGCCGCGGCCCGCGAGGATCTGGGTGAGCAGCCCTCCGACGGAGTGCCCGATGATCGCCGGCTTGCGCTCCAGGCCGTCGATCAGGGCGGCGAGGTGATCGGCGATCCGCCCCACCGTCTTGCCCGCGAGGGCCTCGGGTCGCTGCCGCGCCTCGGTGACCGTCTCCGGGTCGCCGGGCCACGAAAGGGCGACAGGCACATATCCGGCGTCCTCGAAGTGGGCCGTCCACAGGTCCCAGCTGCTGGGCAGCATCCACAGACCATGAACGAACACGACCGGAACACGCTCGGTGGCGGCGTTGGCGCGGTCGATCTGCTGGGCGTCATTGAGGGACATAGCCTGAAGTTATGGGCGCAAGTGACCTGACGATAGCGGGTACTTGGCGGTATGGCCGGTGTTGCATGGAGCTTGTCCGGTCTCCGTGGACCGGGGTGGGGGAGCTGTGTGCGGCGTGGCTGGTGCGGCTTGGCGTCATGCCTCAAACCGGTCACTCAGCGCGCCGCGCCCGCCAGTGCCCGGTCCACCTGTTGCGGGGACAGGGCGTGCTCGACGGCCAGGATGCCGGCGCCGATCGCCGCCGCGTTCTCGCCGGTGCGGCTGGGCTCGATCCGGAGCACATGGGTGGCCAGGGGGTGCGAGCGGCGGTACACCGCTTCCCGTACGCCCGCCAGAAGTTGGTCGTGGACCGCGGCCAGCGCCCCGCCGACCACCACCGTGTCCGGGTTGAAGAAGTTCACCAGGCCCGCCAGCACCTCGCCCACCGCGCGGCCCGCCTCGCGCACCATCCGTACGGCATCGCGGTTGCCGGACTTCACCAGGCGTACGACATCGCTGCCCGAGGTCGCCTGCAGGCCGAGCCCGGACAGCTTCCGGGCGATCGCCGCGCCGCCCGCCACCGCCTCCAGGCAGCCGGAGTTGCCGCAGCGGCAGGGGTCTTCGATGTCGCCGACCCGGATGTGCCCGATGTCGCCCGCGCTGCCCTGCGCACCCCGGTGCAGCCTGCCGTCCGCGACGATGCCGCAGCCGATGCCCGTGCCCACCTTGATGTAGAGCAGATAGCGCGTGTCGGGGAAGGCGCGGCGCTGCTCGGCGAGCGCCATCACGTTCACGTCGTTGTCGACGAGGGCCCGCGGGCCGAACCGCTCGGCGAAGAACTCCGGGATGGGGAACTGATGCCAGCCCGGCATGATCGGCGGATCCACCGGGCGGCCCGTCGAGAACTCCACGGGCCCCGGCACCCCGACCCCGATCGACTGCAGTGACACGGGATCGCGCCCGGCCTCGTCGAGCAGCGTGTGCAGGGTGCGCTCGACGTGGCCGAGCACCTCCCGCGGGCCGTCCGCGATGGAGATCGGGTCCTCGCGCAGGGCGAGCACCTCGCCGCCGATGTCGAGCAGGGCTACCCGGCAGTGCGAGGCCCCCAAGTCGACTCCCGCGACGGCGTGTTCACGGGTCCGCAGCCGAAGCCGGCGCGGTGGCCGGCCGCCCGTCGACCCGCCGTCCGCCTCCTCGGTGACGAAGCCGTGCGCGATGAGCGCGTCCACCCGCTGCGACACCGTCGACCGCGCGAGCCCCGTCACGCGGGCTATGTCGGCGCGGGTTTCCACCGCCCCCGTGCGGAGCAGGGCGAGGACTTCGCCGGGTGACGTCGGCAGGGAAACGGGGTGATCCGGCGCTCCAGGCATGGCAGTCACCTTAGGGACGAGTTTCGCTGCTCACAAGGCCGATGGTGTTCGACGATCGACCTAAGTCACCGTCAACTCGCTTATGGACAAAGCTGCTTGGGCTCTTGACAGGTCAAAGCTCTCTCATCACATTGCTCTGCAGACCGCTGCCGAAGGAGCCGAGGGTGCAGGCGATGCAGGCGACGCAAATGATGTTGGCGATGCAGGGGGTGTCCAAGAGCTTTCTCGGAGTGCGCGTGCTGCACGGCGTATCGCTCGACCTCGCCGCGGGCGAGGTGCACGCGCTCGTCGGCGAGAACGGCGCCGGCAAGTCCACGTTGATGAAGGTCCTGGCGGGCGAACACGTCCCGGACGAGGGCAGCATCGTGCTCGACGGAACGGAGCATGCCTTCAGCCATCCCGCGCAGGCCCAGGCCGCCGGGATCGGCATCATCCACCAGGAGTTCGCGCTGCTCGCGCACCGCACGGTCGCCGAGAACGTCTTCCTCGGCCGCGAACCGACCCGCTACGGCCTCGTCGACCGCCGCGCCATGGAGGCCCGTACCGCCGAACTCCTCGCCGAAGTCGGTGTATCGGGCATCACGCCGCGCACGTACATCCGGGATCTGTCCGTCGCACGGCAGCAGACCGTCGAGATCGTCAAGGCGCTCGCGTCCGACGTCCGCGTCCTGGTCATGGACGAGCCGACCGCGCCGCTCGCCGACCACGAGGCGGGCCTCCTGCACGACCTCGTACGCCGCCTCGCGGCCCGCGGCCTCGGCGTCCTGTACATCTCGCACCGCCTGCGCGAGGTCTTCGAGCTCTCGCAGCGGATCACGGTCCTCAAGGACGGCCGCCACGTCACGACGGTGCGCACCGCCGACACCGACACCGACCAGGTCGTACGCGCCATGGTCGGCCGGGAACTGAGCGCCTACTATCCGCCGCGCGCCCGCCCCGAGGACATCGGCGAGGTACGCCTCACGGTCACCGGCGGCGGCAACGACCGGCTGAGCGGCATCGACCTGACCCTGCGCGCCGGCGAGATCACCGGCATCGCGGGCCTGGAGGGCTCCGGCCGTACGTCCCTGGCGCGGGCCCTGTTCGGAGCGGCGCCGTTCACCGGCGGGGCCATGACGGTCGGCGGCGACGCCCTGCGGCCCACCAGTCCGCGGCAGGCCATCCGCGCCGGGATCGCCCTGGTCACCGAGGACCGCAAGGCCGAAGGGCTCGCCCTGCGCCAGTCCGTGCGCGACAACGCCCTGCTCGTCACCCGCGCCGTCCCGGCCCGCGGGGAGCCGCCCGCCGCCCGCGAGCTCACCGCCCTCCTGGAGCGGGTGCGCCTCCAGGCGCGCGGCGAGGACCAGGAGGCCCGCTACCTCTCCGGCGGCAACCAGCAGAAGGTCGTCATCGCCAAGTGGCTGGCCGCCCGCCCCCGCGTCCTGCTCTTCGACGAGCCGACCCGGGGCGTCGACGTGGGCGCCAAGGCCGCCATCCACACCCTCGTCCGCGAACTGGCCCGCGAGGGCATCGCCGTCCTGATCGTCTCCTCCGAACTGCCCGAACTCATCGGCATGAGCGACCGGATCCTCGTCATGGCCGAAGGCCGCATCGCCGGTGAACTGCCGGCGGGGGCGGCCGAGGAGGACGTGATGCGGCTCGCCACGACCAACCCGTCCGGTGACCCGATCACCCCGTCCGGAGACCCGAGCGCCCCGTCCGGAGACCCGAGCGCCCCGTCCGGAAAGGATTCCTTCGCGTGAGCGGTACCACCGTCGCCCCACCGCCCGCTTCCCTGAAGACCCGCGCCCCCACCCGCAGCAGGCTCACCGACCCCGCCGTCGGCGTCTGGCTCGCGGCGGCTGCCGTCACCGCGCTCGGCTGGATCGTGGTCGCCGCACGAGGCGGCGACTTCCTGACGCTCTCGAACGTCGTCGGCATCCTGCAGAACTGCGTCGCCCTGGGCCTGGTCGCCGTGGGCCAGACCGCCGTCATCCTCACCGGCTCCCTCGACCTGTCGGTGGCCTACCTGATCAGCCTCGGCACGCTCGTCGCCGCCACCACCATGGAGGACGGCAGCGTCGTCACCGCGGTGCTCGCCGTCCTCGCCCTGTCGGCGGCCGTCGGACTCGCCAACGGCCTCATCGTCACCGGGCTCAAGGTCAACGCGTTCATCGCGACGCTCGGCACCGCGTTCATCCTGCGCGGCTGGATCGAGGACAACTACACGGGCCCGGCGGGCAAGGTCCCCGCCTCCTTCCAACACCTGGGCTACGACCGCATCGGCCCGATCCCCGTCTCGCTGTTCCTGCTCGCCGCCGTCGCCGCCGCGATGTGGCTGATCACCCGCCGCACCCGCTTCGGGCACCACCTGTACGCGACCGGCGGCGACGAACACGCCGCCAGGCTCTCCGGCGTCCGCACCCGGCGCACGATCATTGCCGCCCATGTCCTGTGCTCGCTCTGCGTGGGCGCAGCCGCCCTCTTCCTGGCCTCACGGCTCGGCGCGGGCGCGCCCTGGGCGGGCACCGAGGCGCGCTACGACCTGGAGTCGATCGCCGCCGTCGTCCTCGGCGGCACCGTCCTCGCGGGCGGGCGCGGAGGAGTGGCGGGCACCCTCGGCGGGGTCCTGGTGCTCGCCGTGCTCGACTCCGTCTTCAATCAGCTCAGCGTCGACCCGTTCTTCAAGAACGTCGTACGCGGCGTCGTCATCATCGCCGCCGTCGCCCTCTACGCCCGGCGCGGCAGCAGGAGGTCCGCATGAGCAGCCGGACGGCTCCCACGGCACCTACGACCCCTACGGACAAGGCGGCAACGGAACCCCCGTACAAGCGAGTTGTCCGCTCACTCGGCACCGGGGCGCCGGTCTACGCCCTCCTCGTGGTGCTGCTCGTGGCGCTCGCCGCCACCGACCCCGGCTTCTACGAACCCGACCGCTTCCTGGCCTTCGTCAAGCGCGCCGCGCCCCTGGTGATCCTGGCCGCCGGGCAGTACCTGGTCATCGTCTGCGGCGAGTTCGACCTGTCCGTCGGGGCGATCGTCACCGCGGGCGTCGTCGCGGCGGCCGAGGTGTACGGCTCGTTCCCGGACGCGCCCTGGCCGCTCATCACGGCAGGCCTGCTGCTCGCGGGAGCGGTCACCGGCCTCGTCAGCGGGCTGATCACCACACGCCTGAGAGTGCCCTCGTTCATCACCACGCTCGGCATGATGCTGATCCTGGAGGGCGCCGTCTTCTTCTGGACGGGCGGCTCCCCGCACGGACAACTCTCCGAAGGATTCCGCCAGATGGGGCGCGGCACCGCCATGGGCTGGCTGCCCTGGGCGGTCCTCGCCTGTCTCGTCGCGGGCATCGTCGCCGTCCTGCTCATGCGCTCCGACTTCGGCCGTACGTTGATCGCCACCGGGGACAGCGAACGCGCCGCCGCCCTGGCAGGAGTCCGCGTGCACCGCGCTCGCGTCATCGCCTTCGTCCTCTCCGGCGCGGCGGCGGCGCTCGCCGCGGTCCTCGTCGGCGGCTTCTCCGGAGTCTCCGCACAGGCCGGGCGTGGCTACGAGTTCGAGGCGATCACCGCCGTGGTCCTCGGCGGAGTGGTGCTCGGCGGCGGCCGGGGCGGCGTGGTCGCCGCCATGGCCGGCGCCTTCTCGCTGCAGGCCCTGTTCACGCTGCTCAACCTGCAGGGCGTATCGGGCGCCCTGGAGTCCACCGTCCAGGGCGTCATCGTCATCGCCGCGGTCGGGCTCGGGGCCGCCGACTGGTCCCGGCTGCGCCGCCGTCGTACCCACTCCTCGGGAGGCAGACCCACGTGATGCACATCAAGCCGAACCACGGACGCGCACCGCAGCGGCGCAGCCGCATGCTCGCGCCGGCTGCCGCCGCGCTCCTCGCGGGCGCGCTGCTCACCTCCTGTTCCAGTGACACCCCGCCCGACTCGCCCGCGGGCGCGTCGCAGTCCACCGGGTCCGACGAGGGCGGGGACAAGCCCTCCAAGTTCTTCGAACAGGCCGAGTACGACCGCCAGTTGAAGCTCGGAGAGGAGACCCCGCAGGGCCCGGAAGCCAAACCCTGGGAGCAGATGCTCGAACCGGAGATGACCGACACGGCCCGGTACAAGAAGAAGGGCTCGGGCGGCACCCACCTCTGCTTCTCCAACGCCGGAGTCTTCAACCCCTGGCGTCAGGTCGGCCTGAAGAACATGAAGGCCGAGGTGAAGCTCCACAAGGAGATCAGCGATTTCACCGTCCTGGACGCCCAGGGCAAGGACGACAAGCAGATCTCCGACATCCAGGAGCTCGCGGGCAACAAGGACTGCGACGCGCTCATCGTCTCGCCGAACACCACCGCCACCCTCACCCCCGCCGTGAAGGAGGCCTGCGGCAAGCTCCCCGTGATCGTCTTCGACCGGGGCGTGGAGAGCGACTGCGCGGTCACCTTCGTCAACCCCATCGGCGGCTACGGCTACGGCGCGGTCGCCGCCGACTTCCTCGTCGACAAGGTCAAGCCCAAGGGCAAGATCCTCGCCCTGCGCATCTCGCCCGGCGTGGACGTCCTGGAGACCCGCTGGTCCGCGGCGAAGCTGGCCTTCGACAAGAGTGAACTCGATGTCGTGGACGCCAAGTTCACCGACGGCGATCCCGCCAAGACCAAGTCGATCGTCTCCGATGCGATCTCCCGGCACGGCTCGATCGACGGCGTGTGGATGGACTCCGGCGCCACGGCCGTCGCCGCCGTCGAGGCCTTCGAGGACGCGGGCGTCGACGTCCCGCCGATCACCGGCGAGGACCAGCAGGACTTCCTCCAGGCGTGGAAGGACAAGAAGCTCACCGCGATCGCGCCGACCTACCCGACCTTCCAGTGGCGCACGCCGGTCATCGCCGCCCTGCGCATCCTGGACGGCAAGGAGGTGCCCAAGGAGTGGAAGCTTCCGCAGCCCACGGTCACGCAGGCCAACCTCGACCAGTACCTCCAGGAGGGCATGCCGCCGCTGCACTACGCGATGTGCGGCTGCCAGAAGATGCCGGGCTTCCCTGGGGACTGGGGAGGCAAGAAGTGACGTACAAAGCCTGGCAGTTGGGCGCGAACCCCTGGATCTGGCACTCGCCGGTCACCACCGAGGTGCTCGGCGAGACGCTGCCGCGCCTGGCGGGCTGGGGCTTCGACGGCGTGGAACTGCCCCTGGAGCAGCCCGACGACTGGGAGCCCGCGGCGGCGGTCAAACTCCTCGACGCCACGGGTCTGACACCCGCGGCCGTCGTCGCCGTCATGGCCGACGGGCGCGACCTGGTCCGCGCGGACCAGGGCACACTGCGCGCCACGCAGGACTACCTCCGCCGCTGCGTCGACGCGGCCCACGCGATCGGCGCCCCCGTGGTCGCGGGTCCCGTGTACGCGGCGGTCGGCCGGACCTGGCGGATGGACGCGGCCGCGCGGGCGGCGGCGTACGAGGAGTGGCGCGAGCACATCGCCCCGGTTGTCGCGTACGCCGCGCGCGCCGGCGTCCGCATCGCCGTCGAGCCGCTCAACCGCTACGAGACGAGCCTGTTCAACACCGTCGCCCAGACCCTCGACGGCCTCACGGGCCTGCCCGGGGAGTCGATCGGCATCGCCCTGGACACGTACCACCAGAACATCGAGGAACGCTCGCTGCCCGAGGCGGTCCGTACGGCGGCGGGCCGTATCGCCCACGTCCAGGTGTGCGCCAACGACCGCGGCGCCCCCGGCGCCGACCACCTGGACTGGCCCGGCTTCCTGCGCGCCCTGGGCGAATCCGGCTACCGGGGGCCGCTCTGCATCGAGTCGTTCACGGCCCACAACGACGCCATCGCCGTGGCCGCCTCGGTCTGGCGGTCCCTCGCGCCCACCCAGGACGCGCTCGCGACCGACGGGCTCGGCTTCCTGCGCCGGACCGTGGCCGCCCTCTGACATCCGGCAATCCCGCACGTCCGTCCGTCCTTCCCACCAAGAGAGGACCAGCCCATGGGCTGTCATGAACGTGACACCAGAGTGCGTGACGCGAGACTGCGCGACGCGAGAGGCGTACGAAGAGCCGCGCTCGCCCTGCTGACGGCGTTACTGCTCGCGGTCGGGTTCCTGCCCGCCACGTCCAGCGCCGCCGACAAGGCGCCCGCCTTCCGCGCGCTGCTCTTCACCAAGGCCGTCGGCTACGTCCACGACTCCATCCCGGCCGGCGTGCAGATGGTCAAGGAGCAGGCCGCGGCGAACAACTTCGAGGTCGTCGAGACCGCCGACGCGACGGTCTTCGACGACGCGAAGCTCAAGGATTTCGACGTCATCATCATGCTGCAGAACTCCGGCATGGTCTGGGACACCGAGGCCCAGCGCGACGCCATGAAGGCGTACGTGAAGAGCGGCAAGGGCGTCGTCGCCCTGCACAACACCATGGACATGGGCGTCGAGGACTCCTTCCCCTGGTGGGACGACCTCATCAACGCCGGTGCCCACATGCCCGCCCACTCACCGGGCGTCCTGAAGGGCACTGCCAAGGTCGCCGACCGCGTGCACCCCTCCACCAAGGGCCTTCCCGAGCGCTGGGAGCGCCCGGAGGAGTGGTACAACTTCGACAAGAACCCCCGCGGCGACGTGCACGTCCTGGTCACCGCCGACGAGACCACGTACGACCCGGGCGGCTCCAAGATGGGCGCCGACCACCCCATCTCCTGGTGCCGCAACGCCGAGGGCGGCAAGGTCTGGGCCACCGCCATGGGCCACGACAAGGCCTCCTACACCGAGCCCGCCTTCCGTGAGCACGTGCTCGGCGGCATCAAGTGGGCCGCGGGCAACCAGGCAGGCGACTGCGGCGGCACCGTCTGGTCCGGCTACGAGAAGACCGCCCTGGACGACAACACCGCCGACCCGATGGAACTGGACGTCGCCAAGGACGGCCAGGTCTTCTACGTCCAGCGCAGCGGCGAGGTGAAGATCTTCGACCCGAAGAGCCACTCCACCTCCACCGCCGGCAAGCTCGACGTCTACACCGGCGGCGAGGACGGCCTCATCGGCATGGAACTCGACCCGAAGTTCGCCACCAACCGCTGGATCTACCTCTACTACGCGCCCGCCAAGGCCACCGACGACGTCAACCGGCTCTCCCGCTTCACGGTCAAGAAGGACAACACCCTCGACCTCGCCAGCGAGAAGAAGCTCCTGGACGTCCCCGCGTACCGCGACCGCACCTTCCCCGAGCCCGGCCACACCGGCGGCGCCGTCGAGTTCGGCCCGAACGGCACCCTCTACCTCGGGGTCGGCGACGACGTCCCGCCCAACCTCGACCCGAACTGGCAGGGCTACGCCCCGCTCGACTGGCGCCCCGGCAAGCAGATGCTGGACGCCGCCCGCACCGCGGGCAACACCAACGACCTGCGCGGCAAGATCCTGCGCATCAAGCCCACGGACAAGGGCGGCTACACCATCCCCAAGGGCAACCTCTTCGCCAAGGGCACCGCGAAGACCCGCCCCGAGATCTACGCGATGGGCTTCCGCAACCCCTTCCGCTTCACCGTCGACCCCAAGACGGGCTTCGTCCACGCCTCCGACTACGGCCCCGACCGCGGCGCCCCCGAGACCAACCGCGGTCCCGAAGGTCTCGTCGAGTACAACGTCATCAAGAAGGCGGGCAACTTCGGCTGGCCCTTCTGCCACGGCAACAACCAGGCGTACGCCCCCTACAACCCCGACACCCAGGAAGTCGGCGCCAAGTTCGACTGCGCCAAGCCCACCAACCCCTCCCCGAACAACACCGGCCTCAAGGACCTGCCGACGCTCTCGCAGCCCGAGATCTGGTACGGCTACGGCGAGTCCAAGGAGTTCCCGGAGATGGGCGCGGGCGGCTCGGCGCCGATGAGCGGCCCCGTCTACCACTACGACGCCAAGAACCCCTCCAAGACGAAGTTCCCCGCCTACTTCGAGGGCGCCAGCTTCTTCTACGAGTGGGCCCGCAACTCGGTCAAGGAGATCCGCTTCGACAAGAGCGGAAAGCTCCTGAAGATCAACGACTTCCTGAAGTCGGCGAAGTTCGCCAAGCCGATGGACATGACGTTCGGGCCCGACGGCTCGCTGTACGTCCTGGAGTGGGGCAGCGAGTTCGGCGGCGGCAACAACGACTCCGGGCTCTACCGCATCGACTACGCCCAGGGCCAGCGGACCCCGCTCGCCAAGGCCAAGGCGTCCGCCACGAACGGCCCGACCCCGCTGAAGGTCGACTTCTCCAGCGAGGGCAGCAAGGACCCGGACGGCGACCCACTCACCTTCGCCTGGGACTTCGACGGCAACGGCACCTATGACTCCACCGAGGCCAGCCCCTCCCACACGTACGAGACCAAGGGAGACTTCAACGCCCAGCTGAAGGTCACCGACTCCACCGGCAAGTCCGGCTACGCCAACGTGCCCGTCACGGCGGGCAACACGGCACCCAAGGTGAAGGTCGAGACCCCCGTCGACGGCAAGCTCATCGAGTTCGGCGACAAGATCCCCTACAAGGTCACGGTCACCGACCCCGAGGACGGCACGATCGACTGCTCCAAGGTCACCGTCAACCCGGCCCTGGGCCACGACGACCACGAGCACCCCACCACCGACATCCCCGGCTGCGAAGGCACCGTGGACACCGGTGACCTGGGCGGCCACCCCGAGGGCGCGGACCTCACCTACGTCCTCAACGCGAAGTACACCGACAAGGGGGGCGACGGCGTCAGCGCCCTCACCGGCTACGGCCGATCCGTCATGCACCCCAAGCACAAGCAGGCCGAATACCACGACGACCAGTCAGGAACCCGCATCGTCTCCCAGGAGGGCGCCGAGAACGGCAAGCGCATCGGCGACATCAGCAACGGCGACTGGATCGCGTACAGCCCGATGAGCGTCGAGGGCGTCAGCAAGGTCAGCTACAAGCTGTCCTCGCCGTACGGCGTCGGCTCGGTCGAATTGCGCGCGGACGCGCCGGACGGCAAGCTGCTCGCCACGACACCCGTCCCCAACACCGGGGGCTGGGACACCTATCAGGCCACACCCGACGTGCCGGTCGAAGCCCTGGCCGGGACGCACAAGCTGTACGTGGTCTTCAAGTCGACGCAGGACAATTCCTTCGACCTGGACGCGGTGCAGTTCACCACGTCATAGTCACCCGGTAGTCGCCGGGGGCATACGAAGGTCCGCAGTGCGCCGCTGTCCAAAGCGCACTGCGGACCCTTCCCCCCGACCCCCGTCAGCGAGTGCCGACCGCCGCGCGCACGGCCCGGCGGGCCAGCTGGCAGTCGTCGTGCAGCCGCCGCAGTAGCAGCCGCTGTTCCTCACCGGACGGCGCGGCGCCGTGATGGGCCGGGCCGGGTGCCGCCGGGGCCGCGTCGTGCATCGAGCGCTGCACGGCCATCTCGTACGTCCGGATCTCCCGGGTGAGGACGAGCATCAGGTTGACCAGGAACGCGTCGCGCGCCGCCGGTCCCTGCTCCTGCGCGAGCTGGCTGATCTCGCGCCGCGCCACCGGTGCGTCACCGAGCACCGACCAGAGCGTCGCCAGGTCATAGCCCGGCAGATACCAGCCCGCGTGCTCCCAGTCCACGAACACCGGGCCCGGAGGGGAGAGCAGGATGTTCGAGAGGAGCGCGTCGCCGTGGCAGAACTGCCACGTGGCGTGCTGTCCCGCCGAGTGCGCGATGCCGTGCAGAAGCTTCTGCAGGTCGCCCATGTCCCGGTCGGTGAGCAGACCCAGTTCATGGAAGCGGGAGATCCGCTTGCCGTAGTCCATGGGCCTGCCGAACAGCTCCTGCGGCGGTCGCCACCGGTTGAGATGGCGGATCGCGTTCAGGGCCAGGCGCACGTCGGCGCGCGGGGGCGCCTCGACGGGATGGCGGGACAGCGCGGCGACGCGTCCCTGCATGCGCTCGATCACCAGCGTGCAGTCCTCGGGGTCCGCGGCGATCAGCCGCGGTGCCCGCACCGGAGGACGGTGCCGGACGAACGAGCGATAGGCCGCTATTTCGTGCTGGATCCGCTCGGTCCACACGGGCGAGTGGTCGAGTAAACACTTGGCGATCGCGGTGCTGCGTCCTGTCGTTCCCACGATCAGTACGGTGCGTCCGCTGCGGCGGAGCACCTGTACGGGATTGAACTCCGGGCAGATGCGGTGCACCGAGGCGATCGCTGTGCGCAGTTGCGCCCCCTGGGGGCCTGACAAGTCGAGTCTCCCGCTGAGCGGTTGCGTGCCGGGCCCCGGAACGCGTCGCGTTCGGCCGGCGCCGAGCGACCCGGCCGCGGGGCGCGCGGGCTCCAGATACGGGCCGCTGCCTGCCTGTCGGCTGTGCAGCGGCCGGGGCGGGGCGGACACGGAGGACGATGCTGTGTACATGGGCGATACAGATCCCTTCGTGTGCCAGCGAATTGCGGCGCCTCCCGCCCCGGCCCCCTTTTGGGAGCACCCTGGGGAATGTCCCGCGGTGGGGCCGGGTCGGGGTGGCGCTTTCCTACCTGACACCCGGCGTCCCGTGGCACACCACGTAGCGCACCCTGGCGAACCCTGGCGAATAGTCGCCCAGCAACTGACAGAGGGTTACTGTCAACTCAGCCGAGAACCTGGGGGCTTGACGTGAACGGACAACCCAACACCCGACTGTCGGACCTGTTCGGCCTGGCGGGCTGGTCCAAAGGGGAACTCGCGAGACTGGTGAACCGGCAGGCGGCGGCCATGGGCCACCCGCAGCTGGCCACCGATACTTCGCGGGTCCGGCGTTGGATCGACATGGGGGAAATCCCCAGAGATCCCGTGCCCCGGGTTCTGGCGGCTCTGTTCACCGAGCGTCTCGGCCGTGTCGTGACCATTGAGGATCTTGGTCTGGTCCGGCACGGGCGCGTGGGGAAACGGCGTGGCGACGGGAGTGCGGAGCACCCCGACGGCATTCCGTGGGCGCCCGAACGGACAGCCGCGGTCCTCACCGAATTCACGGGAATGGACCTCATGCTCAACCGACGCGGCTTGGTGGGCGCGGGTGCCGCGCTCGCCGCCGGCTCCGCACTGACCGGCGCCATGCACGACTGGCTGCACACCGATCCGGCCCTTGCTGCCGACGCTCCCCGTACCGACCATCCCCTGCACGCCGACCCCGCTGGGTTCGACCGCTATGAGGCCGCCCCCATCGGGTCGCAGGAGATCGAGGAACTGGAGACCTCCGTCGAGGTCTTCCGGGCCTGGGACGCGTCCCGCGGCGGCGGGCTGCAGCGCAAGGCTGTGGTGGGGCAGCTCAACGAAGTGGGCGGCATGCTCGCCTACCGACACCCCGACCATCTCCAGCGCCGCCTGTGGGGCGTCGCTGCCAATCTCGCCGTCCTCGCGGGCTGGATGTCGCACGACGTCGGCCTGGAGCCCACGGCACAGAAGTACTTCGTGATCGCCGCGCACGCTGCCCGCGAGGGCGGTGACCGGCCGCGCGCCGGTGAGGCCCTGTCGCGGGCGGCGCGCCAGATGGTGCATCTGGGACGGCCCGACGACGCCCTCGACCTGATGAAGCTCGCCAAGTCGGGCTCGGGCGAGGAGGTCCTGCCGCGCACGCAGGCCATGCTCTACACCATCGAGGCCTGGGCGCAGGCGTCGATGGGCAAGGGCCAGGCGATGCGCCGCACCCTCGGCATCGCCGAGGACCTGTTCGTCTCCGACAGCGGCGACGTGCCGCCGCCCAGTTGGATGCAGATGTTCGACGAGGCGGACATGCACGGCATGCAGGCCCTGGCCTACCGCACCCTCGCCGACCATGACGCGGCCGCGGCCAACACCGCCCAGCGCCATGCGAAGGAGGCGATCGACCTGCGGTCCAAGGGCCGCGACCGCTCGCAGATCTTCGACTACATCTCACTGGCCTCGGCCTGCTTCATCGGCGACGACCCCGAACAGGCCGATCGGTACGCACGGTTGGCGCTGGTCTCGATGGGGGCGAACTCTTCGCACCGCACCTGGGACCGGCTGCGCGAGATGTACCGCCTGACGGCGCAGTACTCGGGCTATCCGAAGATCGAGGACCTGCGTGAGGAGATCAAGCTGGCCCTGCCCAAGGCAGCGGCCAAGACCGGAGGTGGCAGCCGGGTCAAGGCGTAGGGCCGGCCAGGCCCGGAGCCACAGCCCGGCAGGGTCCGGGCGCGGATCAGAAGGTGATCCGCGCGATCAACAGGCAGGCGTCGTCCTCGCGCGGGGCCACGCCGAACTCTTCGACGACCGTACGCACACAGTCCTGCGCACCCCGCGTGTCCGTGAAGCGCGGCGCGAGCGCGAGCAGCCGGCTCGTGGCCGCGTCCCTGGCGCGCCGGGGGACAAGCCCGTCGGTGTGCAGCAGCAACAGGTCGCCTGGTTCGAGGTGCTCTTCGGCCTGCTCGTACGAGGCTCCGGAGGTTGCCCCGAGGATCACTCCACCCGGTGGCGTCAGCGCGCGCCCCGTCCCGTCGCGGAACAGCAGCGGGGCGGGGTGTCCCGCCTGCGCCCAGGTGAGGGTGCGGGTGGCGGGGGCGTACTGGCAGCAGACGGCGCTGCCGAGGGCCGGTTGGGTGGTGGTGTCCAGTAACTGGTTGAGCCAGCCCATCAGTTGAGCCGGGCGCACTCCGGCGACCGCCATGCCGCGCACCGCGCCCAGGAGCATCGCCATGCCCGACGTGACGGTGACGCCGTGGCCCGTCAGGTCGCCGACGCTGAGGAGGAACCGGCCGTCGGGCAGCTCCATGGCGTCGTACCAGTCGCCGCCGATCAGTGAGCTGTTCGAGGAAGGGAGGTAGTGCGCGGCGAGGTCGAGGGCCGCGGGTCCGCCGTGCGGGAACCGCAGGGAGCCGCGCCACGGCGGCAGCACGGCCTCCTGCAGTTCGACCGCGAGCCGGTGCTCTGTCTGCGCGATGTGCCGCTGGCGCTGCAGCGAGTCACGGGTCTCGCGCACCACTCGCTGGCTGCGGCGCAGCTCGCTGACGTCCCGCAAGACCGCCCACATCGAGGCGGTGCTGCCGTCAGCGGCGAGCACGGGCTCGCCCATCATGTGCACCTGTCGTACGACGCCGTCGGGGCGCACGATACGGAACTCGCCGTCGATCGGTTTACCGTCGATCAGACAGTCCGTGACCATGGCCGTCAGCATCGGCTGGTCGTCGACGTGCACCAGGGAGGGCAGTTCGTCGAGGGAGAGCGGGGGAGCGCCGGGGTCCCGCCCGAGGATCTGGTACAGCTCGCCCGACCAACTCGCCTCGTCGTTCAGGAGGTTCCACTCCGCGCTGCCGACCCGGCTGAGCAGTGAGCCGCGCTGCGGGTCGAGCGGTGCGGGCACGGCCGGAGCGGCGGGCTCCACGGCCGGTTGCACGGGTCCGTCCCGTAACTGCGCGAGGTGGTCGTCCAGGTCGTTGAGCTGGTGGACCGCCAGGTCGCACAGGGCGCGCTGCCAGCGCCCCTGCGGGTCGCCGCGGTCGGCGCCGGTATCCCGGCGCACGGCGTCGACCTGGCCGCGGAGCCGGCGCGTCTGCGTGATCAGCGCTTCGACCGAGCCGCGCTCGGGCGGCTGGGCGGAAGGGCGGTCCGCGAAGACATGGGACGGCATGAGGTGCTCCGTTGAGGATGCGGTGCGACCAAACGGGCGGGATGGACCGCTAATGACTTTCGCACAGCCGGGGGTGGCCCGTAAGGGATTTGGCAACACACGACAGGGTCTTGCTTCTGGCATATGTCTATGTCCTCCGGAGCAGTGCCTTCCGGAAGTACGGTCCCGATCATCCCCGCAAGTAGCGGATCACTGCCAGGACGCGGCGGTTGTGGTCATGTGACGCGGGCAGCCCGAGCTTGTCGAAGACGGCGGCGACATGCTTCTCGACGGTGCCCGCGGAGACGACCAGGCTCTGCGCGATCGCCGCGTTGGACCGGCCCTCGGCCATCAGCGAGAGCACCTCGCGCTCGCGGTGGGTGAGGGGCGCGAGCTCCTGTGCACGGCGGCCGGCCCCGGCCAGCTGGGTGACGACCTCGGGGTCGAGCGCGGTACCGCCCGCGGCGACCCGCTCCAGGGCGTCGGTGAACTCCGCGATGTTCGCGACCCGGTCCTTGAGGAGATAGCCCACACCCGCCGAACCCGCGGCCAGCAGCCGCGTGGCGTACTTCGTCTCCACGTACTGGGAGAAGAGCAGCACTCCCGTGCCGGGGTGGTCGCGGCGGATGTCGATGGCCGCGCGAAGCCCCTCGTCCGTGTGCGTCGGCGGCATCCGGATGTCGGTCACCGTGACGTCCGGACGGTGCTCGGCGACCGCGGTGCGCAAGGCGTCCGCGTCATTCACGGACGCACAGATTTCATGGCCGCGCTCCTCGAGCATCTGGCCCAGCAACTCCCGCAGTACGGCGGCATCCTCGGCGATCACGACGCGCATGGCGGCATGCTCTCACGCGTGCAGCGGCAGCTCGACGGTGACCGCCGTCGGCCCGCCTTCGGGACTCTCGACATTCATCCTCCCGTCCACCGTGCGTACGCGTTGCATCAGTCCCGTCAGTCCGCTTCCCGCACCGGCGTCCGCGCCACCGCGCCCGTCGTCACCGACCTGGAGGAGAAGCCGCCCGTCCAGCTGCGCCACCGTGATGGCGGCCCGCCCGGCATCGCTGTGCTTGATGACGTTCGCGAGCAGTTCCGCCGCGCAGAAGTACGCGATGGTCTCGATCGCCGGGGTCGGACGCTCGGTTATGTCCGTCACCAGGTCGACGGGGATGCTGCTGCGCGCGGTGAGCGTGGCGAGCGCGTCCGGCAGACCGTCGTCGAGGACCGGGGGATGGATGCCGCGGGCCAGATCGCGCAGCTCGGTGAGGGCCAGGGTGGCGTTGTGATGCGCCGCGTCGACGAGTTGACGGAGCCGGACGATGTCCAGTGGCTCGGCCCCCGGGCCGCCGTCGTTGCTCTCGCTGCTCTCGCTCTCGACGAGCCGCTGCCTGATCATTTCGAGGCTCATCGCCACCGCGACGAGGCGGACCTGGGCCCCGTCGTGCAGATCACGCTCGACGCGCCGCAGCAACGCCACCGAGTCATCCACGGCCAGCGCCCGCGTCTCCTCCAAGTCCCTTACCCGAACGGCCATTTGGCCGGGCCCGAGCAGGGTGCCGATCAGCCACCGGTCGGCCCCGGTCACCAGACGGGTCACCCAGGGCGCGCACAGCAGGGTGCAGAGACCGATGGCGACCGCGAGGAACGTACCGGCAAAGCTGTCCGCGTCCGGTCCGCCGAAGAAGAGCGGCGTGAGCACCGGCATGCCCTCCGGGGAACCGGGCTCGGGCTGCTGCCCGAACACCGCCCACCGCAGCGGCGCGGTGAGATTGATCAGCCCCGCGAGCCACCAGAGCACGGCATACGCCCCGAGACAGCCGACCGGCAACTTCGCCAGGACGTAGGCCGCCGAGCGCCAGCCGACCCCGTCCCGCAGCCGGGCATCGAGGCGGCCGACGAACCCTCCCTCCGGACGCAGCGGCGGCGGCGCGGGCGTCTCGTCCCCCAAGAGCCGGGCGGCGAGGCGACGATGGACGGCTCCCAGCGTGCGGGCCAGTTGGAGCCCCGTGATGAACAGGAGCGCGCCGAGCACGGCGAACACCACCGACACGGTGAAGCCCGCGCCCAGAGCCAGCACCACCGCAAGAAGCAGGCCACCCGCGAGCCCCAACGGGAACCCGGTCAAGCAGTACGCGACCTCGGCCCACGCCCACCGGGCGAACGGGGCGCGCCCCACGGCTCGTACGAGGGCGCGTGCCCCGCGCCGGCCGGTCGGTTTCCCGGCGTGCTCCGGCGCGATCGCGATGGTGGTGGGGGAGGCTGCGACGCCATCCTTCGGGCGTGTGACGTGCATGGCGTTCAGTGTCCTGTCTGTCCTGCCTGTCCTGTCAGGCGTCCCGGCGAGCCAGCGTGCGCCATCCCGCGCCGAGGTCGAGAACCGCGTACTCACGTTAGATCTCCGTCAGGGCACGCCGGAACGCGGATTTCCTCCGTCTGGTCTGGGGGTTTTCCCCCAGACGCCCGGAGCGTCGGTCCGGCCGGCCCGCGCCCGGCTGTAATCGGTATCAGTAATAACAAGCCCTTTGGCCTGTACGCTCCGCCCATGGCTGATCAGAATTTCTCGCCGCGCGCACTGTGCGACTTCGCGACGTGGAAGCCCGTTGTGCGGCTGCTGCGGGAAGGGCGGGCGGACGAGTTGGAGTCCGGGACCGTTCGTGTCGCGGGTCGGATCGGGCGGCGGAGTTGGAGTCTGCCCCTGCGGCGGCAGCCGGTGGAGGGTCGGGAAATCGGGGGCGGGGGACTCCGCGACGAGACGGAGACGGAGACGGAGGCAGTGGAGCGGGTGCGGCGGGCGCTCGTGGACGCCGGTGTCGACGGCGTCTCGTTCAACGTGAAGATAGCGCCCGACGGGAGGAGCACACTCCGTCTGCTCGGGCCGAGCCCTGCCGTGGACTCCGGTGCCGGTTCCGCGCACCCGGGGATGCTCCTTCTGGTCGAGGGCGCCGTTCCTGAGCCCTGGCGCCGTCTTCCCGATGCCGTGCCCGGTGCGGTTGCGGCGCCTTCGGCCGATCCGGCGTTGCTGGAGCGGACATTGCGGGAGCGGCTGCCCGATGCGGTCGGTGTGACGGACGCGGAGATCGCCGCTGCCGAAGCGCGGATCGGCGTCTGTCTGCCGGAGGAACTCAAGGTGCTCTATCGAGTGGCGGGGGCGCGGTGGGAGGAGTCGGACGAGGGCTCCGAGGGCTACGAGGCCGCGGAACGTGCGGCGATGGCGGTCGGCTGTGAGCTCTTCGCGCTGGACGAGGTGTACGTCGCCGACGCCGCGTCCCGCCCGTGTTCCTGGGAGTTCGCGGCGAAGGAGGCGGTCGTCACCCCGCCGGGCGCCGCGGTGCAGGGCCTGGTCGGCTCGCCCGGCTGGATCGCTTTCGGGGACAACGGCGGCGGCGACCGCCTTGCGGTCGATCTGACGCCCGGCCCGCGCGGACACGCAGGCCAGATCATCATCCTCGGTCACGAGGAGAACATTGGCGCCGGGCTGGTCGCCGACTCGCTCACCGCCCTGGTCACGGACCGGCTCAGCGAGCGGCGTGACAGCTCGTGCGGGGATCAGGCGCCGGCCGTCGCGCACGTCAACATGCGCAACTGGCCGAGTCTCGAGGCGGCCGCACACCCCGAGTTGGAGGTCCTGTCCATCGGCGTCCGGGAGGCGGAGCCGCTGAGCCTTGCCCCGGTCCTCGGTCTGCCCCGCCTTCGGACCCTCGCCGCCTACCCCGGCACGCTCGCCGATCCGCTGGAGATCGCCGGGCTCACCACGCTGGAGTTCCTGGAACTCGGCCCCGGGGAATGGCGCATCCTCCTTGACGCGGGAGCGGTTCCGCGTAGCCTCCTTGCCGCCGCGGTCGTCGTGCACGGCGACCGGGATCCGCGGCCCAGCGTGGCCATCGGCAACGAACTCCTGGCCCTCTGGGACCGGCCCCAGGTCATCCAGGCCGCACTCGAAGGCGATCTCGGCCCTCTGCCCCGGTAGAGCGGAGGGCTCAGGCCGGCGTGTTCGCGATGCGGTCGGCGGCCTGCGGTACGGCGATCATCGGGACGTCCGCCAGCAGTCCTTCGCCGCAGCTGCCCATGCCGGCGTGCCGCGCGGACCGTGTGGTGGCGCGCGGCGCCGGGCCTGTTGGTCTCGGCAGTGGAACCGCCGTGGTGCCGTTCGGCGGGGCGCTGCCACCGCTTGGGTGAAAGACCGGGCGTGTAGGCGTGCCGGGGTCGACTGCGGGCGCGTTCTCATGCGCAGCTTTCTGGTGTGATCATCGGGCGAAAGGGCGCGACACCCCCGCGGTCGGCGCGGTGGCTGCTGGTCGGTCTTCTCCTGGCCGCGGGCTGCTGGTCGGCCGCCGGGCCCTCCGTCGCCGATGGTGCCGGGCCGAACGGGCTCGCCCTCCAGGTCACGGTGAACACCCGGCCCGGCCTCGGCGCCTTGCGCCCCGGCATCCGTACCGGCGCCCCCGTCGTCAAGTCGTACCGCCTGATCAATCGCAGTGGCGCCGACCTGCACCAGGTACGGGTGCGGGACCCCGGTATGCCGGGGGCCGCGATCCGCTGCCCGGGTGGCCGGGACCGGGTGCCGATGCTGACCGGACTGCGCTCGGTGCGCTGCACGGCGACCGGGGCCGCGCGCCCCGGCGTCTGGATCAGTCAGGTCCGGGCGGTCGCGGAGCAGCCTTATCTGCGCGGCGGCGGCATGCGGGTGGCCGTGGCCGCCAGTTCCCTGGGTACGGGCGGCATGGCGGCGACCGCGCATTCTTTGCGTGCCGGTGGTGTACAGGCGACCGCGCGGTCCGGGTACGCCGGGGTCGGCGCCGCGTTGGCGCTGACGGAGACGGCGCGCGTCACCGGCCCGCGGCAGGCGCAGGTGCGCTATGTGGTGGCCAACCGGGGCAACCGGCCCGTCCACGGCGTGCGGATCACGGACCCGGTGCTCGCGCCGGACCGGATCGCCTGTGCGGGCGGGCAGCCGGTCGTCGCCCATCTCGCCGCAGGGGCACGGGCCGCGTGCACCGCCGTCGTGCGGCGCGGGCCCGGCACGTATGTGAGCAGGGGGCGCGCCGAAGGCAGCGACCTGCTCCGCACTCTCGGTCCACGCGGTCAGGCGGTGATACCCCCGCGACTGACGGCACGGGCGCTGGCACGCTTCACGCTCCGGGCTGCGGCGTCCCTCACTCCTGTGGCGCCGGGGCCCCGGACACCCGTGGTGGATCCCGGACAGCGGCCGCGCGCCGGCCCACCGGCCGGCGTGCCTCGCCTCGCTTCACAGCTTCCCGCAGTACCTCTTCCGCCGGGCATCGCGGCACCCGGCGCCGGGCTTCCTGGTGTCGGGCCTCCTGGTTTCGGACCGCCGGGGGCCGGACCTCTCCAGGCCGGGCCTCCTGGTGTCGGGCCACCCGGTGTCGGGCCACCCGGTGTCGGGCCACCGGGCCTCGGACTGGCGGGCGTCGGTCCACCGGGCGCCGCGCCACCCGGACCCGCTGCACCCGCCGTACCCGCCGTACCCGACGCGGCGGGACAAGCTCCGGCAGGGATTCAACCGGCGGTCCCGCCGGCAGTGCCACCGCCGGCAGTGCCACCGCCAGCGGTCCCGCCCCCGCAAGTACCACCGGTCGCGGTGCCGGAGGAGGAACGGCCGCAGCGCACGCTGCTCAGCCGTTTCGTCCGGCCGGATCACACCCCCACCGGTATGGGCATGCTGGCCGCTCTGTTCCTCGTCCTGCTGCCCGCAGCCATCGCGGCCGCCGTGTTCGGCTCCCGCAGACTCTGACCGCGCCGCCACGGAACGGGACCCACCGATGATCGAAAGCCTTGCCATCGTCCTGGGCGTCGCCCTGCTTGCCGGGGCGGTCGTCCTGATCAAGCACCGTTTCTGGCCCATGGGCCCGGAGGAGGAACCCCGCGAGGACGTCGCCGAGTACATCTCGATGATGGTCGGTGTGCTGTACGCCCTGGTCCTGGGGCTGGCCCTCGTGTCGGTCTGGGACACCAACTCCGGGGCCGAGGACCATGCCGCCACCGAGGCCAGCGCCGCGCACCAGATCCATCTGCTCGCCGCGGGGCTGCCCTCGGGGCAGGACGCGCAAATGCGCGGCGAGATCGAGACGTACATCCGGCATGTCACCGATACGGAGTGGCCCGCCATGGCCGAGGGCACCCCGCTGGGGCCGACCGGCTGGCGCCTGCTGAACGACGTGCGCGCCACCGGTCAGGTCCCCGCGGGTGCCACACCGGCCCAACAGGCCACGGGGCAGGAGATCTTGGCCCAGCTGAGCACGCTGGACGAGGCGCGCCGCGGCCGGGAGGCCGACTCCACGGAGCGGCTGTCACCGGTGATCTGGTTCGGCCTGATCGTCGGCGGCGGTCTCACCATCGCCTTCATGTTCATGTTCGGCGTCCAGCGCAGCTTCACCCATGTCGTGATGGTGATGGGTCTGTCCGCCCTGATCACCTTCACCGTGCTCCTGATCTACCAACTGGACAGCCCCTTCCAGGGCCTGTTCGCCGTGGACCCGACCCCGTTCACCCGCTATTTCTGAACCGGATGAAAGGGGGAGGGCGCCGGGGCGAGGGCGCTAGGAGGGGTCCCGGTCGGAGGCCGGCCAGAGGTAGGGCAGGTCGTCGGGTACGCCGGGGAAGAGTTCGCCGTAGAACTCCGGGGCCTTGCGCAGCAGTGCCGACTGGTGGCTGCGGTGGAAGGCCGGGTCGCCCAGCCAGGGGGGCAGTTCGCCGTCGGCGGCGAGCTGTTGTCCGGTGCGTACCGGGGTGTCGGGGCGGTGGCGGGTGAAGTCGGTGACGAGCGTGGTGGCGCAGGTGTCGGCGTGTCCCGCGGACGTCCATGTCGCGCAGACGTCGAGCCCGTAGCGGACCAGGGCCTCCTCGTAGCCGATCCACATACGGACCGCGGGATGGTTGCGCCATCCGTAGCCGGGCACGGTCAGGCCGCGCAGCACCTGCAGGGCCTCGACCCGCTGCTTGCCCAGGCGTGCCTGGTCGAGGACCGCGGCGGACCGCGTGAAGTCGGCGTAGGGGAGAAAGGTCTGCACGCAGCATCCTTACCGCGGTCTGATCGTTCTCAGACGCCCGGGTCACCCGGGGTTCGGGGGGCCTGCTCGGTCGGGGTTTGCGGGGGCATCGTCGGTCTCTTCGGTCGCGGGGCCGTGCAGGGGGCCGCGGGCCCGGCGCGGCCATGGGGTCGGGAGTGCCCGGGATGCGCACAGGTGCATACAAGTACGAGCGAATTCCGGCAATCTGGCACAGACGGTTGTCGCGTGGCCGTGGGGGCGGCACATTGCCCTCAGCGTCGTGTGCCAGGGATTGATGCGGTTCCTCTCGTGACCGGACGATCCTTGTCGGGGGTGGCGCGGGGGGAACGATGGGCAAGGCAGGCATGGGCGGCAGCGGTATGGACGGCTATGTCCAGTGGGCGGTCAAGATGCTGGAGGCCCTGGACAGGTCGCCGTCGAACGACACCGCACAGGATCCCGAACTGCACGCCGGGCGGGAGGAGTTCAGGTCGGCGGTGGCCGGGCTGCTGCGGGAGGCGCGCGGACCGCTCTCGATCGGTGTGGTGGGGGAGTTCAGCGCGGGGAAGTCGCTCCTGATCGAGGCGTTGCTCGGGTTGCCCGGGCTGCTGTCGGTGAGCGACGTGGCGACCACGGGGAACGTCACCGCCATCCACGTGGGCCAGGCCGCGGGCGGCGAGCGCGAGTCGAGTCTCAAGGGCCGGGCGGTCGTGTACTGCACGCGCGCCGAGGTCACCGAGCTGATGACTCACCTGCACCACAGGCTGGTGGAGTTGGCCACGCTGGAGGGGTCGCCCGATCAGCGGTCGGCCGCGCTCGGAGCCGCCCGGCCCGGCCCGGGTGACTGGGAGCCGCTGGTCGAGTGGTGCGGGAGGTATGGCTCCGGTCTCGGTACGAAGATGAGCGCGGTCGCCGCCGAAGTGGGCCTGCTGCACACGGCGTACGAGGCCGGGGCGCCGATGCTCGGGCGGCGTTATGACCTCTCGGAGGCCCAGGCCAAGCGCGCCATGTCGCTGCCGGACGTGAAACTGGAGGAGGGCGGCGAGAGCCTGGCCCGCCCGGCCGGGGAGGAGGGGCACGGCATCCCGGACGACATCCTGGCCGTCTGCGTACCGCTGATCAGGCGGGTCGAGCTGCGGGTGCAGGTGCCGCCCGGCATCTGGGACCTGGCGGGGGCCGGAGCGCTGACCCTGATGGACTTTCCCGGCCTCAACAGCCCCGAGTCCGGCGAGCGCGACAGGTTCCTGAGCCGTCGTGAGCTGCGGGACATCCACACGGTTCTGGTCCTCATGAACGGCCAGCGCGGACCGGTCGCCAACGAGCAGGACTTCTTCGACATGCTGCGCGAACCGACGGCCGACGGCCGGGAGCGCAAGTCGGACAAGGTGCTGCGGGAGAGCCTGCTCGTCGCGGGCGGCCGTTTCGACCAGATGCCCGTGGACCCTCCGGTCCTGAAGGCGGCGCTGCTCGATTCGCCCGAGCGTCTCAAGGAGCAGCGGCTGCGGGGGCGGCCGGACACGGCCGTCCTCGACAAGATCGTCAAAGGTGCGCACCGGCTGCTTCCCGCGGGCCAGAGCAAACAGCTCATGCTGGTCTCGGCCATGGTGGGGCTCGATCAGCTCTCCCGTACGTCGAGTGTGCGGCTGGACGAGTCGCTGCGGGCGCGGCTGCGAGCGGGTGCGGAGGCGCGTTCGCAGATCACCGAGCTGTGGGCGAAGGTGGCCGCCCGGCTGGAGGCGGACGATCCGGGATCGCCGCTGAGCAAGGCTCTGGGCGAGTTCGCCGATGACGGGGGCCTTGGCCTTCTGCGCCGGCAACTGACCGGGCACGCGGAGGAGTACGGCGGGCTCATCCGGTCGGAGGCCGTGCGGCGGCGGGCCGGGGCCGTGGACCGGATGCGCGTGGCGCTGGTCGCCAGGGAGAAGGAGGCCCACCCCGAGGAGAAGTACCCGCCCGAGTACCGCGAGATCCAGCGGACCCTGGACGAGACGCGCAGGTCGCTGGGGGATCTGCGGGACAGCCTGGTCGTGGGCATGGGGCCCGGCAATGTCTGGGCCGACGAGGAGTTCCGCCGTTACATCGACGGCGAGGCGGCGACGATGGTCGCGGGCTGGCCGCTGTGGAAGGAGCTGTTCGCCGCCGTCGACCGCGACAAGCAGTTGATCTCGGTGCGGCGTGCCGACCGGTCCGCGGCGGGCGAGGCGTTGCGGCGCCGGGTGCGCGAACGGGCGAAGGCGCAGAACTTCGTGATCGCCGACTCCTCTCGCACCGATGTGCGGGGCCCGGCGGCGGCATCCGAGCCAGAGGCGCTGCTGCCGTCGTTCCAGCAGTGCTACGGCCAGCTCCTGGCGCTGGTGGGGGACTGGGTCCGTGCCGCGCACGAGGACCGCCTCGAAGAGCACAGGGGCTCCCTGGACGAGCTGTCGGGCATGTGGGACAAGGTCAGCGAGCGGGAGAGGGAACGGGGAGCACTGCAACAGGAGCACGTCGACCTTCTGATGGCGCTGCAGGTGATGACCGACATCGAGGCGTGGCGCGACGTGCTGCGGGAGACGGCCTCACCCGATCCGGACCTGGCCGAAGCGGACGCCGCCTACCCGCTGCGCCTGGACCGCGGCTTTCCCTGGCATCCGGAGGCGCCCGAGGGCCGTGACCCGTGGGAACGGCACATCGTGCACGCGGTGCGCATCCGGCGCGAGCTGGTCACCGCACTCCTGAGTCTGGTCTACAAGCAACTGGCCACGGAACACATGACGTTGGCCTCCGCGGCCAAGAGCGTCATCGACGAGTACGACGAGGCTGTCGGCGCCCCGCACACCCTGGACCTTCTGGTGTCCGGCATGAGGGGGGAGGGCGACGCGCCCGAGGCCGCTGTCCTGGACCTGGCCGGCCGCCTGGACGTCCTGCCCGTGCCGGGCCCCGCCCACCGCGCCCCGCACGCCCACGACCCGCGCCCACAGCACTGACCGGGGGAGACCGCCATGGGACTGCACGCCTACTTCGTCGCGTCGGGGCCCTACTGTGTGGCCGATCCCGAGGGGGACGGCTTCACCCTGACCGGGGCGACGGACGCACTTCAACCGCCCGCACTGGAACCGCCCGCACTGCGGCTGGTGCCGTCACCGGGCAGCGCCGCCCTGATCCGGGTCCTGGACGTCGTCGCGCCCGCCGACCTGTCCGGGGAGCAGCTCACCGCCGTGCGGGAGTTGTGGAGCGAGGCCAGGGGCCAGGTCGTCGAGGAATCCGTCGTCGTGCGCGGCGCCGGCTCCGTCGCCCTGCACGCTCCGCCGGGCCCGGTCGACCTGTCCCTCGTGCTGCGCATCACCTACCACGAGGTGAACACGGTCACCGGACGCCCCGTGGGCGCCGACCACCGCACGGTCGAGCTTGCCACCACGCTTCATCTCACCCCGGCCGAGCCGCCCGCGGAACCCCGCCAGTGGTACGACCCCGGCCAGTGGTCCGAGCCGGTGACCGAACGCACCGCGGAGCCCGCCCCGGAGCGCACGGCGCCTGCCGCCTCCGAGAGCGCCGGAGCCCGGCGGGACACCGGCACCGCGCGTGTCCCGGCCGGCAGCGTGCGCCATCTCGGCTTCGCGGCCGTCGACTTCGGCACGACCAATTCCACGGTCACGATCCACGACATGCAGCAGCTCGCGGTGCGCGCCATGTCCCGCAACCAGGAGGCGCGGCTGCGCGCCGAACTCGTCGCACTGCTCTCGGACCCCGCCACCGCGGGTCCCGAGCAAGACCAGTGGCGGGAACTGCTCGACGACGTCGTGCGCCAGCTGCTGCAGGGCGCCGGCACGGCCCGCACGGCCGGGCCCGGCGCCGATCCGGTGCGCGCCCTGGTCGACGCCCTGGAGGGCGGACACGGCGGCGAGAGCTGGCTGCACGCCCTCTACACCGCGCTCGAAGTGCGGCTCGCGGCCCGCGACGCACGGTTGCGCCGTGCCGTCGCCCCCCGGCTCCACACCTGCTACGACCGGGCCTTTTGCGAGGTGCCGCTGGATGTCCTGCGCCTCTTCCCCGCCGATCTCGACCAGTCCGGCGGCACCGAGCTGGCCAGCCGGATCGAAGTGGTCGACACCTTCCCCGCACTGCGGGTGCGGATGGGCGAGGAGCGTGTCGCGGTGGGCACGCAGCCCGGCAGCGCGCCGCGTTCGTACCGGGGCCTGAAGCAGTATCTCGCCCGCAACCACGCACTGGCGGAACTGCCGGCGCGTGCGGACGGTTCCCCGACCACCGCCGACGACCTCATCCGGGAAGGGCTGCGCTACCTGCTCGACCAGGGGGACGAGTACATCGGCGCCAACCCCAGGGAGCTGCACCAAGGCAAGATCGACCACGTCGTCATGACCTATCCCACCGTCGCCCCGCCCGGCGTGCGCCGCAGGCTGCGTGAACTGGTCGGCGCGGGAGCCGAGGGAGTCGACGGTCTCGGTGTCACGGTCGTGGACACCCGGTTCGACGAGGCGGTCGCCGCGGCCCTCTTCTTCATCATGCGGGACTTCGGCGGGGACTTCGCGGCGGGCGTCGAGGCGTTCCGGGCCCGTTGCCGTCCGCTGCCCGGCACGGACCGCCTGGGGCAGAACATCCTGGTGGTCGACATCGGCGGCGGCACCACCGATCTCGCCGTGATCAACCTGCAGTTGCGCGACGGCACCCCGGACGCCCAGCCGGGCCAGGACACCCGCTTCACCGGCCGGCTCTACGTCCTGACCCCCACGCTGCTCGGCTCGACGGGGAATTTGCAGCTCGGCGGCGACCTCATGACGCTGCACCTCTTCCGCTGGTACAAGGCGGCCTTCGCGGACCATCTGCTGACCCGGTGGCCCGACCGCTACGAACTGATCCTGGCCACCACCCAGAAGGCGAAGGGCTACGTCGAGGAGGACGGGCGCTACGTGGCGGGATCGCTGCTGGGTGGCAGCTCCGACGAGGAGAAGTATCCGCACGACCTCGTGGAGCAGGTCGTGCCCACGCGCTGGGCGGGCGATCGCGTACTGGGCGGGCCGCGCGAGGCGTCCGAGCAGACGTTCTGGCTGCTGTGGCGGATCGCGGAGGAGGCCAAGATCCGGCTGGGCTCGGGAGACGCCGCGTATCTGCCGCTTCCCGAAACCCTCGACGCCGTCCTGGCCGGCATCGGCGCGGGCGAGGCGACGGGGGAGGGGGAGGACGGGCACAGGGAGTGGGCGCCGCGGATGGACACGGAGACCTTCGAGGATTTGATGCAGCCCCCCTTGGAGGACATCACGACTCTCGTCGCCTCGCTCGCGAAGAACGCCCTGAAGGGAAACCAGGAGCTCGACCGCATCTTCCTCACCGGCAAGAGCAGCCGGATGCCCCTGGTCCGCCGGTCCCTGGAACGCAGGCTGCGCCAGGAGACGGAGGTGCGCTGGAATCCCGCGGGCATCGAGGTGGAGGAGGAGTACGGGAAACTCGCCACGTCGATCGGGGCATGCTGGGGCTATCACATCCGCCGTTTCGCCCACGCCGAGCAGGCCGCGCACGGAGTACTGGGCCGGGGCCGCTACGTCCTGCGCATCGAGGTCGCCAACCTCAGCTACTACCTGCCGTGCGACTTCGGTCCCACCTTCCAGCTGGAGGCGGGCGATCCGACCGATTCCCTCCTGACGATGAGCACGGAGCTCAGTCCGATCGGCCCCGACGGCGCCTGGGCGGTGCGCAGCGAGTGGTGCAACCTGACCGAGAGTCTGCGCATCCACCGCAACACCGGTCCCCGGTGGGTGGGTTGGGGTTCCTTCGACCCCGATGTCTGGGTGTCCAGAGAGGAGCCGGGTTTTGTGCTGAACATGGAGGAGTGGGTCAACCAGGCCAAGTTCCAGCTGGAGGTCGACGCCGACCTGAACCTCTACGTCCATCTGGCGCGCGGCGGCCCTCAGTACGAGGTGGGCGGTGAGACGTCCGTGCGGGTGGACCTCGGCGCCGGGAAGGACGCGCCGTGGACGCCGCTGGAGATCGTCGCCGACAACCGGGTGGCCGGAGACCGGCCGGACGCGGGCACGGTCGTCTTCCGGCTCACCGAGAATCCCTGGCAGCAGGCGCCCGATCCCTCACCGGGCCCGGACGGCGCCCCGGCCGATGCCGATGCCCCTGACGGTGCCCCGCGGGGCGACCGGTTCGACAAGTGGTTCCGGGGGACGGGAGCTGCCCGGCAGAGTGTCGTACGGGGCATGGAGAGCAAGCCGCTGGAGCCGCCCGGGCACGACGGCTGGATCTTCTATCTGCGCCGGCCCGGCGAACCGGACCGGGAGATGGAACGCATCGACGCCGTCCCGGCCCCGCACCAGGGCCTGGCGCCGATGGAGGGAGGCAACGGGCCGGAGGCGGCGCAGGCAGGAGCCAAGTACGTGGCCACGCTCGACGAGTACGGCGCTCTGCGGGTGCACCGGATGCCGGTGCCGTACTGGCGGGCGGATTCCCTCGGCCAGATGTGGACCAACCCGGGGTCGGTGTTCCGCGTGGTCATGGACGACGCCACGACCGAGCACATCGCCGAGCGCGATCCGTTCAACGGCCGGCATTGAACGCCGTGGACGCGCTGCGTGCGCTGTGCGCGCTCCCCGGCTCGCGCCTTGGCACCGCGGCCCGGGCCCAGCTGGCCGGGGTGCACACCACCTTGAGCGAGCTGCTGCGGGCCTGGCCCGATGACCAGGGTGCCGAGCAGTGCCGGGCGGCCCTGCGGGAGGTGGAGCACCTGCTGGCGCCGGCCGCGGACGAACCGGCGCCGCCGCAGGAACGTGCCGGTGCCCGGCCGGCCCGAGGACCCGCTCCGGTGCCTGCCGCGGCGCGGGCGCCCGCCAGAGGCGCCGCTCCGGAGGCGGAACTGGCGGCCCTGGTAGAGGAGTTGGCCGCCAGCACGGAGGCCGCCGACTACCTCGGCCCGCTCCGGCTGCCCGACCCGGCCGACCCCGCCGGGACCCCCGGCCGCTGGCTCTGGTTGCACACCACCCTGCTGCGGCTGCCCGGCACCTCCGCGGCGAAGTGGCGGGAGCGGGCACGGTCGGCGGCGCCGGCCGCGAAGAGCCCGGCCGGCGAGCAGTGGATCGAGTGGTGGGCGCACGAGCGCGAACAGGTCCTTGTCCCCCCGCTGCCGCACCTCGGGGCCCCCGGCATCCGGCTGACCGCCGCGGGCGCCAGGCCCGACTGGGCGCTGGACGCCACCGATGCCGCGGCGGCGCACCTGGTGAGGGGCGCGGAGAACGGCACGCCGCTGGGCGTGTGGGTCCAGCTCGCCGGCTGGGTGAGCGGCCTTGCCCAACTCGACGGCCAGTTGCACCACTGCCTGGAAAGCCTCACCCACCGCGGCACGCTCGCCCTGCACAGCCCGGAACACCGTGACGCCTACCAGCACGAGATCTCCCAGCGCCTGACCCGCTTCGCCCGCGCCCCGGAGGACTCCCCGGCGGCGCTGCGGGCGGCGCTGGCCGTTGACGAGGCGCTGTGTTCCGTGATCCATCTGCCACCCGCCGCCGCCGGCAGCTGGTGGGCCGAGGTGGCGGAGACATCCCAGCGCACCGTACTGGCGCTGCGCCGCAGCGTGCAGGGCCGCGGCGCGGACGTCGACGTGAAGGCCCTGGCCCCGTCCGCCTATCGCGATGCCCGCCAGCGCACCGGCGGCAACGACATCCCCTTGGACGCCGGAGGGCGCAAGGGCCAGGTCCTGGCCGGACTGCGGCTGTGGGCGCGCATCGACGGCCGGGAGCTGCCGGGCAGGGTGGTCTACCGGGGGTGAGCGGGCCCTTGGCGGCACCCCGCGCACGCGACGCCCCGCCCTCTCCCGGCCCGTGGCCGGGAGAGGGCGGGATGCGGCCTCAGCCGCAGTGCTCGGACTTCTCCTGCTCCGTCATCGGGCGGGTGTGCTGCGTCTTGGTGCTCGGCGCGTCCGGCTTGGGGCCCGTGGCGTCGAAGGGGGCGTACCAGATGTAGTGGCCGTGGAACTTGTCCTCGAAGTGCAGCTCATAGGTGCCCTTGACGCGCTGCATCTGGGATTCGCGGGTGACCCAGCCGACCTCGCCGGGGCGGACGTCGACGTTGGTGGTGTCGGTCTCGGTGTGCGAGCTCTCCCAGGTGTGTCCGTAGGAGGTCTCGATGCTCACCTTGAAGACCTCGGCGAAGCCGTACTCCGCGCTGAGCGAGACGCCGACGCTATTGGACTCACCCGTCGTGTCGGCCCAGGAGATGCTGGAACGCTGCAGGTCCTGCGTGCAGTTGTAGGCGCTGTCGCCCACCTGGTGCGCCTCGCCCATCGAGTCGGTGCCGGGTCCGTCGGGGTGGAAGACGCAGGAGTCGGTGCCGTTGTCGCACTTGTCGAGCAACTCGCGGATGGTGGGGGGCTCTTCGTCGGCCTGCGCGGCGGGCGCGAGGGCCAGGCCGCCCGCGGTGGCCATGGCGGCCATCAGGACGGTCAGTCGGGTACGGGTGATCATGTGTGATCTCCAGTGGGGGGATGGTGGAGCCTGTGGGGGGTAGGGCGTGCGACGCGCGAGCGCGCCGGCCCCGGGGCTTGCGCCGCCGGACGCGGCAGCGTTCCAGCCGAAGCCGAAGCCGAAGCCGAAGCCGAAGCCGGAGCCGCTGTATGCGGCGGCGTTCTAGCTGAAGCCGATGGACTGGGTGCGGTCGTTCATCATCTGGCCGACGTCGGCGGTGTTCTCGTCGAACGGTCCGTCGCGGTCGCCGCCGAGACCGGGCTCGGGGTAGAGCCAGATCGCGCAGTTGCCCCAGGGCTGGACCGAGGAGATGCGGTTCTTCCAGTCGTCGCCGAGGTCGTACTGCCAGTTGACCCAGCCGTCCTTCTCGCACAGCGAGGGGCCGCTGATGGTGAGCGTGTCGCCCGAGAAGCCGGGGTCGCTGAAGAACGTTCCCTGGACGACGTCCCCGGCGGCCGAGGAGTCCTCCCGCACGGCCGCGCGGAACGCGGACGAGGTGACGGCGGCCCGTGGGGTGGCCGGGGCGTCGCTGACGCGTCCGTCGGTGGCGCGCTCGATGGCTTCGTCGAACGTGCCGAAGCAGCGCTGTTCTCCGGTGGACGCGTCCAGGGTGCAGTGGCGCGCGGCCGGTTCAGCGGCCGGTTCGTCCGCGCCGGCCGGCTGCGCGGACAGGGTGCAGATCAGTCCGGTGGTGACGGCGACCGCGGCCCCGGCCGACCGGGTGCGGTGCGTGGTCCGTATCGCCATACGGATCCCTCCATTTCTGGCGTGGGCACATCACCTCCCTGGATAGTGGCTCCGGTCCGTGCCGTGCGAGTGGAATCCCGAATTCCTTTGCCCGCGGCGGGGGTTGGGGCAACTCGGGCGCCGGAAAAACCCCCTTCGGGCACGGGGAAGGGGGAAACGGGCAGAATCGGCGCGCATCAGCACTGCGCGAAGACGTAGCCCTTCGTGCCCTCTGGGGTGACGTCGCGGTCGCGGAGTGTGATGGACAGACGGGAGCCGTAGGCGTCGCAGGCGGTGCGGTAGTCCTTGCGGGTGTACTCGACGGCGAAGACCTTGTCGTCATAGGCGTCGGCGAAGTCGCCGCACTCCTTGTACGCGGCGCACTCCTCGACGACGGCGAAGTCGAAGCCGATGCGGCCCCGGTCGGGCAGGAGGTCGGTGGTGTTCTTCTGCGCGATGGCCAGGCCCCGGTCGTGGGCGCGCTCGGCGAGCAACTCGGCGAAGGCCGCGGCGTGTTCGGTGGTCAGCAGGTCGTCGGAGCGCTCGTAGGAGTCCAGGTTGTCGGGCTCGACGGCGTCGTAGCCCGACGTGGCGCAGCCGTCGATCCACGGCCCGACGACGTTCATCAGCTTCTCGCGCTTGCCGGACGTGGAGATGTCCAGGAGCGGCTCGTCCCAGTCCTCGTCGACCACCAGGGAGCCGTCGTCGTCCTTCAGGAGCAGGTCGGGGTGGGTCTTCTTCCACCAGGCGATGGCGTCGCCCGGCTGGGTCTGGAAGGCGTTGACGTAGCAGACGTTGTACAGGCCCTTGGCCGGCTTTGCCGACCGGTCGCGGGAGAGGGCCTGTACGGCGTCGTCGGGCGCGTAGGGGCCGCCGAGTTGGTAGTCGAAGACGGCGTCGGCCTCGGGCTGGCGCACGGACTTGGCCCGGTCCGTGGATGTGTCCGGGGTGTCCTTGCCGTCGTCGGTGGAGCAGGCGGCGGCCAGGAGGAGGGCGGCGGCACAGGCGGCGAGGCGGCCGGGGCGCGAGCGGTGCGGGCGGTACGGGCGGGGCATGGAGGGCTTTCGTCCGGGGTGGCAGCGGCAGGGCTGCCGCCCTTGGGCACGGTGCGCGCGGCCCCGGAGGAGCAGACCGTGCGCAAATGTGTGGCGATGTCGATCTTACGTTGTATGTCGGGCACGCCGGAGGCCGGGCCCGCGACAGCCGGCCGGGGGAGACCGGCCGCCGCGGGTGGCCGCTCGCGCGGTCACGGGCCGAGGAGGTCGGGCCAGGACGACGGAGCGGGTCAGGTGGCCGGGGCGGTTCGCTCGCCCTTGGCGGGCAGCATCCGCGCGTAGGCGGGCCGTTGCCCCAGCGCGCACTCCCGGCACTGCGGGAGAGGCGTGGGGTGCCGGGTCGGTCGCCCGGCAGGGCGGTCAGTCGCCGAGGACCTGGCGCAGGGAGGGCTGGAGGCGGTCCGCGTGGGCGCGGACCATGTCGTCGCACAGCCGCCAGATCTGCTCCACGGTCAGGGCCGCGGCGGTGGCCGGGTCGGTCATGGCCGCGTGCCGGATGTGGCGGGGCTCGTCCTCGACGGCGGCGCGCACGACCAGGTCGTTCATGCTGAGGTAGGTGCGGTTGAGCGCGGCGAGCTGCGGGGGCAGGGAGCCCGCGCGGGTGGGCTGGATGCCGGAGGCGTCCACGAGGCAGGGGACTTCGACCACTCCGTGGTCCGGCAGGTTGTCGATCAGGCCGTGGTTGGGGACGTTGCCGTACACGGTGCGCGGGGTGCCGGTGACGATGCTGTGGATGATCTGCGGGGCGTACTCCATGGTGCCCTCGACGGTGAGCGGCTCGCCCGCGGCCAGGGCGTCGCGGGTCTGGTGGTAGGCGGCGACGTTCTCGTCGACGATGCCCAGGTAGGCGCCGACCGGCAGGCGCAGGCGCTCGATCTCGCTGTCGTGGTGCAGGTACCAGGGGACGTACTCGGAGGAGTGCTCGCTGGTCTCGGTGGGGTAGTAGCCCAGGCGCCGGTACATGTCCACGCGCACCCGGCGCCTCAGCTGCTCGTCCTTGGCGATGAGTTCGTCCAGGCGGGGGTAGAGGTCGGTGCCCTGGTGCTCGAAGCGCAGGACCCACGCCTGGTGGTTGACGCCCGCGGCCCGGTAGGTGACCTCCTCGTAGGGGACGCCGACCAGGTCGGCGAGGTCGCGCATGGTCCAGTACACGGAGTGGCACAGGCCCACCACTTTGGTCAGGCCGGTGGCCTCGGTGAGGTACTGGATGTTCATGGCCATGGGGTTGGTGTAGTTCAGGAGCCAGGCGTCGGGGCACAGTTCGGCGATGTCTTCGCCCAGGGCCTTCAGGAGCGGGAAGGTGCGCAGTGCGCGGAAGATGCCGCCGATGCCCAGGGTGTCGCCGATGGTCTGGCGCACCCCGTGGGCGGCGGGGACGTCGAAGTCGGTGCGGGTGGCCTCGCCCATGCCGACCTGCACGATGTTGATGACGAAGTCCGAGCCCGCCAGGGCCTCGCGGCGGTCGGCGTGGCTGGAGACGGTGGCGTGCGCGCCCAGGTGGTCGGCGATGTATTCGGCCGCGGCCTGCGCGGTGGCCAGGCGCTCGGAGTCGATGTCGTGCAGGGCGATGTGGGCGCCCTTGAGCTCGGGGAAGGCGAAGAGGTCGGCGAGCAGGCCCTGGGTGAAGACGACGCTGCCCGCGCCGATGAAGGTGATCTTGGGGTGGTTCATGAGGCGTGCGCTCCGCTCGGAGTGGTGTGGGCGAGGACTTCGTCCCGCGTGGGCTGGGCTCGGGTGCCGCCGTGGGCGCGGGTCGAAAGAGATCCGCAGGCGACGGCGAAGCGCAGGGCTTCATGCGGGGGAAGGCCGTCGAGGAGGGCGGTGACGAAGCCGGCGTCGAAGCTGTCTCCGGCGCCGACGGTGTCCTTGGGGGTCAGGGGCAGGCCCGGTGCGCTGTGCAGCGTGCGGCCGTCGTGGCACAGGGCGCCCGCGGCGCCGTTCTTGACGACGGCGAGGGGGACGCGGGCGGCCAGGAGTTCGGCCGCCTGTTCCGGGCTGCCGGAGGGCAGTCCGGCCAGCCGCAGGGCCTCTTGGGCGTTGGGCAGCAGGACGTCGGTGTGGGCCAGGACGGCGCCCGGGGCGGCCGGGTCCCACTGCCCCGAGGGGTCGTCCTGGGTGTCCAGGGAGGTCCGCGCGCCGTGTTCGCGGGCGGTGCGGAACAGCCGGGGAAGGTCGGCGGCGAGGCGGGGCTGCAGGAAGTAGGAGGCGGCGTGCACGTGCCGGGCGGCGGCCAGGAGTTCGCCGGGGACGTCGGCGCCGCTGACGGCGGTCAATGTGCCCGGCGAGGTGAGGACGGCCCGGTCCTCGCCGCGGGTGAGCACAACGGTCAGCGGGGTGGGCCGGGAGGCGTCCAGGTGCAGGGCCCGGGTGTCGACGCCGCGCTCGGTGAGCGTGTCGCGCATGTAGCGTCCGGCGTCGTCGTCGCCGACCCGTCCGGCGAAGGCCACCTTCAGGCCCAGGCGCGCGGCCCCGCACGCCATGATCGCGGCCGAGCCGCCGAGGGTGAGGGACCCCTCGTCGACGAGTTGTTCGTGCTGGCCGAAGGCGAGCGGCCCATCCAGCGGGCCCAGGATCACATCGGGGTTGGCGTCCCCGATGACGAGCAGGTCGTACGTGTGTGGCATCGCGTTCCTTCGGATCGTGCGGGGCGGTGGTGCGGGGGCGGGTCAGCCCTTGAGGCCGCTGGAGGTGACCGAGCGGATGAAGGCCTTCTGCGCGAAGAGGAACGCGATCAGGACCGGCAGGACGGTGAGCACGTTGCCCGCCATCACCGCGGACCAGCGGGTGTGGTGCTGGCCCTGGAAGGTGGTCAGGCCCAGCTGCAGCGTGTACTGGGTGTCGTGGTTGATGGCGATCAGCGGCCAGGTCAGGTCGTTCCACGTGGTCAGGAAGGTCAGCACGGCCACCGTGGCGAGCGCGGGCCGGGCAAGGGGCAGCACGATCGAGCACAGGACCCGCAGCCGGGAGCAGCCGTCGATCCAGGCGGCCTCCTCCAGCTCCCGGGGCAGGGAGAGGAAGAACTGGCGCAGCAGGAACACCGCGAACGGGGTGACCAGGGAGGGCACGATCAGTGCGCCCAGGGTGTCGATGAGGCCCAGCTTCTTCATCACCAGGAAGGTGGGGATCATCGTCAGCTGGAAGGGCACCGCCATCGTCGCCAGCATCAGCACGAGCAGCGCGCGGGAGCCGCGAAAGCGCATCCGCGCGAACGCGTAGCCGCCCAGGGCGCCGAAGACGAGGTTGGAGGTGACCGCGACGGCCGAGACGATCGCGGAGTTGAGCAGCCAGCGCGGGAACATGGCGTTGCCCAGGACATAGCGGTAGCCGCCCAGGTCGATGCCCGAGGGCCACAGCGCCGGCGGGAACCGGTTGATCTCCGCGTTGGTCATCACCGAGCTGAGCAGCAGCCAGATCAGCGGCACGGCGAAGAGCAGCGCCAGCGGGGCGAGCAGTGCGTGCCAGCCGCTGAAGGGCAGGCGCGGGCGGCGGCGGGGCAGCGCGGCGGGTTGGGTGGTCCGGCGTGCGGTGGCCTCGGGCGCGGTGGTGGTCGCGGTCATCAGGCGGCTGCTTTCGTACGAGGGGTACGGCCGCGGGCCAGGCGCAGCACGGCGCCCACGACGAACAGGGCCAGCGCCAGGACGTAGGCGGCCGCGGCTCCGTACCCGGCGGTGAAGTTCTTGAAGGCCTGCTCCCAGATGAAGTAGACGATCACCGTGGTCGAGCCGAGAGGTCCGCCCTTGGTGGTCACATAGACCAGGTCGAAGACCTGCAGGGACTGGATGGTCTGCCACAGGAGCAGAAAGACGCTGACCGGGGTGAGCGCGGGCAGGGTGACGTGCCGCAGCAGGTGCCGGCGCCCCGCGCCGTCCAGGCGGGCCGCCTCGATCAGCGACTGCTCGACGTCCTGGAGCGCGGCCAGGTAGATGACGGTGCACAGGCCGGTGCCGCTCCACAGCGTGATGGCGACGAGCACGAACAGGGCCTGCGAGGAGTCGGTGAGGAAGCCCTGGGGCGAGATCCCCAGGTGGTGCAGGACGGAGTTGGCCGCCCCGAAGTCGGGATCCAGGATGAAGGAGAACAGCACGCCCTGGGCGGTGGCCGAGATGACGAACGGCACGAAGAACAGGGTGCGGTACAGACCCACGAAGCGGATGCGCCGGTTCAGCGCCAGGGCGAGGGCGAGCCCGATGACGATGCTCAGCGGCACGTACAGGAGGGTGTAGAGCAGGGTGTTGCGCACGGCCTGGCTGAAGTTGGGGTCCTGGGACAGTGCCCGGTAGTTGTCGAGGCCCACCCAGCGGCTGGGTGTGACCAGGTCGTTGGCCTGGAAGGACAGCAGCAGCGACCAGATGACCGGCAGGACGCTCAGGCCCAGGATGACGAGCACCGCGGGGGAGACGAACGCCCAGGCGGTGGCGGTCTCGCTGCGGCGCCGGCGGCGCAGGGCGCGGCGGCCGGAGGAGGCGGGGTCCGGGGGCAGGGTCAGGGGGCGGGGAAGTGATGGCATGACGGGTGTCCTCGGTGTCCTTGGCGTCCTCAACGCGGTATCAGCAGGGCGGCGTTGGCCTCTTCGGCGCACGAGCGCACGGCGTCGGCGGGGCTCTTGCGGCCGAGCAGCACGGAGACGACCGCCTGCCCGAGCGACTGGGAGATGCGGGGGTAGGCCGGGTGCACGGGCCGCACCCGCGACGAGGTGAGGGCCTTGGTGAACACCGGGAGGCCGGGCATCTGCTCGCTGTGCTCGCGCCAGGCCGGGCGGTCCTGGCTGCGGCGGCTCAGCGGCAGGCTGCCCGCCTCGACGGCCCACCTGCTGTCCTGGACGGGCTGGTTGAGCCAGGTCACGAAGGTACGAGCGGCCTCGGCGCGGGCCGGGCCGTTGTCGAAGACCGTCCAGGTGTCGGGGCCCGAGATGGTCACCGGACGCCGGCTGAAGCTGGGCATGGGCACCACGTGGTAGTCGACCTTGGCCTGGGTGATGTCCGGCAGCTGCCAGGGACCGGTCGGCACCATGCCCATCCGGTTGGACAGGAAGACCTGGTACATCTGCTCGCTGCCCGGCTTGGGGTCGATGTAGACGCTCTTGTCGCGCGCCAGGTCCCGTACGACCTCAAGGGCGCGCACGCCCTCCTTGGCGAAGCCGATGCTGTGCCCGTCCTCGCCGATCACGTCGCCGCCCAGGTCCCACACCATCGGCCACATCCGCCACACGGTGTCCTCGTCGCCGGTGCCGGGCCACCCGGTGCCGAAGCGTCCCTTGGAGGCATCGGTCAGGCGCCGCGCGGTGTCGGTGAACTCCTGCCAGGTCCAGCCCGCCTCGGGCAGATCGACCCCGGCCTCGGCGAACAGCTTCTTGTTGCAGACCACGGCGAGACAGTCCAGGACCGCGGGCACCGCACGGACCTTGCCGTTGATGGTGACGGCCTCCCGGGCGGGCGCCCACAAATTGCGCCAGGGCGTCGGCGCGTCCCGCACGTGCGCGGTCAGGTCGACGACCTCGGGGCTGCGGGCCACGCTGGCCAGGTCGGAGCCGAAGACGTAGGCGATGTCGGGGTAGGAGCCCGCGGCGAGCGCCGCGGTGACCTTCTGGAGCATGGCGTCGGCCAGCACGCCGCCGCCCATGTCGACGCGGATGTCGGGATGGGCCCGGTGGAACCGCTCCACCAGGCCTTTGATGACCTTGGCCGCGGAGTCCGTCTGGCCGTGCCACAGCTGGATGGTCACCCGCCCGTCGGGGCCGACCCCGTCGGCGGGCCCCGTGCCGCAGCCCGCCAGGGCGCCCCCGCCCGCCACCATCGCCGCCGCGCCGCCCGCGCCGCGCAGCACACCGCGCCGCGAGGGACCTCCCGGTGCTCGGGGTCCTGCAGCCATCACTACCTCCAGGGGATCGGGGTGCGCCCGCGGCGCGTGAGGGCCATGGGACGGAAACGTCGCACGGCGGCGGGGAGGTGGAGCGGGGGGCCGCTGCGCGGGCGAGGCGCGTGGCGGACAGCGACGCGCCCGGCCCGCGACGGCCGGGGGTCAGCAGGTCTTGCGTACGTATCCGCTGCTGCCCGCGGGGGACACGTCGACGTCGCGGCGCACGATGCTCAACTCATCGCCCCAGCCCGCGCAGGACTTGCGCAGACCGTCGGCCGAGTACTCGATGACCACGACGTCGTCGCCGAACGCGGCGGTGTAGTCCCCGCACTCGTCGTACACGCCGCACTCCTCGGCGACGGCGAAGTCGAGCCCGGTCTCCTCGCGCGCCTCGGCCAGCTGCGGGGTGTTCTTCTGCGCGGCGGCCAGGCCCTGCTCGTGGGCGCGCGCGGAGAGCAGCTTGACGAACGACTTGGCCTGGGAGGCCGTCAGCAGGTCCGGGAAGCGGGTGAAGGTGTCGTAGTTGTCCGGCTCGATGGCCTGGAAGCCCTTGTCGGCGCAGCCGTCGATCCAGCCGCCGACCTTGGCGGCGATCCGCTTGCGCTTGTCGGCGGTGCGGATGTCCAGGACGGCCTCGCCCCAGTCGCCGTCGTAGACGACATCGCCGCCCGCGTCGCGCAGCAGCAGGTCGGCGTCCCAGTCCCCCTCGGCCCCCGGCTGGGCCTGGAAGGCGTTGAGGTAACAGATGTTGTAGAGGCCGGGCGCGGGGGCGGCCTCCCGGTCACGGCTGACGACCTTGACCCCGGCCGGCGGCGTGTACGCGCCGCCGATCTGGTAGTCGAACCCGGCATGAGCCGGTGGCAGCGCGACGTCGGACGGACCCGCGGACGCCGTGGAGGGGAGGGCGAGCAGGCAGGCGGCGGCGGTGGCAGTGAGGGCCGCCGACGCGGCGACACCCCTGCGCAGAACACGGTTGAGGCTCATCTCAGAGCTCCGAACAGCTGAGGGCACGTCCCCGCCTCGGACACGCGAAAGGGTCCTGGCGACTTAGTCCGGGCTCATGGCCGAAGCCAACTACCGGCTAGGCGTACCTCTGCGCCGAGTGCTCGACATCGGCGTGCCAGGGAGTTAATCGAGCAGCTTCAGTCATGTCAAGAGCAGGGGACTGCAGAGCACTTGGTGAAATCGCGCAGAAACGCGCAGTAATTCTGCGGGACTCTGCTCGGAACGGAGATTGCGGACTATGCTCGCCCAGTGCTGAGAAGCGACCGCCATGCGCGGATACTTGAGCACGTCTTAGCCCGGGGCAGCGCGGACGTGCGGCAGTTGGCCGGACTGCTCGGGGTCTCGCAGGCCACCGTGCGCCGCGACCTGGCCCGGCTGAGCGAGCAGCGGCTGCTCGAGCGCACGCACGGCGGCGCGGTCCTGGGCGGCCTGAGCATCGAGGTGCCGCTGAGGCACCGGGTCGACCAGCGCTCGCCACAGAAACAGGCCATCGCGCAGGCCGCCGCCGACCTGGTCCCCGCCGGTGCGGTGGTCGGTCTCACCGGCGGCAGTACCGCCACGGAGGTGGCCCGGCTGCTCGCCGACCGCGGCCCCGTCACGATCGTCACCAACGCCGTGAACATCGCCGCCGCCCTCGTGCTGCGCCCGGCCGTCACCCTGATCGTGGTCGGCGGCACCGCCCGCAGCGAGAGCTACGAACTGGTCGGCCCCATCGCCGAGAAGACCCTCGCCGACCACCACACGGACATCGCGTTCCTGGGCGTGGACGGCATCAGCGCCGTCCACGGGTGCACCACGCACGACCAGTTGGAGGCGGCCACCGACCGCGCCTTCGCCGGCCACAGCAGCCGCACCGTCGTGGTCGCCGACCACACGAAGATCGGCCGGGCGACGTTCGCCAGGATCTGCCCGGCGGCCGGGGTGCACACCCTGGTCACCGACGCCGGGGCGCGCGGCGGCGAACTCGACGCCATCGCCGCCCTCGGCGTGCAGGTCACCGTCGTATGAGCCCTTGTACGCATCGCTGCGGGAGCCCCGCGTGGGCCGTCAGTGCGCGATGGAGTCGATCAGTTCGCGGGCGCCCTGGCGCAGCAGCGTCACCGCCACCGACGTGCCCAGCGTCGCCGGGTCCAGCGGCCCGGCCCACTCGTGGGCGTTGAGGACCGTCTTGCCGTCCGGGGTGAAGACCCGGGCGCGCAGCGAGAGATCGCCGCCCCGCTCGCAGCGCGCGTACCCGGCGATGGGGGAGTTGCAGTGCCCCTGCAGGACGTGCAGGAACATCCGCTCGGCGGTGGCCTCCCGCCAGGCTTCCGGGTCCCCGAGCCCCGAGACGGCGTCGATGGTCCGCGTGTCGTCCTCGCGGCACTGCAGCGCCAGGATCCCGGCGCCGATCGGCGGGCACATCGCCTCCACCGACAGGACCTCGGTGACCACGTCCATGCGGTCGATGCGCTCCAGGCCCGACACCGCGAGCAGCAGCGCGTCCGCGTCGCCCGCGGCCAGCTTCTCCATCCGGCGCCCGGCATTGCCGCGCATCGGCACGCACTGAAGCTCCGGGTGGGAGGCGGCGAGTTGGGCGATGCGGCGCACCGAAGACGTGCCGATGCGGGTGCCCGCGGGCAGTTCGTCCAGGGTGCGGCCGCCGGGGTGGATGAGCGCGTCACGGATGTCGTCGCGCTTGAGGAACGCGGCGAAGGTGGTGCCCGCCGGCAGCGGCCGGTCCGCCGGTACGTCCTTGACGCAGTGCACCGCCAGGTCCGCCTCCCCGGCAAGCAGCGCCGCGTCGACCTCCTTGGTGAACGCACCCTTGCCGCCGAGCTTCGCGAGGTCCCCCATCCAGCGGTCCCCGGAGGTCGTGACCGGCACGACCTCGGTACGGATCCCCGGGTGCAGCACGGCGAGTTCGGCGCGGACGCGCTCCACCTGGGCCAGCGCCATGGGGGAGGAACGGGAGACGATGCGGATCAGCTCAGGAGCGGACATGCGCACCACGATATGGGCTTGCGGCAGAGGGCCGTTAAAGGACTCCTCGGTCCGGCCGGGACCCCGGCGGCGGCCGGTTCCGGGGTGCGCCGCGCGGCGAGCGCTCATAGCGTGAACAACAGTCGGTGCCCGTTGCCGCCTTCGTGCAGGTCCCGGCGTCAGTCCCCTGGGAGGTCCCATGTCCGCCCCCGCCGCTCACCGGCAGTCCCCGATCGTCCTCGAACGGATGGCTCCCACCCATCTGGCCGACGTCCTGGCCCTGGGCCACGAGCTGTACGACACCTCGGTCAAGCCCTACACGTCCTGGTCGCTCTCGGCGATCACCGGGCACATGGACGCCGACGCCTCCTCCTGCTGGGTGGCGCTGGACGGCGGCGTGCTCGCCGGGTTCGTCTGCGGCTCGATGGGCTTCGACCACCGTGCGGACTGGGGAAACCTGGAGTGGATCGCCAGCGCCCCCGCCTACCAGGGGCGGGGGGTCGCCAGCCATCTGGTGCAGGCCTGTTGCGCGACACTGACCGCCGCCGGTGCCGCCGCCGTGGTCACCGACGTCGAGTCGCGCAACACCGCCTCGGCCGCGCTGATGCGGCGCAACGGCTTCAAGGAGAGCGTCTCGGTCACTCTTTTCGTGCGCGACGCCCCCGACGCGATGGCCTGACGGGCCCCGGGCCGTCCCCCGCACAGCCCTTGCCCGGCTCCAACGGCGGTGCGGAAACGCCCAGATGGGACCGGCAGCGCGGTGTGTTGCCCGCGTCCTGGTGCCAGGCGGCCGGACGCGGGCGGATGAAGACCGCGGCCGTGGCCGCCGCCAGGACGAACAGGCCCGCGCAGCCCACGGCCGCCTTGCCGAACGCCGTGTTCAGCGCGTCCGGATTCGTGTACGCCGTCCCCGACAGGCCCACGGCCAGCGGCAGTGCGGCGACGACGAGCATCTGGGCGACCCGCGCCGCGGTGTTGTTGACGCCGCTGGCCAGGCCCGCGCGCCCCGCGTCGACCGAGGCGAGGACGGTGGCCGTCAGCGGCGCCACGAACACGCTCATCCCCAGGCCCAGGATCACCACCGCGGGCAGGACCTCGGTCACGTACGAGGCGCCGGGCTCGATCCGCAGCATCAGGAGCGCACCGGCGCCCGCGATCAGCGGCCCGGCGACCAGCGGCAGCGTGGGGCCCACCCGCCGCGACAGATCGCCCGCGGCGGCCGAGAGCAGCAGCATCAGGACCGTGATCGGCAGCGTCGCCGTGCCGGCCTGCAGCGCGTCGTAGCCCAGCGTCGTCTGCAACTGCACCGGCAGCATGAACAGGAGCCCGCCGATGGCCGCGTACAGGCACAGCGTCATGGCGTTGGCCGCGCTGAACAGGCGGGAGCGGAAGAGGGACAGCGGCAGCATCGGGTTGCGGCGGCGGTGCTCGACCACGACGAAGGCGACGCCCGCCGCGAGCCCGCCGAGCCCCGGCAGCAGGGCGGCGGCCTTCGACGCATCACCCGAGGCGCCGATCAGCGCGAAGCTGATGCCCGCCAGGAACAGCGCCGCCAGGCACGCACCCGTCACGTCGAACGGCTTGTCCGCGGCGCCCTCGGCCCGGCTCTCCGGCACATGACGGACCGCGAGGAGCACCAGCGCGGCCAGCGGCACATTGATCAGGAAGATCCACCGCCAGCCGGGCCCGTCGATCAGCCAGCCGCCCAGGAACGGCCCGATCGCGCCCGCGACGCCGCCGAGCCCCGACCAGGCGCCCACCGCGCGCGCCTGGTCCTGCGACCGGTACGACGTACGCACCAGGGCGAGCGAACCCGGCGTGAGCAGCGCACCGCCGATGCCCTGCAGCGCCCGCGCCGCGATGAGCATCCCCGCGTCCTGCGCGAGCCCGCACAGGGCGGAGGCCAGGGCGAACCACACGACGCCGATGACCAGGGTGCGCCGCCGCCCGATGCGGTCGCCCAGCGCCCCGCCGAGCAGCAGCAGCGCCGAGAGCGTGAGCATGTAGGCGCTGACGACCCACTGCAGGGCGCCGATCGAGGCGTCCAGGTCGCGGCCGAGCGTGGGCAGCGCGACGTTGACCACCGTGCCGTCCAGCATGGCCATGCCGGAGGCGAGCACGGCGCAGGCGAGCACCCAGCGGCCCCGCGCCGAGGCCAGCGCGACACCGCCGTCGGAGCTTTCCGTCGCCGAAGCCTCGGATGCGGTTGCCATCGGCCCTCCGTCCGTCCTGCAGGCGCTTGGTGCCTACATGTGCACCGCGCCGCCGCCCGCGTCCGAGTGGACCGGAGCTCCCCGGCGGTACAGCACGACCGTAACGAGCAGGCCGACCGCGAAGAAGACCGCCGACCACCAGTACGCGGTGGAGTAGCTCTCCATGGCCGACTGGGCCTGCACCTGCGGTGTGGGCTGCCTGCCCACGAGGTAGTTGGCCGCCGCGCTGGTGGCCAGGGAGTTGAGCAGGGCCGTGCCGATCGAACCGCCCACCTGCTGGCTGGTGTTGACCATCGCCGAGGCCACGCCCGCGTCGTGCGAGGCGACGCCCGCGGTGGCCATGCTCATCGCCGGGGCGAAGACCAGACCCAGGCCCAGACCGGCGACGAGCAGCGGCGGCAGGACGTGCGCCGCGTAGGTGCTGTGCACGTCGAGGGCGGTCAGCCAGGCCATCGCGGCCGCCGCAAGGCCCATGCCCAGGGGCACGATCGGCTTCGCGCCGAACCGCGGGACGAGCGAGTTGGTCGTGACGACGGAGATCACCACCATCACGGCGACCATCGGCAGGAACGCGAGGCCGGTCTTGACGGGCGTGTAGCCGAGGATCTGCTGGAGGTAGTACGTCAGGAACAGGAAGACGCCGAACATGCCGGCGCCGGAGATGAACATCGCCAGGAACGAGGCCGCGCGGTCCCGGTCGAGCACCACCCGCAGCGGAAGCAGCGGATGGGCGGCCCGCGTCTGCCACCAGGCGAAGGCGGCCACCAGGACGGCGCCGACCACCAGGAAGCCCCAGGTCTGGACGTCGCCCCAGGCGTGCGACTCGGCGTTCGAGAAGCCGTAGACGATGCAGAAGAGGCCCGCGGAGACAAGGACGGTGCCGGGGACGTCCAGCTTGGGCCGGTCCGCGGGCCTGCCGCCGTGCAGCAGCCGGGCGCCGCCGAGCATGGCGAACACCGCGAAGATCAGATTCACGTACAGGCACCAGCGCCAGTCCAGGTACTCGGTCAGTACGCCGCCCAGGAGCAGGCCGACCGCGCCGCCCGCGCCCGCGATGGCGCCGTAGATGCCGAACGCCTTCGCCCGTTCCTTGGGGTCGGTGAACGTCGTGGTGAGCAGGGAGAGCGCGGCGGGCGCGAGGAGGGCGCCGAAGAGGCCCTGCAGCGCCCGGGCCACCACCAGCATGGTGAAGCTGGTCGCCGCGCCGCCGAGGGCCGAGGCGAGCGCGAAGCCGCCGAGTCCGGCGAGGAAGACCAGTTTGCGGCCCACCAGGTCGGCGATCCGCCCGCCCAGGAGCAGCAGGCTGCCGAAGGCCAGGGCGTACGCGGTGACGATCCACTGGCGGTTGCCGTCGCTGAACCCCAGGTCCCGCTGGGCCGACGGCAGCGCGATGTTCACGATCGTGGCGTCCAGGACCACCATGAGCTGGGCGATCCCGACGACGCCGAGGATCAGCCAGCGGTGCTCGTGGCTGCCGCCGCTCTCGTGCGGGGCGGGTGAGGCGGTGGCTCCCGCGTCGTGCACCGCGTCGGAGGGCTCCGGCGCGGGTGAGGGCGAGCGGTCCATCGGTGCCTCCAGAGGCCCCCCTGTCACGCAGGACATCCCCGTAACACCGTAGATGCGCTGCTCAGAGCCCGCGACCGGGGCCCGGCCGGTCAGCCCTGCGGCTCGCTGATGTTGACCATCCAGGGGATGCCGAAGCGGTCCGTGCACATGCCGAAGACGTCGCCCCACATCTGCTTCTCCAGCGGCACCGCCACCGAGCCGCCGGCGGAGAGCTTCTCCCAGTAGCCGCGCAGCTCGGCCTCGTCGTCTCCGCTCAGGCTCACCGAGAAGTTGTTGCCCGGCGTGTGGTCCATGCCCGGCGGGGTGTCGGCGCCCATCAGGGTGAAGCCGTTCGGCGCCGCCAGCATGCCGTGCATGATGTTGTCCGCGATCGGCGTGCCCTGCTGACCGGCCTCGCCGAAGGTGTGGAGCGCGAGGTCGCCGCCGAAGACCTCCTTGTAGAACTCCAGCGCCTGCCGGGCGTCGCCGCCGAAGCTCAGATACGGGTTCAGTCGCGAGACCATGGAAACCTCCCGGAACGGGGTGAAAGGTCAGTTGCGCGGAGACTAGCGCGGCGCACTGACAACGGCCCGGCGAGAGCGGGCGGGAGGGCTGCGGCGCATCGCGCGAACGGCCTGCCACACGTCGTCCCCTGATGGACGGAAGTCGGCCGGAAAGTCCGCTGGATGTAGTGCCCATCCATTTGTCGCACCCGGTTATTCAATCTTCATCAAATCCGGTCCGGCATCCGGACGGACCTCTTGTGTGCGGACTGTATGCGAAATACGTTCTGCCGTATTCCTTGATCGTCCACGATCAGCCCGGAACCACCCTGGCGGAGGTACCTACCCGTGCGCCGAAAAGCGGTTGCCCCGGCGGCAGTTGCCCTGGTGATGTCCATGACGGCGGGCTGCGGATCCCTGCAGTCCTCGGCCACCGAGGTCGGCGGTGAGCGCATGACCGACGACCGCCCCGTGCGCGACGGGGGCACCCTCACCGTCGCCCTCAACGCCGACCCGGACAAGCTCGATCCGACCCTCGCGCAGACCCTGGTGGGCCGCACCGTCTTCGCCGGGATGTGCGAGAAGCTCTACGACATCGACGAGCACGGGACCGTGATCCCGCAGCTCGCCACCGCCCTGCCCAAGACCTCCGGGGACGGCCGCACCGTCACCTTCTCCCTGCGCAGGGGCCTGACGTTCAGCGACGGCACGAAGCTGGACGCGGCCGCCGCCGTCACCTCGCTGCTCCGGCACCGTGACCTCGCCGGCTCGGCGCGCGCCACCGAACTCGCCCCGCTCACCGGGGCGGAGGCGACCGGACCGTACACCGTGAAGCTCACGCTCAAGCAGGCCTACGTCCCCCTCACCGCCGTCCTCGCGGACCGCTCCGGCATGGTGATGTCGCCCGCCGCACTCAAGAAGTACGGCAAGAACTTCACCAACCACCCCTCCTGCGTGGGCCCGTTCAAGTACGTGGAGCGGGTCGGCGGCGACCGCATCGTGCTCGCCAAGGACCCCCGCTACTACGCGGCCGACAAGGTCCGCCTCGACAAGGTCATCTACAAGCCGATCCCCGACGGCAACGTCCGCCTGGCCAACCTGCGCTCCGGCGACATCCAGGTCGGCGACCAGATGACACCCGTCGACGTACGCAGCGCGCTGACCGAGCCCGGGCTCCAGCTCTTCAACTCCCCCTCGCTGGGCTACCAAGGCATCGGTTTCAACGTCGGCAACGTCAAGGGTCTCGGACAGAAACCGGGGCGCATCGACACGCCCCTCGCGAGCGACCCGCGGGTCCGTGAGGCCTTCGAGCTCGCCATCGACCGCGACCTCATCAACAAGGTCGTCTTCCAGGGCATGTACGAGCCCGCCTGCGGCCCCGTCTCGCCCGAATCGGCCATCGCACCCGGCGTCAAGGCGTCGGCCTGTCCCGAGCGCGATGTCGCCAGGGCCAGGCAGCTCCTGAAGGAGGCCGGGGTGAAGACCCCGGTGCGCATCGAGTTGAAGGTGTCCACGACGCCCGAGCACAGCCGCCTCGGGCAAGTCATCCAGGCCATGACCAAGGAGGCCGGGTTCGCCGTCACGCTGCGCCCCACCGAGTACGCCACGATGCTCGAGGAGACCGACTCCGGGCACTACGACGCCTTCACCAGCGGCTGGTCGGGGCGGCTCGACCCCGACGGCAACATCGCCAGCTTCCTGCAGACGCGCGGCGCGATGAACGCCTACGGACTCTCGGACCCGGCCATCGACCGGCTCGTCGAGCGCGGCCGGGCGGAGGCCGACCCGGAGGAACGCGCCGAGATCTACCGGGAGTTGACCCGAAAAGCCCGTGAACGGCGCGGGCTCATCTACCTCTACCGGCAGAAGAACTACATCGTCACCGGCAAGGACGTCGCCGGCGTCCGCGTCTACGGCGACGGCCTGGTCCGCCTCACGACTGCGGGGTACGCACGATGAGCCCGAACCCGCCCCGCACGAACCCACTGCGCCTGCGCACCGCCCGCCCGCGCCCCGTGCGCCTGAGCCCCATGACGTCCTATCTGCTCACCCGCGTCCGCCAGTCCCTCATCACCCTCGTCCTGGTCAGCATGGTCGTCTTCGCCGGTATCCGCGCGCTGCCCGGCGACCCGGCGCTCGCCCTCGCGGGCGAGGAACGCAGCCCCGAGGCGCTCGCCGCGATCCGCGCCGACTACGGCCTGGACGACAACATCGCCGTCCAGTACGGGCGGTTCATCGGCCACGCCGTCACCGGTGACCTGGGCACCTCGTCGCGCACCGGCCTGCCCGTCGCCGACGCCATCACCGCGGCCCTGCCCGTCACCCTCGAACTGGCCGCCCTCTCCCTGCTGCTCGCGGTCGTGGTCGGCATCGGCGCGGGCATCGTCGCCGCCGTGCGGCGCGGCAAGCCCGAGGAGTGGCTGGCCAACGCCCTGGCCCTGCTCGGACTCTCCGTGCCCACCTTCTGGCTCGGCATGGTCCTGGTCCTCGCCTTCGCCATCGCCCTGCCGGTCTTCTCGGCCTCCGGATACGTGCCCTTCGCCACCGACCCGCTGGACAACCTGCGCCGCATGGTCCTGCCCGCGATCGTCCTGGGCTCGGGGCTCGCGGCCGTCGTGATGCGCCAGACCCGGGCGGCGATGCTCGACTCGCTCTCCGCCGACTACGTGCGCACCGCGCGCGCCAAGGGCCTGTCCCGGCGCGAGGTCATCGGCGGGCACGCGCTGCGCAACTCCCTGGTCACCGTCGTGACCGTGCTCGGACTCCAGCTCGGCCACCTCATCTCCGGGGCCGTCGTCACCGAGCAGATCTTCGTCCTGCCCGGCTTCGGCAAACTCACCATCGACGCCGTCTTCACCCGCGACTACGCGACCCTGCAAGGCGTGGTGCTGTGCACCTCCGCCGCGTACATCCTCATCAACCTGCTGGTCGACGTGGCGTATTCGGTCATCGACCCGCGCATCCGGCTCGGAGGTGCCCGGTGACGACAGCGGTACTCACCACCCTGGGGCGGATACGCTCCGCGAGCGCGGGCAGCGGCAAGCTGCGCGCCCTGCGCAAGAACCGGCTCGCCATGACCGGCGCCGTCATCGCCGCCGTGTTCGTCCTCGTGGCGCTCTTCGCACCCCTGGTCGCGCCCTACGACCCCGCGCGCCCCGACTTCGCCAACGCCCTGGCCGCGCCCGGCTGGTCGCACTGGCTTGGCACCGACGACCTCGGCCGCGACCAGCTCTCCCGCGTCGTGTACGGGGCGCGGGCGTCCATGCAGGTCGGCGTGGTGGCGGTGGCGCTCGCCTTCGTCGTCGGCGTACCGCTCGGCCTGCTCGCGGGCTACTACGGCAAGCTCGCCGACAGCGTGGTCTCGCGGCTGACCGACACCATGCTCGCCTTCCCCTTCCTGGTGCTGGCCGTCGGGCTCGCCGCGGTGCTCGGCCCCTCGCTGACCAACGCGACCATCGCGATCGGCATCTCGCAGATCCCGGCCGTCATCCGCATCACCCGCGCGGAGACCCTGCGGCTGCGCCACGCCGACTACGTGGCCGCCGCCGTCGCCAACGGCGGCGGGGACGCCACCGTGCTCCTGCGGCACATCCTGCCCAACGCCACCTCCGCGCTGACCGTCCAGGCCACCGTCGGCATCCCCGCCGCGATCATCGGCGAGGCGCTGCTCAGCTTCCTGGGCCTCGGCGTGCAGCCCCCGGAGGCCTCGCTCGGCGTGATGCTCTCCGGCGCCCAGTCCTTCCTGGCGCCCGCCCCCTGGATGGCCGTCTTCCCCGGCCTCGCCGTCGTCGCCGCCACCCTGGCGTTCAACCTGCTCGGCGACGGCCTGCGGGACGTCCTGGACCCCCGAGGAGCCACCCGATGACCGAGCACCCGAAGGCCGAGCACCTGACGACCGAGCAGATGACGACCGAGCCGGTGCTGAGCGTGCGCGACCTGTCGGTCTCCTTCCGCTCCGACACCCGCACCGTGCACGCCGTCGACCACCTCTCCTACGACGTCGCACCGGGCGAAGTGCTCGCGGTGGTCGGCGAGTCGGGGTGCGGCAAATCCGTCACGGCGATGGCCGTGATGGGTCTCCTGCCGCCCACCGCGCGCATCGACGGGTCGATCAGACTCGGCGGGAGCGAGCTCGCCGGCGCGAGCGAGAAGGAACTCGGGAAGGTCCGCGGCAAGGACATCGCGATGATCTTCCAGGAGCCGATGACCTCCCTGAACCCCGTCCTGACCATCGGCCGGCAGATAGGCGAGGTGCTCCGGCGCCACCAGGGCCTGTCGAAGAAGCAGGCACGCGAGCGTGCCGTCGAACTCCTGGACCTGGTGGGCATCCCGGCCCCCGCCCAGCGCGTGGACGAATACCCCCACCAGCTCAGCGGCGGCATGCGCCAGCGCGTCATGATCGCCATCGCGGTCGCCTGCGACCCGTCCGTACTGATCGCCGACGAGTCGACCACCGCGCTCGACGTCACGGTCCAGGCGGGCATCCTCGAAGTCCTGCAGTCCCTGCGCGAACGGCTCGGCACCGCGATCGTGCTGATCACCCACGACCTGGGCGTGGTGGCCGACACCGCCGACCGAGTCCTGGTCATGTACGCGGGCCGCCCCGTCGAGCAGGCCCCGGTGGACGAGCTGTTCGCCCGGCCGCGCCATCCGTACACCCGCGGCCTGCTCGGCGCGGTCCTGCGGCCGGGCGGGCAGGGCAAGCGGCGCCTGCCCGAGATCCCCGGCCTGGTGCCCAGCCTCGACGCGCAGCCCGACGCCTGCACCTTCGCCCCGCGCTGCGCCCACGCCGACGACCGGTGCACGACGGGCAGGCCCGGCTTCAAGGCCGTCTCCCGCGACGCTGGGGCCGACGCCGCACACCGGGCGGCCTGCTGGCACCCGCAGGACGCCCCCGTGCTCACGCTCACCACCCGGGAGGCCGGACAGTGATCCCCGCGCAGTCACCGCACACGCCGGACGGCGCCGCCGTGCCCGTACTCGAACTGCAGGACCTGGAGCGGCACTTCGCCTCGCCCGGCGGCACCGTGCGCGCCGCCGACGGCGTCACGCTGAGCGTCGGCAAGGGCGAAGTCGTGGGGCTGGTGGGGGAGTCGGGCAGCGGCAAGTCGACCGTGGGGCGCTGCGCCGTACGGCTCGACGAACCCACCGGCGGCACCGTCCGCATCAACGGCACGGACGTCACCCGCCTCTCGCGGCGCGCGCTGCGGCCCCTGCGCAAGGACTTCCACCTGGTCTTCCAGGACCCTTCCTCCTCGCTGGACCCGCGCATGACCGTCGGGCAGATCATCGCCGAGCCCCTGCGCCTGCACGCCCTCGCCAAGGGCGACGCGGCACGCGCGCGCGTGGCCGAACTCCTGGCCCGGGTGGGCCTGCGCCCCGAGCACGCCGACCGGCATCCGCACGAACTCTCCGGCGGGCAGCGCCAGCGCATCTCCATCGCCCGCGCGCTCTCCGTCGACCCGGACCTGCTGGTGGCCGACGAGCCCACCTCCGCCCTGGACGTCTCGGTCCAGGCCTCGGTCCTCAACCTCCTCGCCGATCTGCAGCGCGACCGCGGCTTCGGGTGCCTGTTCATCACGCACGACCTGGCCGCCGTGGAATTCCTGGCCGACCGCATCGCCGTCATGTACCTGGGCCAGATCGTCGAACAGGCGCCGACCGCCGAGCTGTTCGCCGACCCCAAGCACCCCTACACCCAGGCGCTCCTGTCCGCCGCCCCCGTACCCGACCCGGCCCTCCAGCGCACCCGCGAGCGCATCGTCCTCAGCGGCGAACTGCCCAGCCCGCTCGCCCCGCCGCCGGGCTGCCGCTTCCACACGCGCTGCCCGCTGGCCGTGGACCGCTGCCGTACCGAGGTGCCCGCGCTGCGCGAGCTCCCCGGCGGCGACGGTGACGGCGGCCGGCGCGAGGTCTCCTGCCACCTGGTCGCCGACGACGGCACGGCTCCGGACGCGGCCGCCGCCCCGATCCTCCGTACGATCCCCAGTACCCGCACCGCACGCTAGGAGCAGAACTCTTGTTCACCACTAGGCCGACCCTCCAAGGCACCTTCGGCATGGTGTCCTCCACCCACTGGCTCGCCTCGCAGTCCGCGATGGCCGTCCTGGAGGACGGCGGCAACGCCTATGACGCGGCCGTCGCCGCCGGTTTCGTCCTGCACGTCGTCGAGCCGCACCTCAACGGCCCGGCGGGCGAGGTGCCGATCATCCTGGCGCCCGCCGGCGGGGAGGTTCGGGTCCTGTGCGGGCAGGGCGGTGCGCCCGCCGGGGCGACCGTGGAGCACTACCGCTCGCTCGGCCTGGAGCTGGTGCCGGGCACCGGGCCGCTCGCGGCCGCCGTGCCGGGCGCCTTCGACGCGTGGATGGTGCTCCTGCGCGACCACGGGACCAAGTCCCTCGCCGACGTCCTCAAGTACGCCATCGGGTACGCGCAGGACGGGCACGCGCCCGTGGAGCGCGTCGGCGAGACCGTCGAGACGGTGCGTGAACTCTTCGAGACCGAATGGCCCTCCTCGGCCGAGGTCTACCTGCCCGGCGGCAACTCTCCGCGCCCCGGCGAGCTCTTCCGCAACCCGGCGCTCGCGTCGACCTGGCGCCGCGTGGTCGAGGAGGCGGGCGACGGCTCGCGCGTCGAGCAGATCGAAGCCGCGCGCAAGATCTGGAGCGAAGGATTCATCGCCGAGGCGCTGATACGCCAGGCGGCCGTCCCCACGATGGACACCAGCGGCTCGCGGCACACCGGCACGCTGACCGCCGCCGACCTCGCCGGATGGGAGGCGGCCTACGAGGCTCCGGCGACGTACGACTGGAACGGCTGGACCCTGTGCAAGGCGGGCGGCTGGAGCCAGGGCCCGGCCTTCCTCCAGCAGCTCGCCGTGCTCCCCTCCGCGCTCGCGGACCTGCCCGCGTACGGCTCGGCCGACTACGTGCACCTGCTGATCGAGGGCTGCAAGCTCGCCATGGCCGACCGCGAGGCCTGGTACGGCGACGCGGAGGGCGACGGCACGGTCCCCGTCGCCGAGCTGCTCTCCCCGGCGTACAACGACGAGCGGCGCACCCTCATCGGCGAGAAGGCCTCGCACGAACTGCGCCCGGGCAGCCCCGGCGGGCGCACCGCGAGGATCTCCGCCCACGCGCGGGCGGTGGCCGACGGAGAGCCCGGCTTCGACGCGCTCGGCCTGCCCGGTGCGGGCGCCGGCGAGCCGACCGTCGCCAAGAGCGGCACCTCGCCGGTGCCCGGCGAACCGGCCGTCTCGGCGGACGGCGCCACCCGCGGCGACACCTGCCACCTGGACATCGTCGACCGCTGGGGCAACATGGTCGCGGCCACGCCCAGCGGCGGCTGGCTGCAGTCCAACCCGGTCGTGCCCGAACTGGGCTTCCCGCTCGGCACCCGCCTGCAGATGGCGTGGCTGGAGGAGGGTCTGCCCAACTCCCTCACGCCGGGCCGCCGTCCGCGCACCACCCTGACCCCGTCCGTCGCGCTCAAGGACGGCGTACCGGTGATGGCGTTCGGCACCCCCGGCGGGGACCAGCAGGACCAGTGGCAGGTGCACTTCTTCCTGGCGGTCGCCCTGCGCGAGACCGTACGCGGCGGCCTCGACCTCCAGGGCGCCATCGACGCCCCCAACTGGCACAACGACAGCTTTCCCGGCTCCTTCTACCCGCGCGGCATGCGCCCTGGCAGCGTCACGGTCGAGTCCCGCATGGACGAGGCCGTCATCGAGGAGCTGCGGCGGCGCGGGCACGACGTGACGGTCGGTGAGCCCTGGTCGGAGGGACGGCTGTGCGCGGTGGCGCGTGATCCGCGCACCGGAGTGCTCTCGGCCGCGGCCAACCCGCGCGGGATGCAGGGGTACGCGGTGGGGCGGTAAGAGAGCCCCGAAGGGGCGCGGGGAACTGCGCGAGGACGGACCACGATCCGCGGTCGGCGACGCCGCGAACCCGGCAGACGCACATCCGAAAAGACCGACCGCCGGTCGGGTACGCGGTACCGCGTACC
>NZ_JBSGSG010000023.1:0-59305 GCF_053606765.1 Streptomyces sp. NPDC055189
CGACCTTGCCGGTCTGGAAGGGCAGTTGGGCGTCACGGCCACCGACGACATCGACGCGGTCCTGGCCGCGGCGCCCGGGGCCGTGGTGTACGCGGCCTCCGGCGATCTGCGTCCCGACGAGGCCCTGGACGACATCGGCAGGGCGATCAGGGCCGGAGCCGTCGTCGTCACCCCCGCGCTCTACGCGTTCTACGACCAGCGCAGCGCCCCGCCCGAGCTGCGCGACCCGCTTCTCGCCGCGGTCGCGGAGGGCGGCGGCTCCCTCTTCGTGTCCGGCGTCGACCCGGGCTGGGGCAACGACGTCCTGCCGCTGCTCGTCAGCGGACTGGGCAGCACCATCGACGAGGTCCGCTGCCAGGAGATCTTCGACTACTCCACGTACGACCAGGAGGATTCCGTACGCCACCTGATCGGCATGGGCCATCCCATGGACTACGAGCCCCTGATGCTCGCCGAGACCATTCCGACCATGGTGTGGGGCGGTCAGATCCGGCTGATGGCCAGGGCGCTCGGCGTCGAACTCGACGACATACGCGAGACGTTGCAGCGACGCGCGCTCGACACCTCGGTGAGCACGCGGACGATGGGCGACTTCGAGGCGGGCACCCAGGGCGCCGTGCGGTTCGAGGTGCAGGGCATCGTCGGGGGCGTACCGCGCATCGTCATCGAGCACGTCACCCGCATCCACCCCTCCTGTGCACCGGACTGGCCGACGCCGCCCGACGGCGCGGGCGCGCACCGGGTCATCATCGAGGGCCGCCCGCGCATCCAGGTCACGGTCGAGGCGACCGACGAGGGCGACAACCGGTCGGCGGGCGGCAACGCCACCGCCGTCGGCCGGCTGGTCGGCGCCATCGACTGGCTCGTGGAGGCGGAACCCGGAATCTACGACGCCCTCGACGTCCCCCTGCGCCCCGCGACCGGCAAGCTCGGAAGGAGCAAGCAATGAGCGCAATGCACATAGACATCCCCGAGGGGCAGGAACCCATCGGGTACGTGTGGGGCGACATGGTCCCCGGCATCGGCACGGCCGCCGCGAACTTCTCCCTCGCTGTGTACGAGCACACGACCCTGGGACTGAGGGAGTTCGAGGCCGCCCGGCTGCGCGTCGCGCAGATCAACGGGTGCCTGTTCTGCCTCGACTGGCGCACCGAGCGCGAGGGGCAGAAGGTCGAGGAGGAGTTCGCCGAAGCGGTGACCCAGTGGCGCACCACCGACGCCTTCGACGACCGGACACGCCTGGCCGCCGAGTACGCCGAGCGGTACGCCCTGGATCACCATGGCCTCGACGAGGAGTTCTGGACGCGGATGACCGCGCACTACAGCCAGCGCGAGATCGTGGAACTGAGCATGAGCCTCGGTTCCTGGCTGGCGTTCGGCCGGCTCAACCACGTGCTCGGCCTCGATGCGGTGTGTGTGCTGCCCGGGCACTGAGTGTGTACTGCCCGGGCACTGACTCCCCGGTCAGCGAGGGATGGCGCTACACATCGGTGGCGATGATCTTCTCGATGTTCCGCTCGGCGAGCGCCGTGATGGTGACGAACGGGTTGACGCTCGTGTTGCCGGGGATCAGCGAACCGTCGATGACGTAGAGACCCGAATAGCCGTGCAGGCGGCCGTAGTTGTCGGTCGCCTTGTTCAGGACCGCGCCGCCGAGCGGGTGGTAGGTGAGATGGTCGCCCCAGATCTTGTACGTGCCGAACAGATCGGTGCGGTAGATCGTCCCCTCCTTTGAGTTGATCTTGTCGAAGATGGTCTTGGCGGCGTCGATGGCCGGCTGCTTCCAGGCGGTCTGCCAGTCGAGGTCGACCTTGCCCGCCGCCGCGTTCCAGGTGAAGGAGGCGCGGTGGGGGTTCTTGGTGATCGACAGGTAGAACGAGGCGTAGGTCTCGATCCCGGTGGGCAGCGGCGCGACCTCGGCGAAGGCGCCACCGGCCGCCCAGTTGTCGATGCCGCCCGTGGGGATGGCCGACTGGACCTTGCCCGTCGCGTCCCACATGTGGTTCGCGCGGCCGCACATGACGTTGCCGTTGTCGCCCCAGCCCTTGCCGATCTCGCCGTTGAGGTTCGGCAGCGCGCCGGTGGCTTTCAGTTTGACGAGCAGTTTGCTGGTGCCGACGCTGCCGGCCGCGAAGAACACCTTGGCCGCGGTCACGGACTTGGTGGCGGTGGTGGTGCCGCCGGTGTCGAGCTGCTCGATGACGACGGTGTAGCCGCCGCCGGACGCGGGGCGGACCGAAGTCACCCTGTGCAGCGGGGAGATGGTGACCTTGCCGGTCGCGGTGGCCTTGGCGATGTAGGTCTTCTGGAGTGACTTCTTGCCGTAGTTGTTGCCGTAGAGGATCTCCCCGGTGACCGCCGACTTGGGGACCGTCCCTGCCGCCTCCTGCTTCATGTAGTCCCAGTCGTAGACGCCGGGCACGAAGACGAACGGGAAGCCGGAACGCTGGGCGTGCTTACGGCCCACCCGTGAGTACTGGTAGCAGTCGACGCTGTCGAACCAGGCCGGGTCGATGGTGCTGACGCCGAGACCGGCGTTGGCGCGCGGGTAGTAGGTGGAGTACATCTCGTCGGCGTTCACCGACGGGAGGATGGCGCCGAAGTTCTCGCGCTTGGGCGTGACCGCCATGCCGCCGTTGACCAGCGAACCGCCGCCGACGCCGCGGCCCTGGTAGACGATGATCCCGCCCATCTCCTCGGCGTCGAGGATGCCGGTGTAGCGGGGGATGCTCTTGTCGATCGGGAAGCCGAGGAAGTTGCTCAGGGGCTGTTTGGTCTTGGTGCGCAGCCAGTAGGAGCGGCCGTCGGGCGAGGTCGTGTGGGCGAAGATCTTGCCGTCCGAGCCGGGGGTGTCCCAGGCCATGCCCATCTCGATCATGTGGACGTCGACGCCCGCCTGGGCGAGACGCAGGGCGGCGACGGAGCCGCCGTATCCGGTACCGATGATCAGCACGGGGACGCGGGCCCCGTCGCCGATGGGTCCGGCCGCGGCTGCGGACCGGGTGCGGGCGGCGGCCGGGAGGGCCTGAGCGGAGAGCGTGACGGCGCCAAGAATAGAACCAGTTCCAGCAATGAATCTTCGCCGCGTCACACCCTCTGAGCCAGTAATACGCATGGTAGTGCCACTCATGTGATGTTCCTCACTCTCGTAGGAATGGGAACGAGTTCTACTGCTACTGGCTTATTAAGTCACTGCATACCTAGAGGTAACTTCTGTCCGATCTTGTGCCGGTGCGGCGGCCCTTGTAAAGAAGTCTTTCTAAAGATAGCTTTACATCATGTCGGAGACTTCTGATCCAATCGACGCGGCCGGGAGTCACTTCCCGCCCCGCAGCATCCGCCTCACCGACCCCCGCGCCCTGCGCGCCTACGCCCACCCCACCCGCATGACCCTGGTCGGACTGCTGCGGCAGAGCGGGCCCTTCACGGCCACCCGCGCCGCCGAGCTGACCGGCGAGTCCGTCGCCAGTTGCTCGTACCACCTGCGGATACTCGCGAAGTACGGGCTCGTCGAGGTGGCGCCAGGCGGCCGGGGCCGCGAGAAGCCGTGGCGGGCGACGGCCCGGTTCACCGACTGGCCCGGATACAGCGAGGACGCCTCCGTGGCCGAGGCATCGGACGCCCTGAGCGCGGCGGTCGCCCGGCAGTACTTCGACCGTGCCGTCCGGGCCATGGAGCAGCGGCACCGGCTGCCGCGCGACTGGCGCGAGGCCGAGCAGTTCAGTGACTCGCTCCTCCACCTCACCCCCGAGGAGTTGACCGGCATCAGCGCGGGCGTCGACGCGCTGCTGCGGCCCTACGAGGACCGTGCGGCGGGCGAGCGCCCCGAGGGTGCGCGGCCCGTCAGCGTGCTGCGGCTCGCCTTCGTCGACCGGGAGATCCCGGAGGAAGTCCCGGACGGGGGAGCGGCGGACGGGGGAGCGGTGGACGAGGCGGCCGCGAACGAGGCGGCCGCGAACGAGGTGGGCTCGGACGGCGGAGACACCGGGACCGGCAGATGAAGTTACGGGAGCGGATACCCGGCCTGCTGCGCGAGCGCAGCTTCCGGCGCTACTGGACCGGGCAGACCGTCTCGCTCGTCGGCGACGAGATCTCGCTGATCGCCATCCCGCTCGCCGCCGTGCTCGTCCTCGGCGCCGACGCCGCCGAGATGGGCTGGCTCAAGGTCGCGGGGCTGCTGCCCACCCTGCTCCTGAGCCTGCCGCTCGGCGCATGGGCCGACCGGCAGACCCGGCGCAGGCGCGCCATGATCGCCGCAGACCTTGCCCGCGCGGCACTGGTCCTCACCCTGCCTCTCGCCTACCTGCTCGACGCCCTCACGCTCGGCCAGCTCTACGCGATCGCCTTCGGTGTCGGTGCGCTGACCGCCCTCTTCGACGTCTGCAACGCCACCCTGTTCGTGTCCCTCGTGCCCCCCGAGCGCTATGTGCAGGCCAACTCCCTTGTCAGCGGCAGCCGTTCGATGTCCTGGCTGGCCGGACCGGGGGTGGGCGGCTTGCTGGTGCAGTACCTCACCGCCCCCTTCGCCCTGGTCGCCGACGCCCTCACCTATCTGGTCTCGGCCCGCCAGCTCTCGACCATCAAGCCCGTCGAACCCGAACCGGCGCCGGTCACCAAGGGGCACTTCACGGCGGGGCTGCGCTGGGTCGTCGGGGACCCGACGATGCGGGCGCTGTTCGCGTGGTCCGGGACCATCCAGTTCTTCAACTTCATGTTCCACACGCTCTTCGTGCTCTACGCGACGGTCGAACTCGGCCTGAGCGCGGGCGTTCTCGGCGCGATACTCGGCGCCGGAGCCGTCGGCGGACTGATCGGGCGCCGCCTGCAGCGGCCGGCTCGTGCGCCGCTTCGGCGTCGGGGCTTCCGTTGTCGGCGGCTCCCTGGGATTCACGGTGCCCCTGCTGCTCGTACCACTCGCGGACGGGCCGCCGCCGCTGGTCGCCGGCACGCTCTTCCTCGCCGAATTCCTCTCCTGCGTCGGCGTGATGGTCGTCGACATCCCCGCCGCGTCGCTCCAGATGGCCCTGATCCCGCGCGCCATCCGGTCGCGGGTCATGGGCGCCTACCGCACCCTGAACCACGGCTTCCGCCCGCTCGGCGCACTGGCGGGCGGTGTGCTCGGCACGGCGATAGGTCTGCGCCCCACACTCTGGATCGGCACGGCGGGCGCCGTCATCGCGGTGCTGTGGCTCCTGCCGTCGCCGGTGCCGGGCATCCGGGAGCTGCCGGAGCCTGCCCCGCAGGACACCGTGCCCGCTTAGACCTCACAACTCCCTTACGCAACGGCCCTGTTGCGCGAACCGCAACCGCCCTGTTGCGCGAACCATTGACATCCCATCGCGGCGTGGAGAAGCTCCATCACGCCTGTGTTAACGCTAACACCGGGCCGTCACACACCTGGGGGAGCCGCCCATGTCAGGTAGACGCCACAGCCTTCAGCCGTCGCCGGGTGCCGTGTTCGACCGTCGTGCGCTCCTCGCCGCGGTCGGCGCCGGAGCACTCGTCACCGCCTGCGGGACCGCGAACGGGCAGCCGCCCGGCAAGGTCGCCGTGCTCGGCGACAGTGCCGCCTGGGAGAAGCCGATGGCCGCCGCGGGGGCGGCCATGGACGTGGTGGCGGGCCTGCGTCTCGTGCCGGAGGTCAATCCGTCCCTGGAGTCGTTCGAGCAGGTCGTCAAGTCCTCGCTGCGCACCTCCAAGACACCGGACATGCTCAAGTACTGGTCGGGCTACCGCCTCCAGGACCTGGCGCGGACCGGCGGCATCGTCGACCTGACCAGGCAGTGGGAGAACGCGGCCGGGAAGGGCTGGGTCGACGCCTCGTTACGGGACGCGTTCACCTACCGGGGACGGGTCTACGCCCTGCCGATGAACCTCGCGTACTGGGTGTTCTTCTACAACACCGAGGTGTTCGAGAAGCACCGCCTCAAGGCCCCCGGGACCTGGGACGACTTCCTCGCCGCCTGCGAGTGGCTGAAGAAGAGCGGGATCACCCCGCTGCACGGCTCGGCGGCCGACCGCTGGCCCGCCTTCATCTGGTTCCAGGAGGTCCTCAGCCGCCAGGACCCGCAGTTCTACGAGGACTTGATGAACGGGCGCGAGCGCCACACCGACCCGCGTGCCGAACGCGCCCTGCGCACGATCGAGTCCTTCTTCGACAAGGACTGGTTCACCCCCATGGACATGAGCCACGCCGACGCCGCCGCGGAGCTCGTCCACGGCAAGGTCGGCATGGTCCCCTGCGGCACCTGGCTCGGCTCGACCCTGGTGGGCGCGGGCGCGAAGCCCGGCAAGAACCTCGGCGCCTTCGTACTGCCCATGGCGGACCCGAAGGCCCGCCCCTGCGTCGTCTTCGAGTCCAGCGCCCTTGTCTGCACGGTGAAGGGACCCGACCGGACCGAGGCGGTGAAAGCAGCGGACAACTGGCTGCGTCCCCCCGTCATGGAGGCCTTCTCGCACAGCCTCCAGGACGGCTGCCCCAACCCGGCGACCATGCCTCCGAACCAGATGATCGCCGGCCTCGCGAGGAAGGTGCGCGGCGACAAACTCCGGCTGCTCAACCGCTTCTGGGAGCAAGGCCCGCCGGAACTGGTCGAAGCGACCGTCGACGACCTGGCCGGCTTCCTGCTGAACCCCTCCTCGTCCCGCGAGGTGCTGCGGACCATGCAGGAGCGCGCGGACGACGCATGGCAGGTGTGGCGGGAGGCGGAGGAGACATGACCGAGATCGTGACCCCGGCCCCGCACACGGCGAAGCCCGTACGCGTACGCCGCCGCGTCCCGACCCGCACCCCGCACCAGGCCGCCCGCGGCAACGGCAGACTCGGCGGACCGCTCGCCGCGCTGCCCTGGGCGCTGCCCGCCTTCGCCTTCGTCGGCGTACTCCTGGTCTATCCGTTCTTCCGCAGCGTCTACGACAGCTTCTTCGAGGCCAACGGCTTCACGAGCAGCTTCACCGGATTCGACAACTACGCGCGGCTCGCCGACGACCCGGTCTTCGGCCGCTCCCTGCTCAACACCCTGATGTGGGTGGCCGGGACGCTGCTTCTGCCCGTCCTTGCCGGACTGCTCATCGCCGTCGCCACGCACCGCATGCGGTTCGGCGGGATCGCGCAGCTGATCATCGTGCTGCCGTACGCGATCTCGGCCGCCGCCACCGCCGTCCTGTGGAACTTCATGCTGACCTCCGACGGCGCGGTCAATCAGGTCCTGCGCGGGATCGGCCTGGACTCCTGGGCGCAGACCTGGCTCCTGGAGTGGCCGCAGAACACCCTCTCGATGATCGTCGCCAGTACGTGGCAGGCCACCGGACTCAACGTCGTCCTCTTCGCGATCGGGCTGCGAGCCATTCCGAAGGACACCGTCGAGGCGGCCCAGCTGGACGGGGCGAGCGGCTGGCGGATGTTCCGGTACATCACACTGCCCCAGCTGCGGGCCGTGACCGTCGTCGTGGTCGGGATGGCCATCGTGAACAGCCTCAAGGCCTTCGACATGATCTGGATCCTCACCAAGGGCGGCCCCTCCCGCTCCTCCGAGACCCTCGCCCTGAGCATGTACCGCGAGGCCTTCCGGCTCTTCCACATCGGTTACGGCTCCGCGATCGCCCTGGTCCTCTCGGTGATCGTCGTCGCCTCCTCCTGGATGTACCTGCGCCGCCAGATGCCCGAGCCCGACTCCCGCGCCGCCGACGCCAAGGCCTGAGGAGGCTCCCATGGGACGCGCCCTGCGCCATGTCTTCGTCGCCGGATGCGTGCTGCTCTGGCTGATCCCGCTCTATCTCCTCGTGGTCAACGCCCTGACCCCGGCCGCCGAGTACACGGGCAAACCGGACTGGACCGTCCAGGGCTTCGACCTCGTCGAGAACCTCAAGACCGCCTGGAACGTGGCGGGCATCGGCGACAGCTTCCAGGCCTCGCTGCTCTACGCCGTGGTGTGCGGCCTCGCCGCGGTCCTCATCGCGGCCATGGCGGCGTTCGCCGTCGTCGTCCTGCCCATCCCGAAGCCCGCGTTCTGGTTCTGGCTGATCTACTCCGGCACGCTCTTCCCGCTCCAGATGTTCCTCGCACCGCTCTTCGGCCTGTACGCGGACGCCAACCTGTACGACACCAGGCTCGGGCTCATGCTCGTCTACTCCGCGTGGGCCGTGCCGTTCGCCTTCTTCCTGATCCGCAATCAGATGACGACCATGCCGCCCGAGTTGACCGAGGCGGCACTCATCGACGGGGCCTCCTTCCGGCGGATCTTCTGGCGCATTCACGTACCGCTGATGAAAGCGGGCCTCGCCGCGGCCTTCATCTTCCAGTTCACGGCCGTCTGGAACGACCTGCTCCTGGGCATCACGCTCAGCCGCAGCCCCGACGTCCAGCCGGTGATGGCCGCCCTGACCACCCTCAACAACGCCTACTCCTCGACAGGACCGCCCGTCATCCTGGCCGGCGCACTGATCGTCTCCGCGCCCACGCTCCTCCTCTTCCTGGTGTTCCGCGGTCTGTTCCTGCGCGGCGTCACCGCAACCGCCCGCTGAGACCCCCTGAGACCCGCCGAACCCCGCTGGAGGCAACCGCATGACGACACGGGCCCTCGTCCGCACCACCGACTGGGACAACGACCGGATTCGCGACAGCCTGCGCTCCTCCGTCGTCACCGCGGAGGGAAGTCTCGGCGACAGCGCCCTGAAGCTCACGCAGGAACCGCTGCTGCGCGAGGCGGCGCACGGCGACGGTCTCACACAGTCGCTGCGGATCGAGGCGGTCGACGGCTCGGCTCTGCCGTCGGAGTTCACCGTCCGCACCGAGTCCGGGACCGCACTGCCCGTCGAGCGACTCGAAGGCCCCGGCGGCTCCGTACGCCTCATGGTTCCCGCCGTCGACACCGGGACCCGCCTCACCGTCTGCCTCCCGGACAGCACCGAGGGCATCGGCATCGGACTCACCCCGCAGCGTCGCTGGACCCTCCACCTGATCCACCACTCCCACCTCGACATCGGCTACACCGACCCCCAGGGCCATGTCCTCGCCGAGCACCTCTCCTTCCTCGACTCCTGCCTGGAGCTGACCCGGGCCACCGACGACTGGCCCGCCGAGTCACAGTTCCGCTGGTGCGTCGAGTCGCTGTGGTCCTTCAGGCAGTGGGCCGACGCCCGCCCCGCCGAACAGGTCCGGGAGTTCGTACGCCGGGTGCGCGAGGGACGCATCGAGCTGACCGCGCTGCCGTTCAACCTGCACACCGAGACCTGCTCCACCGACGAGCTGCACGAACTGCTGCGCCTCGCCCGCGACGTGCGCGACCGGCACGGCGTCACGTTCACCTCCGCCATGCAGACCGACGTGCCCGGAGCGGTCGTCGGCCTGGTCGACGCGCTGTCCGCCGCCGGGATCAAGTACCTCTCCGTGGCGCACAACTGGGCCGGACGCTCCGTGCCCCACCTGGTCGGCGGGGAGAAGCTGCCCCGCCTCTTCCGCTGGCGCGCCCCCAGCGGCAACAGCGTCCTCGTCTGGGTCACCGACACCCCGCACGGCCTCGCCTACATGGAAGGCCCGCTGCTCGGCTTCGACACAAATTACGCGGACGTCGACGACCTGCTGCCCGCCTATCTGACCTCCCTGGCCACCAACCCCTACCCCTACCGCGGCGGCATCTTCGGCTGGGCCATGGACCAGACCGAGGTCAAGCGCGAGCCCTACCCCTGGGACGTGCTCCACCTGCGCGTCCAGGGCAAGTTCGGTGACAACGCGCCGCCCCGCCGCATCATCGCCGACACCGTCCGCCGCTGGAACGACACCTGGGCCTTCCCCCGGCTGCGGCTCTCCCGCAACGAGGACTTCTTCACCGACGCCGAGGCCAGGCTCGGCGGCGAGATCCGCACCTTCGAGGGTGACTGGACCGACTGGTGGGTCGACGGAGTCGGCTCCGGCGCGCGGCCGCTGTCCCTGGCCCGCACCGCACAGTCCGTGGTCGCCGACGCCCAGACCATCGGCACGTTCGCAGGCATCCTCGACGCCACGGGGGCCGAGGACGACACGCGGGACGCCGCCGGGGTCTACGAAGCGGTGTCGCTCTTCGACGAGCACACCTGGGGCGCCGGCGACCCGTGGACCCACGGCGACGAGGGCGGCCACTCCGGAGAACACCAGTGGCACTGGAAGTACGGGCAGGCGCTGCGCGCGTACGACGACGGCAACGCGCTCATCGGCCGGGCGAGCGCCCGCCTGGGGCAGCGGCTCGCGGTGTCACCGGGCGCCGCCGCCACCTACCACGTGATCAACACCTGCTCGTGGCCGCGCACGGACGTCGTACGGCTCTTCCTGCCGGAGAGCAGCGTGCCGCTTGAGCAGCCCGTGGCCGTGCACGACGCCCGCGACGGGCGCCGCCTCGACCACGAGGAACAGCCACAGACCAACGACGACCACCGCGACGCCGGACGGTTCCTGCTTGTCCGCGTGGACGAGGTGCCGCCCGCCGGGTCGGTACGCCTGGACATCACCGCCGACGCCACGCGGGCCGACGAGCGGTCACGGACCACCACCGTGAAGGCCGCCACCGGCTGGAACCCCACCGGCGGCACCGAGCGCGAGAACCCGGCCCAGACCGCCGCCGCGGCGCACGCCGTCCCCGGGGCGACCCTCCTGGAGAACGAACACCTCGCCGTCCGCGTCGACCTGGCGCACGCCTGTATCGCCTCGGTCGTCGACAAGGCGACCGGCCGCGAACTCGTCCGGCAGGACGCCACCGTCGGCTTCAACGGCTACATCCACGACAGCTACACCACCGCCGGAGCCTTCAACCACAACTCCAGCCGTACGACGGCGTCCGACCGCCTCGAACACCTCGGCAACCGCGCCGTGGCCCCGCCCGCCGCGCTCATCGCCCGCCGCTCCACGCCGACGGCCGAATCGATCACCTACGAGACCCGCCCCGCCGGAGCCAACCGGCTGCGCACCACCCTCACCCTGCCCGCGGGCGTACCCCGCCTCGACATCGAGAACCGCCTCGACAAGGACGCGACGCTGCGCAAGGAGAGCGCCTACTTCGCGTTCCCCTTCGCCTTCGAGGAGCCGGTCGTGCGGATGGAGGCCTCCGGCGGCCTGACGGGCACGAACCTCCCCGTGGTGCCGGGATCCGCCCTGCACATGCGGGCCGTACGCCGCTGGGTGACCCTCGCCGACGACGGGCTCGCGGTGGCCTGGTCGACGCAGGACGCGCCGCTGGTGCAGTTCGGCAACATCGCGCTGCCGTACGCGCCCTTCCCCAAGACCATGGGGCACGACGAGCCCGCCACCGTCTTCTCCTGGATCCACAACAACCTCTGGGACACCAACTTCCCCGGCGCGCAGGGCTTCGAGTTCACCTACCGCTACAGCCTGGCCTGCGGCCCCACCGCCGACGGGCTCGGCCCCCGGACGGCGGCGGCCCGGAGCCGTCCGCTGCGGGCCGTGCGTGCCAGAGGAGCCGAGCACGGCGGACCGGCGTCCCTCACCTTCGCCGACCTCGGGGACACCAGGGTCCGCCTGGTCGGTGCCACGACGCCGCGGCCCGGCGAGGTCCTGCTCCGGCTCCAGTCGTTCGCGCAGGAGCCGGTGGCCTGCCCGGTACGCGTCGGCTTCCCGGTCACGGCCGCCCACCGCGCGGACTATCTGGGCGGAGCAGTCAGTGAACTTCCGCTGTCGGGGGGCACGTTGACCGTCGACGTACCGGCACTCGGCACGACCGCCGTGCTGCTCGTACGTCCCTGAATTCCAGTGAAGAACCTCCGCTCGAAGGAGCATGCGTGTACCGGCTCGACCCGCGTTACCCCCCGGCACCGGGGACCGTACTGACCGGCGGCTGGCAGGCGGTGGCCGCCCAACTGCCCTCTGAACCCGCGATCGTGGCCGTCGAGGGGCCACCCGCCGCCGACTGGGAGACCATCGCGGCCCGGCTCACCGCCGCCTGCCCCTTCCCCGTGCGCACCCTCGACATCCGTACGCGCTACGCACCCCCCGCCGTGGTGCGCCGCCGCACCATGAGCGCCCCGGACGCCGACGACCCCTACTACTGCAAGCTCGCCGAGAACCCCCTGTCCGATCTGTTCGAGGAACTCCCGCGCGGCGACGACGGCGACAGCGACCTGGAGGACCTGCTGCTCGTCTACGGCCCCGGCGCCTCCCTGGTCCTGCACGACGTGCTCTGGTACGCCGACCTGCCCAAGCGGCACGCGGAGTCCGCGGTGGCGGCCGGGGAGGTGAGCAACCTCGGACTGCCCGGTGAGCGGGCCGAGTTGAAGCGGCTCTTCTTCGTGGACTGGCCGATGCTCGACCGCCACCGCGACGCGGTCGCCGGCCAGCTGGACGGATGGCTGGACGTGCAGGACCCCGAGCAGCCGGTGTACCTCGACGGGGACGGCCTGCGAGCGAGCTACGCCGACCTCGCGCGCCGCCCCGTCCGCACCAGACCGTTCTTCAACTCAACGCCCTGGGGCGGGCATTGGGGGCAGCGCGCACTCGGATTCAACTCGGGCGCACTCAACACCGCCCTCGGCTACGAACTCATCGCCCCCGAAGCGGGCATCCTCATCGGCCACGGTCCCGGGGCCCAGGCGGAGGTCCCCTTCCAGCTCCTGTGCGTCCTGCACCCCGACGAGGTGCTCGGGCCGGACGCGCACGCCCGCTTCGGCACGTCCTTCCCGATCCGCTTCGACTATCTGGACACCGTGGGCGGCGGCAACCTTTCGGTGCACTGCCACCCCAAGGAGCCGTACATGAGGGAGCGGTTCGGCTGGCACTACACGCAGCACGAGACGTACTACATGACCCTCGGCAGCGCGGACACCCGCGTCTATCTCGGCCTGCGCGAGGACGCCGACCCCGCGCTCTTCCGCAAGGAGATCGAGGAGGCGGCGCACGACGGGGTGGCGATGGACCCCGCCGACCACGTCATGACGTTCCCCGCCGACCAGGGCAGGCTCTTCATGATCCCGGCGGGCACCCCGCACGCCAGCGGCGCGGGCAACCTCGTACTGGAGATCAGCGCGACCCCGTACCTCTACAGCCTGCGCTTCTACGACTGGCTGCGGCCGGACGCCGACGGCAAACCGCGCCCCCTGCCCTACGAGCACGGCCTCGCCAACCTGGAGACCGAGCGGCGCGGGGACGCGGTGAGACGCGACCTGGTCCAGGAGCCGTACGTCCTGCGGCGCGGGCACGGCTGGCACGAGGAACTGCTCGGCTCGCTCGACGAGATGTTCTACGAGGTCCGGCGCTACGTCCTTGACGCGGACGCCGAAGCCGCCGACGACACGGCGGGGCGCTTCCACGTCCTGAACGTGGTGGAGGGCGAGGGGATCACGGTGCTCACCTCGGCGGGCGACCGGCACACACTGGCGTACGCGGAGACGCTGACGGTGCCCGCGGCCGTCGGCGGCTACCGCCTGCTGGCGCGGGGAGGCCCGGCCAAGGTGGTCAAGGCGCTCGTGCGGGACCGCCGCGGTGCGGGTGCGAGCCCGTCGTGAGAGCCGTCCTGGAGATCGGCGGCACCCATGTCACCGCCGCTCTCGTGGACCCGATGCGCGGCCGGGTGAGCCGGCGGATCCGGCGGCCACTGGACGCGTGGGGCAACGCCGAGCACATTCTCGGCACGGTCGTGCGCTGCGCCGGTGAGCTTCAGGTGCCCGCCGGTCAGGTGTGGGCCGCAGCGGTGCCGGGGCCCTTCGACCACGAGAAGGGCATCGCCCGCTTCAGGGGCGTGGGGAAGTTCGACGACCTGTACGGCATCGACGTGCGCGCGGTGCTCGTCGACGGCCTGTGGCCCCGGCCCGCGGACGTGGTGTTCCTGAACGACGCGCACGCGTTCGCGCTGGGGGAGTGGAGCGCGGGCGCGGCGGTCGGCCACCGCCGCTGTGTGGGCATCACCCTGGGGACGGGGGTGGGGTCGGCGTTCCTCGCGGACGGGATCGTGCGCCGCGAAGGGCCCGGCGTGCCGCCCGGCGGCCGCGTCGACCTGCTGCGCTGGTCCGGCGCGCCGCTGGAACACTTCGTGTCGCGGCGGGCGATCCTGGCCCGCTACGAAAGCCGGTACGGCGCACGCCCCGGCGAACGCCGCGTGGATGTCCGGGACATCGCCGTACGGGCGAGGGAGGGCGAGCGCTGGGCCGCGCAGGTGCTTGACGAGGCCCTGGCCGCTCTCGGTACTGTCCTGGCCCCGTACGTACGGGACTTCGGCGCGTCGGTGGTCGTGGTCGGCGGCGCCATGGCGCTTTCCTGGGACTTGGTCGGCCCCGCCCTGAGCACCGGCTTCGGGAATACTCCGGTAAGACCGCGCCAGGGCACGCTGGGCGCGGACGCGGCGCTGATCGGGGCGGCGGAGTACGCCGGTGTCGCCGGGCGGTGAGGGCGGCCCGTGGGACCCGGGAGAGAGGACAACACGTGACGATGCCTGAACCGCGTTCCCCCGCGGACGGCCCGGCCACCCTGCGGGACGTCGCCCAGCGGGTGGGAGTCAGCGCGATGACCGCGTCCAGGGCCCTGCGCGACGACCCCAGCGTGCTCCCGGCCACCCGGGAGCGCATCCGCGCCGCTGCGGCGGAGCTCGGCTACCGGCCCAACGAAGTGGCCCGCAGCCTCCGCCTGGGCCGGGGCACCGGCCTGGTCGGGCTCGTCGTCACGAACCTCGCCAATCCCTTCTACTCGCGCCTCGCCCTCGGAGTGGACTCCGTCATCGGGGGCGACGGCTTCAAGACCGTCATCGGGAACACCGGGCAGGACCTGGACAGCGAACGCGAACTCGTCGCCGACCTGGTGGCCCGCCGCGTCGACGGCATCATCGCCGTACCCGCCGCGGCCGATCAGCGCCATCTCGCCGCCGCGGCGGCCGACGGCGTACCCGTGGTGCTCGCCAGCAGGCCGCCCGAAGGGTTCGAGGCCGACTGCGTCCTGGTCGACGACTTCGGCGGGGCCCGCGCCGCCACCGCCCGGCTGATCACCCGCGGCCACCGCAGGATCGGCTTCCTCGGCTCACCGCCCGCCGTCTACACCGGAACCGAGCGCCTGCGCGGATACGCCGCCGCCCTCGCCGCCCATGGCATCCCCTTCGACGACAGCTGCGTACGGCAGGGCCAGACCGAGCCGCGCGAGGCCCGGCGCGCCGCAGCCGAACTCCTTGCGCTGCCCGAGCCGCCCACCGCGCTGTTCTGCTCCAACAACCGCAACACGATAGGGGCGTTCCGCGCCATCCGCGCGTCCGGCACCGACACCGCGCTCGCGGGCTTCGATGACTTCGAGCTCGCCGACTCGCTGGGCCTGCCGCTCACGCTCGTGGCGTACGACAGCGATGAAGTGGGCCGGGTGGCGGGCCAGTTGCTCGCGGACCGGCTGCGGGGGAAGGGCTCCGACCCCGACAAGAAGTCCGTACTGGGCTCGGTGCAGCGCATCGTGACGCCCACCAGCCTGGTGGAGTACGGCAGTTGACGCCAGGGCCGCTCGTTTGGATCAGGCCCTAGCCGCCCGGCGTCGGTTCCGCTTCGGCGCCCGCCCTGCGGCGCTGCCGCGAGGCCCGCAGGTTCGCGGCGTTCCCGCAGTCGCGGGTGGAGTGCCAGACGCCGCTGTTGTTGCGGGAGCGGTCGTAGAACGCCGTGGCGCAGCGTTCGTTGCGGCAGATCTTCAGGCGCCGCCACTCTCCGGTCGTCTGGGCGAGCAGCGCCTCGCACAGCACGGCCGAGGTCAGCCAGCGCCAGCCCTCGCCCTCGGGTTCGGTGGTCAGGGCCGCGTCGCCGTGCAGGCTGACCTGGAGGGCGCAGGAGGTGTAGCGCGGGGTGTCGCCCTCGCCGCCGTCGCTCTCGCCGCCGGTGCTGCCGCACCGCGAGTGCAGGGCGCGGCGCAGCTGTTCGCGCAGTTGCCGCAGCTTGGGCAGGTCCTCTTCGGTGAGGGTGAGCCGCACCGCCGTGCGCCCCGTCCGCTCGGCCCAGGTGGGCAGCGCCACGGAGATCCAGTCCTGCGCGGCGGTCACGTCACCGAGCAGATCGGCGTCGGGTGCGCCGCCGGAGGGCGCGGTGTTCAGCATGTCCTGCACGAGCCCCAGGCCGCCGGGGACGGCGGTGGGGAAATAACGCTCGGTGGCAGGCCAGGTCATGGACATATCCTACGCGACCGCGGGCGACAGTAGCGTATGGGCTTAGCTGCCGTCGCCCGGAGTGCGGTCCCGGGCGTCGCCGGGACCGCATCGGGTGGCTGTCGCTCAGACCAGGCTCGTCAGCTGCGACTTGTCGAAGGGCAGCGCGTCGCCGAGCCGGCTCTCCAGGGCCTTGGCCGCCCACTCCGGGTCGGCGATGAGGGCGCGGCCCACCGCGACCAGGTCGAACTCGTCCCGCTCCAGGCGGTCGATGAGCGGGTCGATGCCGGTGGCGGCGGACGGCGCCGCCCAGCCCTGCGCACCGATGAACACCTGGTCGAGGCCGACCGAGCCCACGGTGACCACGGGCACCCCGGACACCTTCTTGACCCAGCCCGCGAGGTTGAGGTCGCTGCCCTCGAACTCGGGCTCCCAGTAGCGGCGGGTGGAGGCGTGCAGGACGTCGACGCCCGCGTTCACCAGCGGCGTGAGCAGGCGCTCCAGTTCCTCGGGGGACTGGGCGAGCTGCGCGTCGTAGCTGCCGGCCTTCCACTGCGAGAGCCGGAAGAAGACGGGGAAGTCGGGCGAGACGGCGGCCCGTACGGCCGCGACGATCTCCGCGGCGAAGCGGGTGCGGGACTCGATGTCGCCGCCGTAGCCGTCGGTGCGCCGATTGGTGCGCTCCCAGAGGAACTGGTCGATCAAGTAGCCGTGCGCGCCGTGCAGTTCGACTCCGTCGAAGCCGATGCGCTCGGCGGCGGCAGCGGCGTCCGCGAACGCCCGGATCACGTCGTCGAGGTCGTCGGCCGTCAGGGCGCTGCCCTTGGGCTGTCCGTCCAGGCCGATCGCGGAGGGGCCCGCCGCGGGGGCGGAGGGCACCGGGCCCTTGCCCTCGTCGCGGGTGATGCCGACGTGCCACAGCTGCGGAATGATCTTCCCGCCCGCTCCGTGCACGGCGTCGACCACCTTGCGCCAGCCTTCGAGGGCGTCGTCGCCGTGGAAGCGCGGGACCCGGTCGCTCGTGCCGGCGGAGGCGTGGCCGACGTACGTCCCCTCGGTGATGATCAGGCCGACGCCGGCGGCGGCCCGGCGGGCGTAGTACTCCGCCACGTCCGCGCCCGGTACGCCGCCCGGCGAGAACTCCCGGGTCATGGGTGCCATCACGATGCGGTTGGGCAGGGTGAGGCTGCCGACGCTGAAGGGGCGATCGAGGGTCTGGGGGGTGCGCGCGGTCTGCGACGGCGAGGTCATGCGTCCTCCTGGCAGGGAACGAGGGTTGATCATTATGTGATCGATGACGCAAGCGTACCCGCTTTACTCATGTCGCCGGGTGTGGGTCCCGCCACGCCGTCCCCGCGGCCCCGACGCCGGCCCGCACCATCCGGGGCCCACGGTCATGAGCCGACGAGGGCCGAACCTCCCGACGGCCCACGGGAATACGCCGCAGCGTGGGACAATTCCCGCGTGGACGGGGGGATCCTCGAGCGGGATCGCGAACTGGTTCGGCTGACCGCCGCGGCACGGGAAGCGGCCGGCGGCGCGGGTTCGGTGGCGCTCGTCTTCGGCGAGGCCGGGATCGGCAAATCAAGCCTCGTGAACGCGCTGCCGGGAGCACTGTCCGCGCAGGCCAGGGTGCTTGTGGGGCAGTGCGACGACCTCGCCATGCGGCGCCCGCTCGGCCCCTTCCGTGACCTTGTCGGGAGCGTACGGGCGGAGCTGGCGCAGGCGGTCACCGAGGGCGGCGACCGGTACCGGGTGTACGACGCGCTGCGGGCCGAGCTCGGTGATCCGCCGCATCCGACGGTCCTGGTCGTAGAGGACGTGCACTGGGCGGACGAGGCCTCTCTCGACGCACTGCGATTCCTGGTACGCCGCATGGACCGCATGCCCGCGGTCCTCGTGCTGACCTACCGTGACGACGAGCTGAGCCGCGAACACCCCCTGCGCCACCTCCTGGGCCAGGTGTCACAGGCCGCCCGCGTGCACCGGGTCCCGCTGTCCCGCCTGTCCCGCACCGCGGTGCGCACCCTGAGCGCGGCGAGCCGCCTCGACGCCGCCCAGGTGTACGCCGTGACGTCGGGCAACCCCTTCTACGTCGCCGAGGTCGTCGCGGCTGGCGGCACCGGGGACGTGCCCCCGACCGTGGTCGACGCCGTCCTGGCCCGGCTTCGCGGCCTGGACGACGCGGCACGCGACGCGCTCGAACAGCTCGCCGTGGTGCCGTCGGCGGCCGAGCGCCCCCTGGCCGACGCGCTGCTGCCGGAGGGCCTCGGCCAGCTGACCGCGGCCGAGCGGCGCGGCCTGCTCGTCGTGTCCCCGGAGCGCGTGATGTTCCGGCACGAGATCATCCGGCGGGCCATCGCGGACTCGCTGCCCGCGGCACGGCGCATCGAGCTCAACCGCAAGGTGCTCACCGTCCTGGTCGCACAGCCCGGCGCCGACTACTCGCGCATCGTCCACCACGCCGCCCAGGCCGGCGACCAGGACGCCATCGCACGCTACGGCCCCGACGCGGCCAGGGACGCCGCGCGCACCGGCGCGCACCGGGAGGCCGCCGCCCAGCTGCGCCTTGTCCTGCGCCAGCGCGGCCGCTACGGCCCGGCGGAACTCGCCGACCTGCTCGAACGATTCGCGGTGGAGAGCTACACCATCGCCGACTCCCCGGCCGCCGTCGGCGCCCAGCGGGAAGCCGTCGCCCTGCGCCGCTCGCTGGGCGACCTGCGGGCGCTCGGCGCCGATCTGCGCTGGCTCTCGCGCATCCACTGGTGGGCGGGCGACGCGGACGCGGCGCAGGAGGCCGCCAGGGAAGCCATCGACGTACTCGAACAGGCCGGGGACGAGAAGCTGCTCGCGCTCGCGCTCAGCAACACCTCCCAGCTGCGCATGCTCTCCGACCGGTATGCCGAGGCCGTCGGATTCGGCGAGCGCGCCATCACCCTGGCCCGGCGCACCGGCGACGCGGCGATCCTCTCGCACGCCCTGAACAACGTGGGCACCGCACGCTGGCGCGGCGGCGATCCGCTGGGGCGCCCGCAGCTGGAGGAGAGCCTGGCGGTCGCCCTGAAGGCGGACGAGGCCGAGCACGCCTGCCGGGCCTACGCCAACGTCATCTGGACGCTCCTGGAGAACCTCCGCTTCGCGGAGGCGGACCACTTCCTGGGGCCCGCCATGGAGTTCGCCGACCGCACGGAACATCTGGGGTTCCTGCGCTACCTCCAAGTGGAGCTCGCGCTGCGGCAGTTCGCCGCGGGGAAGTGGGACGAGGCGGAGCAGCAGGCCGAGTCCGGTGACGCGCAGGAGTTCCCGCCCGCGCGCTGCCCCGCGCTGACCGTCCTCGCGCGCGTGCGGATCCGGCGCGGCGCGGACGGCGGCGAGGAACTTCTGGGACGGGCCTGGGAGGTCGCCGCGCGGACGAGGGAGCTCCAGCGCACGGCCCCGGTCGCGGCGGCCCGTGCGGAGGCGGCCTGGCTGCGCGGTGACCTCGCGGCCGTGACCGACGCCGTCGGCCCGCTCTACGCACAGGCGCGCTCCCTGGCCGCGACGCCGTACCGCGCGGAGCTCGGCCACTGGCTCGCCAAGGCGGGGCAGCCCGTCTCCGTGGACGGCTCGGACCATCCCTACGACCTGCAGGCCGCCGGGCGATGGCGCCCGGCCGCCGAGGCCTGGCGGGCGGCCGGCTGCCCCTACGAGCACGCCGCCGCCCTCGCGGACAGCCCGGACCCGACGGACAAGCTCACCGCGCTCGCCGCCCTCGACGCCCTGGGCGCCGAGCCCCTGGCCCGCATCGTCCGCGCCGATCTGCGCACCCTGGGCGTGGCCCGCATTCCGCGCGGTCCGCACGCGGCGACCCGCCGCAACCCCGCCGGCCTCACCGGACGCCAGCTCCAGGTCGGCCGCCTCCTGGCGGAGGGCCTGACCAACATCGAGATCGCCGCCCGGCTCTTCCTGTCCGTCCGCACGGTCGACAACCACGTCCGTGCGGTCCTGGAGAAGCTCGGCGCCCGCACCCGGCGCGAGGTCGCCGCCCGCGCGGCGCAGCTGGGCATCGAGATCGACCGCGAAAAGTAGGCAACGGCCGGACATTAGCTGGGTGGCGAGGACGTCTACCGGCGCGGCGGGGGCGGCACTAGAACGGGCTCATCGGATGCCCCGATCCAACGGGGGAGACCATGACGGGGGAGCCCATGACGCCAGCACAGGAAGCACGCAGGGAACTGGCCGGATTCAAAGGGGAGTTGAAGGGACCGGACGACGCCGGGTACGACGAGGCGCGCGCCGTCTACAACGCCATGGCCGACAAGCGTCCCGCACTCGTCGCCCGCTGCACCGACGCCGACGACGTCTCCCGCGTCATCGGCTTCGCCCGCGCGCACGGCCTGCCGCTCGCGGTCCGCGGCGGCGGCCACCACGGAGCGGGCCTGGGCACCGTCGAGGGCGGCGTGGTCGCCGACCTGTCACCGCTCAAGGCGATCGAGGTCGACGCGGCGGCCCGCACGGTACGGGTCGGCGGCGGCTGTGTGTGGGGCGAGGTGGACCGTGCCACGCACGAACACGGCCTGGCCGCACCGAGCGGCATCATCTCCTCGACGGGCGTCGGCGGCCTCACCCTGGGCGGCGGCCTCGGCCACCTCACGCGCAGGTTCGGGCTGAGCATCGACAACCTCCTGGAGGCCGACCTCGTCCTCGCCGACGGCCGTCAGGTGCGGGCCGGCGCCGAGGAGAACAGCGACCTGTACTGGGCGGTCCGCGGGGGCGGCGGCAACTTCGGCGTCGTCACCTCTTTCCTCTTCCGGCTGCACGAACTGAGCACGGTCATCGCGGGCCCCACCTTCTGGGCCGCCGAACAGGGCGGTGAAGTCCTCGCCGCCTACCGCGACTTCCTGCCCGGGCTGCCCCGCGAGGTGACCGGCTTCTTCATGTTCGGCACCGTGCCCCCCGCCCCGCCCTTCCCCGAGAGCCTCCACCTGCGCAAGATCTGCGGCGTCGTGTGGTGCCACACCGCCGGGAACCAGGCCGCCGCGGACCGGGCCATGGCGCCCCTCCTCGACGCGCTGCCCGATCCGCTCCTGCACGCCGTGGGGGAGATGCCGCATCCGGTGCTCCAGTCCATGTTCGACGGGCTCTACCCGCCCGGCGACCAGTGGTACTGGCGGGCGGACTTCGTCGACGAGATCCCGGACGACGCCGTCGCCCTGCACGCCAAGTTCGGCGTCGAGGTGCCGACCATGAAGTCGACGATGCACCTGTATCCCATCGACGGGGCCGCCCACGACCCCGGCGCCGCCGACACCGCCTGGAGCTACCGCGGCGCCCGCTGGGCCTGCGTGTACGCGGGAGTGGACACCGACCCGGCCAACGCCGACCTCATCAAACGCTGGACCGTCGACTACTTCGACGCGCTGCACCCGTACTCGGCGGGCGGCGCCTACGTGAACATGATGATGGACGAGGGCCAGGAACGCGTACGGGCGAGCTACCGGGACAATTACCCGCGCCTGGCGCGCATCAAGGCCGCCTACGACCCGGACAACGTCTTCCGCCTCAACCAGAACATCGAGCCCGACCCGCACGGCCCCGCGTAACTCCCGCGGCCCGCCCGCCGCGCCGGTGCGCTGCGGGGACCGTAGCGTGGGCCCATGTGCTGGAGCGAGACGGCCGATCTCGTGGCGGGCGCGGGTGTCGCGGCCGTGGGGGTGGCCTGTGTGACCAGGGCGGTCCGCGGCGGGCGCCCGCGCGACGTGCCGATCGCCGCGCTCCCGCTGCTGCTCGGCGCCCACCAGATCATCGAGTCGCAGGTATGGCGGGGCGACGGCGGCACGGGCCCCGCCACCCTCGCCTGGGCCGTGATCGCCCTGCCGCTGCTCCCGCTGTGGCTGCCCCTCGCGGTGCTGTGCGCGGCGCCGCCCGAAGCGCGCCGCCGCCTCGCGATCCCTCTTGCGGCGGGGATCGCGACGGCGGCGGCGCTGTCATACTGCCTGGCGACCCGCACCGTGACGGCCGAGATCCGCGGCCACACCGTCGGGTACGTGCTCGACCTGCCGCAGTCCGGTCTCATCGTCGCCGGATACCTCCTGGCCACGGTCGGCTCCCTGTTCCTCTCCGGCGACCGGGGTCTCGTCCTGTTCGGGGTCCTGGTCGCCGCCGGTGCGGCGGTGTGCGTGCTGCTGTGGCGCCGGGAGTACATCTCCACGTGGTGCGCGTTCGCGGCGGTGTGCTCGGTGGTCCTGTACTTCTGGATCAGAAGGCGTTCTCGTCCAGTTCGAGTGCGGTCCGGTCCAGGCTTTCGAGAAGCGTGAACTGGGCCTCGGTCTTGGGCAGTTCATGGCGGAAGAAGTAGCGGCAGGCCGCGAGCTTGCCCGCGTGGAAGTCCTCGGTGCCCGCTTCGGCCGCCAGCATCTGCTCCAGCCACATCCAGGCGACGACCACGTGCCCGACCGCTTCGAGGTAGACGCTCGCGTTGGCGAGCGCCGTCTGCGGGTCACCCGTCGACCACAGCCGCTGGGTCACGTCCACCGCACGGGCCACGGACGCGTCGAGCGCACGCCCGTACCCGGCCGCGGAGCCGCCCGCCGCGGCGGCACGCGCGCTCGTCCGCGAGATGCGCTCGCCGAGCAGCCGCAGCCCGGCGCCGCCGCCCATGACGACCTTGCGGCCGAGCAGGTCGAGGCCGTGGATGCCGTGCGTGCCCTCGTGGATGGGGTTGAGGCGGTTGTCGCGGTAGAACTGCTCGACGTTGTACTCACGTGTGTAGCCGTAGCCGCCGTGCACCTGGATCGCCAGGTTGTTGGCCTCCAGGCACCACTGCGACGGCCAGCTCTTGGCGATGGGCGTGAGCACGTCGAGCAGCAGCTTGGCCTCGTCGCGGTCCTGCTGCGAGGCGCCGGTGTTCTGCTCGTCGAGCAGCCGCCCGCAGTACAGGTTCAGCGCCAGAGCGCCCTCCACGTACGCCTTCTGGGCCAGGAGCATCCTGCGGACGTCGGCGTGCTCGATGATCGGGACCTGCGGTGACGCCGGGTCCTTGGCGGTGACGGGGCGGCCCTGCGGGCGGGTGCGCGCGTAGTCCAGGGCGTGCAGATAGCCGGTGTAGCCGAGCGCGGTGGCGCCCAGGCCCACGCCGATCCGGGCCTCGTTCATCATGTGGAACATGTACGCGAGGCCGTGATGGGCCTCCCCGATGAGGTGGCCGACCGCGCCGGGCTCACCGCCGGGCCGGTGGGCGCCCTCGCCGAAGTTGAGCAGGGTGTTGGTGGTCCCGCGATAGCCCATCTTGTGGTTGAGGCCCGCGAGCACGACGTCGTTGCGCTCGCCGAGCACGCCGTCGTCGCCGACCAGGACCTTGGGCACGATGAACAGCGAGAGCCCCTTGACGCCGGGCGGGCCGCCGGGGATGCGGGCGAGCACCAGATGCACGATGTTCTCCGACAGATCGTGCTCGCCGCCGGAGATCCACATCTTGTTCCCGAAGAGGCGGTACGTCCCGTCCTGCCGCTCCTCGGCCCGCGTCGCCACATCGGCGAGCGACGAACCGGCCTGCGGCTCCGACAGACACATCGTCCCCAGGAAGCGGCCCTCCACCATGGGGCGTACGTAGGTGTCGATCTGCTCCTTCGACGCGTGCGCCAGGAGCAGATTGGCGTTGCCCATGGTCAGGAAGGGATAGGCGGCCGTGCCGACGTTGGCCGCCTGGAACCAGGCGAAGCAGGCCTGCGCCACCACGGCGGGCAGCTGCCCGCCGCCGATCTCGTGATCCATGGCGCTGGCGAGGAGCCCCGAGTCCCCGAAGACGCGCAGCGCCTCCTTCACCTCGGGGATGATGTGCACCCGCTCCCCGTCGAAGGTGGGCTCCTGCGCGTCGGCCTTCTTGTTGTGCGGGGCGAAGTGCCGCGTGGCGATCTGCTCGCTGAGTTCGAGGGCGGCGTCGAAGGTCTCGCGGGAGTGGTCCGCATACCGCTCCCGGCCGGTGAGCGCGGGCACGTCCAGCCACTCGTAGAGCAGGAACTCGAGATCGCGACGGGACAGGAGCAGGGATGCCATGCGGATTCTCCATGCGGTGACGGTTACGGCGGGACCGATCCCGGGGCAGGGAGCCCCGCACACCCGATACTAAGCGGTTGCTTATGGGGTTTGTCGAGGGTGTCCGCGGCGAGGAGCCTCACTCGGCCCCTTCCGCCCGGAACGTGGCCGCGTGCACGGCCTCGAACAGCGCCGTGACGTCCTGCCCGGTGAGCCCCTCGGACCGCGCCTGGCGCATCCACTGGGCGAGGGCGTTCTGCAGGGGGGAGTCCGGGCCTGCCTGCGGCCGGGCCAGCGAGCGGGTGATGAACGTGCCCGCTCCCTGGCGGACCTCGGCGAGGCCCGCGCGCTCCAGCTCGCGGTAGGCCTTGAGCGTCGTGTTCGGATTGACCTTCGTGGCCGCGGCGACCTGCGCGGCCGTGGGCAGCCGGTCGCCTTCCACCAACGCGCCCATGTGCAGGGCCTGTTCGACCTGGCGCACGATCTGCAGATACGTGGCCACCCCGCTGCGCCGGTCGATGCGGAATTCGACCACTGTCCCCACTCTCTGCTCGTTTGCGGACACTTTACGTATGTGCCTTCGTGATCGCCCTAGAGGGGCCGCCGCGACGCCCACCACAGGACGAAGACGGCCACGGCGGCGGTCGCGCCGAGCAGCAGGGCGGCGCCGGTCCACTGCATGCCCGGCATCTGGTCGTAGCCGAAGTACTCGACCACGTTGTTGACGATGCCGTGCTCCTTGATGCAGGCGTTGGTGGCCTTCTCGGTCTGCTCGGCGCAGGTGCCCCATCCGTAGAGCTGCCCGTCGGCGCTGCCGATCCAGCGGTCCGTCTCCACCGCGCTGCCGCTGTCGAGGATGGGGGGCGCGTCGCCGTTCAGCGGATACGTGATCAGGCGCGGGGTGGCGAGACGGCCACGGGACTCGCCCCAGGCCACCACCACGAACAGGGCGAAGAAGAAGGTGGCCAGCATGGCGGGCAGCACCCTGCGCAGCAGCATGCCGATCGCGACGCCGCTGATGGTGAGGAAGAGGGAGAGCGCGGCGAGCATGGGGCCGGTGTTGTCGAACACCTCGCCCGACAGCCAGTCCGTGAGCATGAGATCGCGGTAGGGCTCCCACCACCAGAAGAGCAGCGTGGAGAGTACGACGGTGGACAGCAGGACGAGCGAGAGGCACCAGGCGAGCTTGGCCGCGAGCCAGCGGCGGCGCGGCACCGACTGCGTGGTGACCAGCTGGGCGGTGCCGTGTTCCTGGTCGCTCGCGATCAGTGGGGCGCCGAGGAAGACACCGAAGAAGACGGGCAGGGCGCCAAGCGCCGAGGTGATGTACTCGAAACCGTGCGGGGCCGACATCAGGTGGACCTCTCGGTCCGGCCAGCCCTTCCCGGCGAGCATGTCGGCCATCGCGCCGCGCTCGTGGATGATCCCGGCCGCGCCGAGCACGACCAGGGCGACGACGAGCCACGTCGTGGCGCGGTGCTGGCGCAGGACGAGCCAGGTGAGCCCGTGCAGCAGGCCGGGCTTCTTGGCGGGCTGCCCCGTGCGCGGCTGCTCGGTGAGGGTGGTGCTCATGCGGCGGCGATCCCTTCGGCGGCGATGCGTGCGTCGTGCGTGAACAGCGGCTCCGTGTCCGGCGAGCGGAGGTGGGCGAGCAGGACTTCCTCCAGGCTCGGTTCGGTGACCTCCCAGTCCGGGGCCATCGGCCCGCCCGGGCGCAGCAGGGCGCGGAACTGCCGTCCCTGGGAACGGAACTCGACCACCGTGTGCGGGGTGAGGTCCGCGGGCGGCTTCCCGTCGGGAGCGAGGCCGGTCACCAGGGCGTGGGCACTGACCAGCTCATCGGCGTCGCCGGCCATCCGGATCCTGCCGCCGGCGACGACCAGGAGGTAGTCGCACATGTCCTCCAGCTCGGCCAGCATGTGGGAGGACATCACTACCGTCGTGCCGCGCTCGACGGCCTCGGACATCAGCAGGGAGCTCATCTCGTCGCGGGCCAGCGGGTCGAGGTCGGCCATCGGCTCGTCGAGCAGCAGCAGTTCGGGCCGCTTGCCGAAGGCGAGGGCGAACGCGACGCGGGTGCGCTGACCGCCGGAGAGCGTGCCGACCTTGGCGCCCATCGGGACATCGCCGGAGCGCACGATCCGCTCGGCGGCGGCCATGTCCCAGCCGGGGTTGAGTTCGCTGCCCATGCGCAGCGTCTCGGCCACGGTGAAGCGCTTGTACAGCGACTTGTCCTGGGAGAGGAAGGCGTAGCGGGGCATCGCGGCCGGATCGTCCGCCGGTACGCCGAAGATGCGCAGTTCGCCCTCGGTCGGGTTCACCAGACGGGTGGCGAGCCCCAACAGGGTGCTCTTTCCTGCGCCGTTGGGTCCGACGAGGCCGCAGATCCGCCCGGCGGGCAGCCGGAAGGAGCAGTCACGCAGCGCCCAGCCGCGACGATAGCGCTTGCCCAGGCCGCGGGCCTCGAGCGCGGTCACGCCCGAGGGGTCGCCGGTCTCGGCGGGATCGGCAGGGGTCATGTCCATGCGCGCCTCTCTCGATTCCATTAAACAATTAATGGAATGATGATCTGCGCGACGCGCACCTGTCAAACCCTCCTGGGTCACTGGGTTTCGGGCAGGGGTGAGCCCCTCAAGGGGCTTTAGGGGCGCGGGGAACTGCGCGACAAGCCCCCACCGGCCCGCGGTGAACGGCTCGCCCCGGAGGGAACTGCGGGCGCCTTTAACGCCCCGCGCCGGCGGAGTGCCCCTCGCCGTCAAGGGAAGACTGCAGCCGTACGTTCGCCATACGCATGTGCTCCGCCATCGCCCGGTCCGCCGCCTCGGGGTCGCCCGCGCGGATCGCGTCGAGGACCGCGCCGTGCTCGCACAGGGTGCCGCTGACGGTGCCCTCGATGTCGCCGGCCCGCTCCATCCACACCTGGAGCAGCGCGCGGATGCTGTGCAGGATGTCGCTGAGCACGGAGTTGCGCGCGATGTGCGCCGTCTCCAGGTGGAAGGCGATGTCGGCGTCGACGAACGCCTTGACGTCCGAGCCCGCCTCGCGCATCCGCTCCAAGTGCCCTTCCAGGCGCCGCACATCCTCTTCCCCGGCCCGCTCGGCGGCCAGCCGCGCCGAGACGCCCTCCATGTACGTACGCACCTCGACCAGGTCCTGGGTGCGCCGCTGCCCCAGCATCAGGCCCCAGTTGATGGCGCGCGGCAGGAACTCCGATGTGCCCTCGCGGACGTAGGAGCCCGAGCCGGGCCTGATCTCGATGATGCCGAGGACGTCGAGCGCGGACAGCGCCCCGCGCACGCTGGAGCGGGCCACCCCCAGGGCCTCGGCGAGCTGGCGCTCGGCGGGCAGCCGGGTGCCCGGCTTGATGTTCCCGGCGGAGAGGTGGTCGAGGAGGCGCTTGGCGACCTCGCTGACCGAGGACTCGCGCACCACCGGGCGCAGGAGCTGGGCGAGATCCGGCTGCTGCTGATCGGGCTGACTGGTCACGGTCACCAGTAGACCAGACCGCCGTATCCGGTGGCCGGGGAGTCCTGGCTCCGCGCCCGCGTGCCTCCCGCCGCCTGGTGTTTGTCAAGGCTTCAACGACTCCGACCCTTGCGACATTCGCCACTTTGGTAAATTGGTGACCAATTTGAAAATCGGGCCTAGCGTGAACTCCAGATCGGCCCCGGCGTGGCCGCCCCCCGCTGCCCACGCCACCTGCCGAGAGTGACCCAGACCGGACAAAGCCGTCCGGCGAGCCGAGGAGTCGCCACATGCCTGCCAGCGCAGCGCCCCCCGTAGCACCGGTGACGAGACAAGCCGTCGAGAAATCGGCGATCAGGAAGGTCTCGACCCGTCTCGTTCCCTTCGTGGCCCTGATGTTCTTCGTGAACTATCTGGACCGCACCGCCGTCTCCTTCGCGGAACCCAACGGGATGGGCCACGATCTGGCGCTCACCGCCGCGCAGTTCGGCTTCGCCTCGGGGATCTTCTTCCTCGGATACATCGTTCTCGAAGTCCCCAGCAACATGGCCCTGCACCGCTTCGGCGCCCGCCGCTGGCTGGCCCGCATCATGGTGACCTGGGGCGTCGTCTCCCTCCTCTTCACCTGGGTGAACAGCAGCACCGAGCTCTACGCCCTGCGCTTCCTGCTCGGCGTCGCGGAGGCCGGGTTCTTCCCCGGCGCGATCCTCTTCCTGAGCCAGTGGGTGCCCAGCCGCCACCGCACCAAGATCCTCGGGCTCTTCTACCTGGCCCAGCCGCTGACCACGGTCTTCGGTGCCCCGCTCGCGGGCTGGCTGATCGGCCACCACGGCCTGTTGGGCCTGGAGGGCTGGCGGGTGATGTTCCTCTTCGTGTCGGTCCCCGCGATCCTGCTCGGCGTCATCGCCTGGTTCTATCTGATCGACCGCCCGGCCGACGCCAAGTGGCTGACCCCGGACGAGAAGGCCTGGCTCACCGAGGAACTGGCCGCCGAGAACGCCCATAAGACCGGTCACGAGTCCGGCGACGAGTCCGGTCACGCGACCGACGAGGGCAAGCACGCCAAGGGCGACCTGAAGGCCGCGTTCACCAACGGCCGCGTCTGGACCCTCGCCGTCGTCTACTTCGGCTTCATCTACGGCCTCTACGCCCTCGCGTTCTTCCTGCCGACCATCATCAACGGCTTCCAGGACCAGTACGGCACCACGTTCAGCGTGATGGACAAGGCCTGGATCACCGCGATCCCCTACCTCCCTGCCGCGATCGTCCTCTACTTCTGGACCCGGCACGCCACCCGCAAGGGCACCCGCACCTGGCACATCGCCGGGCCCGCGATCGTCGGCGGCGTCACCATCCCACTGGCCCTCTACATGGGCTCGCCCATGGCCACCGTCGCCGTCATCACCGTCACCGCGTGTTCGATCTTCGCCGCCCTGCCGGTCTTCTGGTCCGTGCCGTCCAGGTTCCTCACCGGCGCCGCCGCGGCAGCGGGCATCGCCCTGATCAACACCGCGGGCAACATCGCGGGCTTCGCGTCCAGCTACATCACCGGCTGGCTCAAGGACTTGAGCGGCGCCTACTACCTGCCGCTCTACCTGGTCGGCTTCTTCATGCTGCTCTCCGCCGCCCTGATGATCCGGCTCGGCGCCCGCGGCGGGACCGACACAGAGCCGGCAGCCCACGAGCCGACGGAGGCCATGCGATGACCCGCCTGCACAACGACCCCGCCGCGTTCGCCGACGAGGCGCTCGAAGGGTTCGCCGCGGCCCACGCCCGCTGGGTGCGCTCCGTGCCCGGCGGTGTCGTCCGCGCGACCCCTAAGACCCGCGGCCAGGTCGCGGTCGTCATCGGCGGCGGCTCCGGCCACTACCCGGCCTTCTCCGGCCTGGTCGGCCAGGGCCTCGCGCACGGAGCCGCCGTCGGCAACGTCTTCGCCTCGCCCTCCGCCCAGCAGATACGCAACGTGGCCAAGGCCGCCCACTGCGGCGGCGGGGTACTCCTCATGTACGGCAACTACGCGGGCGACGTCCTGCACTTCGGCCAGGCGGCCGAGCGGCTGCGGGGCGAGGGCGTCGACACCCGTACCGTCGCCGTCACCGACGACGTGGCGAGCGCGGCCCCCGCCGAGTCCGCCAAGCGGCGCGGCATCGCGGGCGACCTGCCCGTCTTCAAGGTGGCCGCGGCGGCAGCGGAACAGGGCCACTCCCTCGCCGAGGTGACCCGTGTCGCCGAGCACGCGAGCGCCCGTACCCGCTCCTTCGGAATCGCCTTCTCCGGCTGCACCCTGCCCGGCGCCGAAGAGCCGCTGTTCACCGTCCCCGAGGGACGGATGGCCGTCGGCCTCGGCATCCACGGCGAACCCGGCATCGACGAGCGGCCCGTGCCGAGCGCGGACGAGGCCGCCGAACTGCTCGTCGCCACCCTCCTCAAGGAACTCCCCGACGAAATCAGCGAGTTGAGGGGGCAGCGAGCCGCCGTCATCCTCAACGGCCTCGGCTCGGTGAAGTACGAGGAGCTGTTCGTCGTCTACCGCAGAGTCGCCTCGCTCCTCGCCGAAGCGGGCATCGAGTCCGTCGACCCCGAGGTCGGCGAACTGGTCACCAGCTTCGACATGGCGGGCGTCTCGCTCACGCTGACCTGGCTCGACGACGAACTCGAAACCCTGTGGACGGCCCCCGCCGACACCCCCGCGTACCGCAAGGGCGCCGTCACCGCCTCCGCGGACGACTCCTCGTACGAGGACGAGGGCGAGGGTGAGAGCGGCCTCGACGACATCTACGTCAGCGAGACCGCCCTGCCCGAAGCCACCGACGACTCCCGCCGCGCCGCCGCCACCGCCCTGGACGCCCTGCGGGTCATCAAGGACACCGTCGAGGAGCACGCCGACGAACTCGGCCGCATCGACGCCGTCGCGGGCGACGGGGACCACGGCATCGGCATGCGGCGCGGATCGACCGGCGCGTACGAAGCAGCCGTACGGGCCCGGGAGTCGGGCGCCGGAGCGCAGTCCCTGCTCACCCTCGCGGGCGACGCCTGGGCCGACAAGGCGGGCGGCACATCGGGCGCCCTGTGGGGCGTGATCCTGCGTTCCGTCGGCGCCGCGCTCGGCAACACCGAGCGCCCCGATGCCGAAGCCGTCGCCCACGGCGTACGAGAGGCGTCCGAGGGCGTGATCGCCCTGGGCGGCGCGCAGGCGGGCGACAAGACGATGGTCGACGTCCTCGTGCCGCTCGCCGAGACCCTCGGCGCACAGGTCACCGCCGGAGCCGACCTCGCCGCCGCCTGGAACGCCGCCGCCACCGCCGCCGAACAGGCAGCCCGGGACACCGCACACCTGCTGCCCCGGATGGGCCGGGCACGTCCGCACGCCGAGAAGTCCCTGGGCACCGTCGACGCCGGCGCCCACTCACTCGCCCTGATCGTCCGCGCCGTGCACGGCGTTCTCACCCAGCGCGGCTGAGCGTCACCACCCACCGCAGTCAAAGGAAAGAGCCATGACCGAGAAGCTCCGTGTCGTCGTCGGCTGCGACGACGCCGGTTACCAGTACAAGGAAGCCCTCAAGCAGGACCTCCAGGGCAGTGACCTGGTCGCCTCCGTCACCGACGTGGGCGTGGACGCCGACGGGCACACCGCCTACCCCAAGGTCGCCATCGCCGCCGCCGAGATGATCGCGCGCGGCGAGGCCGACCGCGCCCTCCTGGTGTGCGGCACCGGACTCGGCGTGGCGATCGCGGCCAACAAGGTGAAGGGGGTGCGGGCGGTCACCGCGCACGACTCGTTCTCCGTGGAGCGCGCGATCCTCTCCAACAACGCCCAGGTGCTCACCTTCGGGCAGCGCGTCGTCGGCATCGAGCTGGCCCGCCGCCTCGCCGCCGAGTGGCTGACCTACCGATTCGACGAGACCTCGCCGTCCGCCGCCAAGGTGCAGCTGATGAGCGACTACGAGGCCGCCTGATGCCCGCAGTACCTGCACCTGCACCGGCACCGGCACCGGTCACCATCGGCGTCAGTCTGAAGATGTACTTCGGGCACACCCAGACCCTCAACTGGGCCCGCCGCCTGGCCCGCACGGCCGACCGGCACCCCGCCGTCACCGGTGGCGCGGCCCGCCTCTTCGTCCTGCCCGCGTTCCCCGCGATCGTCCCGGTCGCCGGGATCCTGGCCGGGTCCGGCGTCGCGGTCGGCGCCCAGGACATCGCCACCGAGGACGCGGGCCCGTACACCGGCGAGGTCTCGGGACCCTCACTCAAGGAGATCGGCTGCCGCTACGCCGAGGTCGGTCACGCCGAGCGCCGCCGCCTCTACGGCGAGGGCGACACCGTCGTCGCAGCCAAGACGGCCGCCGCCCTGCGCAACGGCCTCACCCCGGTGCTCTGCGTCGGCGAACTCGACCCGGTCACCCCGGACGAGGCGGCCCGCCGCACCGTCGCCGAGGCCGAACGGCTGCTGCACACAACGTCCGGTGAAGTCGTCCTCGCCTACGAGCCGCAGTGGGCGATCGGTGCCCCCGAGCCCGCCTCGGCCGAGCACATCACCACGGTGTGCGCGGCCCTGACCCGCTGGCTCGACGAACACCCCGCGCACACCGGCTCGACCGTCATCTACGGCGGCAGCGCGGGCCCCGGCCTGCTCACCCGGCTCGGCCCGGACGTCGGCGGCCTCTTCCTCGGCCGGTTCGCGCACGACCCGGCCGCCGTCGAAGCCATCCTCGACGAGGTGCTCAACAGTTCCAGCTCCCGCGCGGAGGTGGCCTGATGGCGTACGGCATCAGCACCTACGCGTACTTCTGGCGCATCTCCGAGCGCGCCCCGCGGCCCATGACACTGCCGGACATGCTGCGCGACACCCGCGCCCTGGGCGGCGAGGTTTTCCAGATCTGCGACTACCCCGAGATCGAGACGTACGACGCGGCGCAGCTCGCAGACGTCCGTGCCGCCGCCGACGACCTGGGCCTCACCCTGGAGCTCGGCACCCGCGGTGTGCGGCCGGACCACCTGCTCAAGTGTCTCGACATTGCGGGGCAGTTGGGCGCCACGCTCGTCCGTTCCATGATGAACACCGCCACCCACCGGCCGACCCCGGGCGAGGCCGTCGCGCTGCTCGGCGAGTCCGTGCCCGCCTACGAGGCGGCCGGAGTGACGCTCGGCCTGGAGACGTACGAGCAGGTCTCCACGGAGGATCTGCTCACCGTCGTCCGCGGTGTGGCGAGCCCGCACCTCGGTGTCGTCCTCGACCCCGGCAACAGCGTGGCCCGCCTGGAGCGCCCGGCCGACGTGGTCGCGGCGACCGCGCCGTACGTCGTGAACATCCACGTCAAGGACTTCGCCTTCACCCGCCGTGACGGCTGGGTCGGCTTCACCTACGCGGGCTGCCCGCTCGGCACCGGCCTCCTCGACTACGACGGCATGATCGCCGCGGTCGACGGGGCCCGCACACCGGGCGCCCCCGGCGTGAACCAGATCGTGGAGCACTGGCTCCCGTGGCAGGACGGCGGCTTCGACGCCACCGCCCGGCTCGAACACCAGTGGACGCACATCAGCATCAGCACACTTCTGAGGAGCGAGTAATGGCCACCGAGATCAACACTGAGGCCGGCGTGCAGACCGTCGCCGTCATCGGGGCCGCCGGCAAGATGGGCCAGCGTGTCTCCGACAACCTGGTGAAGAGCGACTTCAAGGTCCTCTTCTCCGAGGCGTCCGCCAAGGGCCAGGAGCTCATCCGCGGCCTCGGCCGCGAACTGACCGAGTCCGCCGACGCCGTCGCGGAGGCGGACGTCGTGATCCTCGCCGTGCCGGACGTCGTGCTCGGCACCGTCTCCGCCGAACTCGTCCCGCTGATGCGGTCCGGAGCCGTCGTCCTGACCCTCGACCCGGCCGCCGCCTACGCGGGCCTGCTCTTCGAGCGCGACGACATCCACTACGCGTGCGCCCACCCCTGCCACCCCTCCGTCTTCCTTGAGCGCACCACCAAGGAGGAGTGGCAGGACACCTTCGGCGGGATCGCCGCGCCCCAGGAGGTCGTCGCCGCCTACGAAGGCGGCGACGAGGACAGGCGCGAACTCGCCGACTCCGTGATCCGCGTGATGTACGCGCCGGTCGTCGACGTCCACTGGGTGACCGTCAAGCAGCTCGCCGTCCTGGAGCCGACCCTCGTCGAGACCATCGCCTGCATGGTCGGCGCGCTGCTCACCGAGGCGCTGCACGAGACCGTGCACACCGTCGGAGTCCCCGAGAAGGCCGCCCGCGCGATGCTGCTCGGCCACACCCAGGTGGCCCTCGCCAACACCCTCAAGGGCTCCAACCCGTTCTCCGACGCGTGCCTGATCGCGATGGACTACGGCCGTGAGTCGATCGTGCGCGACGACTGGAAGAAGGTCTTCGAGGACGAGGAGCTCGACAAGGTCATCACGCGCATGCTGAAGATCAAGGAGATCAAGCGCTGATCCGTGCGCGGGTTACGGCACCGGCTTCGTCGCCGGTGCCGGGGCCTCGCGCTGGTGCGGGATCAGGCCCGGCGGCAGCTCGCCCTGCTGGACGTTCACCGTCCTGACCGGGGCGGGCACCCGGATGCCCTCGGCGCGGTAGCGCTGGTGGAGCTGCTTGATGAACTCGTGCTTGATGCGGTACTGGTCGCTGAACTCGCCGACGCCCAGGATCACCGTGAAGCTGATCCTGGAGTCGCCGAACGTGTGGAAGCGCACGGCCGGTTCGTGCTCGGGGAGAGCGCCGTCGACGTCCTTCATGACGCTCTCCACGACCTCGGTCGTGACGCGCTCGACCTGCTCCAGATCACTGTCGTAGCTGACACCGACCTGGACCATGATGGACAGGTCCTGCTCGGGGCGGCTGAAGTTGGTCATGTTCGTGCCCGCGAGCTGGGCGTTGGGGATGATGACGAGGTTGTTCGACAGCTGACGCACCACCGTGTTGCGCCAGTTGATGTCGACGACGTAGCCCTCCTCGCCGCTGCTGAGCTTGATGTAGTCGCCCGGCTGGACCGTCTTCGCGGCGAGGATGTGCACGCCCGCGAAGAGGTTGGCCAGGGTGTCCTGAAGGGCCAGGGCCACCGCGAGGCCGCCCACGCCGAGGGCCGTGAGCAGCGGGGCTATGGAGACGCCGAGCGTCTGCAGGACGACGAGGAAGCCCATCGCGAGCACGACGACACGGGTGATGTTGACGAAGATCGTCGCCGAGCCCGCGACGCCCGACCGTGACTGGGCGAGGGACTTGACCAGGGTGGTGACCACGCGGGCCGCCGTCAGGGTCCCGGCCAGGACGAGCAGGGCGGTCAGCGTCATCGAGACGTTGCGGCCGGTCCGGGGCGTGAGCGGGAGCGCCGCGGCGGCGACGGCCGCGCCGGCGGTTATCGCCGCGCAGGGGACCAGGGTGCGCACGGCGTCGACGATGACGTCGTCGCCGCTCCACCGGGTCCGGCTGGCCCGCTCACCGAGCCACCGCAGGATCATGCGCAGCAGCAGACCAGCCGCGATGCCGACGGCCACCGCGATACCGGCGGTGATCAGGTCGTGCCATGTGAGGGCTCGCTCCATCAGTTCCTTCTCCAGGTCGTACGGGCGCGCCGGACGTGTGTTCGTATCCGGCGCGAGCGTCATCCTGCCCCATGGGTGCGGCACCGTTGCCGGGGGCCCGCGCCAAGCCTGCCGTCAACCGGCCGGGCGCAGGGCGATTTCAGACATCCCGTGCACCTGGCCCTACGGTTTGCGCGCCACCCCCGCGTACATCGACACCGGGGTCTCGTTCCTGACCTCGTCGACGCCCAGCTCGGGATGCCAGTCCGGCACCCAGCCGATGCCCGGGTCGAGCAGCTCCAGGCCTTCGAAGAACCGCTCCACCTCGCCCCGGGCGCGCGGCACGAGCGTGACGCCGCCCGCCTTGTACATCTCCACCGCCTGCCGCGTCCGTACCGGATCGAAGTCGCTCGAAATCTGGGAGAGGACCAGATGGCTGCCCGGCGCGAGCGCGGCCACCAGCTTCTCCACGACGTCGTACGCACCGTCGTCGTCACTGATGAAGTGCAGCAGCGCGTTCAGCGAGACGGCGACCGGACGGGTGAAGTCCAGTACGCCCTCCGCCTGTTCGAGGATCTTGTCCGGCTCGCGCGCGTCCGCCTGGAGGAACTCCGTCGCCCCCTCGGGCGTCCCCTGGAGCAGCGTCTCCGCGTGCGCGAGCACGGTCGGATCGTTGTCCACGTACACGACGCGTGCCTCGGGGGCGGCCGACTGGGCGATGCGGTGGAGATTGGGCTCGGTGGGAATCCCTGCGCCGATGTCCAGAAACTGGCGTATCCCGGCCTCTCCCACCAGATGGCGCGTGGCGCGCTGCATGAACCAGCGGTTGTGCTGCGCGTAGTACTTGGCCTGCGGTTCGAGCGAAACGATCTGCTGCCCGAGCTCCACGTCCACCGGGTAGTTGTCCTTGCCGCCCAGGTACCAGTCGTAGACCCGGGCGGGGTGTGCCTTGCTGGTGTCGATCGGGTGGGTGGCGGGCGGCGGGATCGCGGTCATGCGTCAACTCCCATGCGGTGGGCGGGCGTTCAGACGGACTTCGCGTGCATCCGGCCATCGTGCCCGCTCGGCCCACCGCGCTCAAGAACCACTCGGCTCCCGCAGCAGACTGCCCGCGCCCGGCACATGCGGCGGCAGACCCAGTTCCGTCAGGATGCGGTACGCCGTCGCGGTGGCCGCAGAGAGGACGGGCAAGCCCGCCGCGTCCTCCACCGCCTGGATCGAAGCCAGCGAGGGCATCTGCACACAGGCCGAGAGCACGAGCGCGTCGGCGCGGCCCAAGTCCACACGCCGCCAGTGCTCGCGCAGGTCGGCGGGGTCGAGCCGGGCGACCGCCAGATTGTCCGGCACCTCGAGGCTGAGCGCGTCCACGACCTCGACCCCGGTGTCCTCGATGTAGTCGGCGACCAGCTTCGTCAGCGGCTTCATGTACGGGGTGATGATCGCGACCCGTGAGGCGCCGAGCGCCTTGATGCCGTCGAGCAGGGCGCCCGCGCTGGAGATCACCGGCGCCCGCGCACCCTCGGAGCGCAGGGCGGCGGTGATCTCGTCCTCCGCCGCGCAGTGGTGGCCGGGACCCTGCGCCATGATCGCGACGAGGCAGGCCGTGGCGACCACATCGGGCCTGGCGTCGGCGAGTTCGAGCGCGGCGCGCTCGGTCTGCGCGTTCATGGCCTTCAGCTGCTCGGGCGTCACGTGCTTCATGCGCATCCGGCTGCTGTGGAAGACGAACCGATCCTGCGGGGCCACCGACTCGCGGTCGCGCAGCATGCGCGGAAGCTCCGTCTCCATCGTCAGATTCGAGCTGGGCACGATCATGCCGATGTGGTGGTCGGTCGCTGTCGTCGCTGTCGTCGCGGTCATGGCCACGGGATCCTCCGGATGTTCTCGTACGGCGATGCGTACGGCTATGAGTCCTCGGTGAGCCCCTCCCAGTGATCGGCGAGGGACGTGAGGAGATGCATGACTTCTTCGCGCCGCTCGGCGCCGAACGGCTCAAGGAGCCGCTCGTCGAGCTCACGGGCGCGACGGTTGGCGTCGAGGAGGGTGCGCTCACCCTCCTCGGTCAGATAGAGCAGCTTGCGGCGGCCGTCGTCGGCGGCCGTTTTGCGCAGGAGCAGTCCCCGGTTCTCCAGGCGGCGCGCGACGTCCGCCATCGTCGACGTGTCCAGGGCCACCGCCGACGCCATCGACCGCTGGTCGCGGCCGGGCGACGCGTCCACGGCCTGGAGGACGGCGAACTGCGGTCCGGTGAGGGTCGGGTCCACCGCACGGATCCACACCGCGAGGTATGCCTGGTAGAGGCGCCGGACCTGGTATCCGGGGGCGGCGGTGAGGGCGGCGGGCGGCCCGGGCTGCCCTGACGTCGCAGCCGTCGTGATGGAGGTTTCGTCAGCCATGGGGCCCACTTAAGCATGGGGATTGATCGGTTCGGACGGTCAGGTCAGCATCGGGCGCAGCGCCTCTCGCAGGGCGGTGAGGGCGGCACGGCCGCTGTCCCAGAACAGCATGTGACCGGCGTCCGGGACGCTGCCGAGAACGGCCGCGGGGTGCAGCCGCGCGGCCTCGGCGGCACCCGCCGCGGTGACCACGGGACTGTCCGCCCCGTACAGGAGCGCCGTGGGACCGGGCACGGAGGGCCACCAGTCGAAGAAGTCCTCCGACTCGAAGCCGCGGTGCGTGGCCGCGATCGCCTCCGCGTCGCAGCTCGCGAGCCAGCGGGCCCTCAGCTCCTGCTCCCTGCGCGGCCAGCGCGGCCAGGACAGGGCCACCTCGTCCGCGTCGGTGCCGCGCCGGGCCTGCGCCAGCTGGTCGAGGAAGGCCGCCAGAGGGGTCGGATAGGGCCCGCGTCCGGGGCCGCTCATCGGCGGGTCCCCGAGCACCGTGCCGCGCAGCGCCACCTTGCCGCGGACCGCGGTCACCGCGGCGATGCGCGCGCCCATGGAGTGCCCGAACAGGATCGGACGGTCGAGGCCGAGCCCCGTGACGACGGCTTCGACGTCCTCGGCGTACTCCTCCAGGGTGTAGGAGCCGCCGCCGTCGGAGAGCCCGCGCCCCCGGACATCGAGCACCAACGGCCTTATGGAAGAGACCAGTTCGCGCGCCACGAAGTCCATCGTCACGGCGGGGCTCGTGATGCCGGGCAGGACGAGGAGCGGGACGCCGTGGCCGCCGTAGTCCAGGACGTGCAGGCGCGCGGCGCCCGAGCGGACCCAGCGGCCGGTGGCGGGCACGTCGGCCAGGTCGGCGAGTGCCGACTGGGGCAGGCAGCGATCGGGCGGGGTCATGTGTTCCTCCCGGAGAGGGCTTCGAGGTAGGCGGTCGCTTCCTTGAGGTCGATGACGTCGCCGTACTTGGCCTGGATGTCGAAGAGGCTCGCCTCGTGGGGCCCGGCCGCACGGTCGCCGACGCACGCGCGCGGCACGAGCACCGAGAACCCGCTCTGCACGGCATCGACCGCCGTGGCCCGCACACATCCGCTGGTCGTCGCCCCGCACACCAGGACCGTGTCGCAGCCGAGACCGGTGAGCAGGGCGGCGAGCGAGGTCCCGAAGAAGGCCGATGCGCCCTTCTTCACCACCATCAAGTCCTGCGGCTCGCGCGGCAGTCGGGGATCGAGCGCGACCTCCTCGCTGCCTTCGACCAGGGATCGCATGCCCTGCGCCTTGTGCAGCCAGGTGACGGCGTCGCCCGTGGCCTCCGCGGGCGTGTAGGAGATCGCGGTGAAGATGACGGGCACGTCGGCCGGGCGTCCGCTGCCGATCAACTCACCTACCGCGCCGACCACATCGGTCAGATCCGCGCCCGAGGGGAAGCCGTCCTCGGTGAAGCCGCGGGTGAGGTCGACGACCAGGATCGCGGGGCGGCTGCCCCTGCGTACGGGGGCGCCGAACCCGGCTCGCTCGTAGGTACGTTCCGTCTCCTGACCGTAGTTCACGATGCCCTCCTCAGCGCGCGCAGCTCCCTCGCCTGTGCGCCCAGCCGGCCGAGCAGCCAGCCCTCGAAGAGGCCGAAGGCGAAGGCGCCCGCGACGACGCCGTACTTGGCGGCGGCCGGACCGAGCAGCATGGAGAGGCCGTCGAGTTCGGCCTCCGCCGGGGCCGCGGGGTGCGGGGTCCGGGGTGCCGCGGCGGACGGGGACGAAGAGGGGGCCGGTGCCGTCGACCGGTCCTGGTCGAGCAGGCTCCCCAGGTTCTGCGCGAACTGCTGAAGGATGCGGTCGGACACCGTCGCGATGGCGCCCTTCCCGAACTGCGCGATCTTGCCGCGGATCACCAGGTCCGTGGAGATCTGGAGCAGCGCGCCCTCCGGCGCCGCGAGCACTTCGAGCGCGACCTCGGCCTCCGCGTCGCCGCTGCCGTGGGTGTCGGCCCCGCGCGCCTGGACCCGGAGGCGCCGCCCTTGCGGATCGACCTCGAGGAAACGGACCGTACCGGCGTACGCGGCACCGATCGGGCCGACCTTGACCTTCACGGAGCCCTGCCAGGAGTCCCCGTCGCGCCCGTCGAGTGCCGCGCCCGGCATGCACGAGGCGACCCGCTCGACGTCGTTCAGCAGGGCGAAGACCTCATCGGGCGAGGCCTTGACCGGGACGGAATTGGTGAGCCGCATCAGCACTCCTTGGGGCAGCGCCGGGCGACGGCGCACCCGTCGATCGCCTCGACGATGGTCTGGTAGCCGGTGCACCGGCAGAGGTTGGAGGCGACGACCTCGCGGATCTCGTCCTTGGTCGCCCCGGGCCGCTCGGCGAGGAACCCCTCGGCGAGCATCAGGAAGCCGGGGGTGCAGAAGCCGCACTGCAGACCGTGGTGTTCGCTGAACGCCGCCTGAAGATCGCTCAGTTCGGACCCGTCCGACAGCGACTCCACGGTCCGGATGCGGGCGCCCTCGGCCTGCGCCGCGAACATCAGACACGCGCGCACGGGCCGGTCGTCGACCAGAACCGTGCACGCCCCGCAGATGCCGTGCTCACATCCGACATGGGTGCCGGTCAGGCGCAGCTCGTGCCGGAGCACGTCCACCAGGGTGCGGCGCGGCTCGGTGATCACTTCGTGCCGCTCGCCGTTGACGTCGAGCGTGAGCAGCAGGGCGTCGGTCGTATGGCCGGGGCCGGCCATGTTGTCGGTACTGGTCATGGCGGTACTTGTCATGTCGGTACGGGTCATGAGGACAGCTCCAGGTTCAGGGCGCGGTGCACCGTCTCCGGGGTGATGGGGGTGTGGTCGAGCTCGACGCCCGTGGGCCGCAGGGCGTCGTTGACCGCGTTGAGCACGGCGGCCGGCGCCCCGATGGTGCCGCCCTCACCCGCGCCCTTCGCGCCGGTCTCGGTGAACGCGCACGGCGTCTGAAGGTGGTGGATCAGCACGTCGGGGATCTCGTGGGCGGTGGGCACCTTGTAGTCCATGAAGCTGGTCGCCGACGGCTCGCCCTGCGCGTCGTACGTCACCTGCTCGAAGAGCGCCCCCGCGATGCCCTGCGCGATGCCGCCCCGGCACTGCCCCTCCACGACCTGCGGATTGATCGCAACGCCGCAGTCCTCGACGCAGACGTACCGCAGGATCTCCACCTGCCCGGTGCCTTCGTGGAGTTCGACGACCACGGCGTGGGTGGCGTTGGAGAAGGTGCCGTCGTTGAAGACGTCGAACGTGGCGGTGGCGCTCAGGCCGGGCTCGATGTCCTTGGGCAGCAGGTGCGCCCGGAGGTAGGCGATGTCCGCCAGTTCCTCGTAGGTCAGGCTCGTCCCGTCACGGAGTCGTGCGCTCCCTCCTGCGAGCTCCACCTCCTGCGGTGCGACCTCCCAGCGGGCCGCCGCGATCCGGATCAGCTTCTCGCCGAGCTTCGCCGCCGCGCGCCGTACCGCGCTGCCGCCCACCGTGATGGAGCGGCTCGCGAACGTTCCCCAGCCGTAGGTGATGCGCTCGGTGTCGCCTTGATGGAGCTTCACCTTGGCCATGTCCAGGCCCAGTTCGTCGGCCACGATCTGCGCCATCGTCGTCTCGTGGCTCTGCCCGTGGCTCATCGTGCCGGTGGTGACGGTCACCGCGCCGCTGGTGTCCATCCGGACCTCGGAGATGTCGAAGCCCGGCACGACCCGCATCTTGCGCTGGGCGAAGGCCGCCGAGCCGTATCCGGTGCGCTCGCTGAAGCAGGAGTAGCCGATGCCGATGTGCCGCCCCCGCGCCGCCGCCTCCGAGCGCTTCTCGTACCAGCCCTCGTCCTTGACGAGCCGCTCGCACAGGTTCAGCGACTCCAGATAGGAGCCCGGGTCGTACGTGATGTTGTTGACGCCCGTGTACGGGAACTCGGTGATGACATTGCGGCGGCGGATCTCGACGGCGTCCAGGCCCAGTTCACGTGCGGCCCGCTCGAAGAGCCGCTCCACCACCATCACGTACTGCGGACGGCTCACCCCGCGATACGGCGCGGTGGGCGCCTTGTTGGTGGTGATCGCCCGGCCGCGTACCCGATAGGCGGGCACTTTGTAGACGCCCGGCATCTCGGCCGACGCCATCAGCGGCTCGATTCCCGCCGTGAACGGATAGCAGGAGTAGGCACCCATGTCGCACACCACATCGGCGTCCAGGCCCAGGATGCGGCCCTCCTCGTCGAAGGCGGCGCGCACGTCGTAGTGCTGTTCGCGGGCGAGGAAGGAGGCGGACAGGGCGTCTTTGCGGTCCTCGATCCACTTCACCGGCCTGCGCAGGCGCAGTGCGGCGGCGGCCGCGGCTAGCTCCTCGCGTCCCACGACGCACTTCTGGCCGAAGCCGCCGCCCATGTCGGGCACCACGACGCGCACCGCCCGTTCGTCCAGGCGCAGACAGCGGGACGCCACCGTCCTTACCTGGTGCGGGACTTGGGTGCAGGTCTGCAGGACGAGTTGTTCCTCGCGGTCGTCCCAGTTCGCGACGACACCGCGCGTCTCCAGGGGCAGGGCGTTCTGCCGACCGGTCCGCGACGTGACGTGCACGACGCAGGTCGCGGTGTCGAAGATCGTGTCGATGCCGTCGGTGGCGAAGAGCGAGACGTCCACGAGGGTGTTGCGCGCGGCCTCTTCGTGGAGGAGGGGAGCGCCGGGTGCGAGGGCCGCCTCCTCGGAGGTGACGGGCTGAAGCGGCGCGTAACTCACCTTGGCCGCTTCCAGGCCGTCCTCCGCGGCGTACGCGTTCCGTGCCACGACGATCGCGACGGGCTCCCCGACGTAGCGGACCCGGTCGCGGGCCAGGACGGGCATCGCGGTCGGCACGAACTCCGTGAGCGGGCGGCCCAGTTCGGCGGTGATGTCGAGGAGCTCCAGATCGTCGGCGGTGAACGCCGCGATGACGCCGGGCACATCGCGTACCGCCGTCAGGTCGATCGAGGTGATCTCGCCGTGCGCGACCGTGCTGCGGACGAACTGGGCGTGCAGCATGCCCGGCAGCGCGATGTCGTCGACGAACCGGCCGCGCCCGGTGAGGAGCCGGGGATCCTCGCGCCGGGACACGGAACGGCCGACCAACTGGCCTTCTTTCGCCGGTTTGTTCATCGGGACATCGCCTCCTCACAGGCACGCCGGACCAGCGTGCGGACGAGCTGCTTGCGGTAGTGCGTGCTGCCGGACGCGTCGGCCGGCGGGTCGACGGCATCGGCCGCCGCGTCGGCGCACTCGGCGAAGGAACCGCCGTCCGCGAGGACGGCCTCGGCCTCCGGCACGCGCACCACGGCCGCGGCGACCCCGCCGAGCGCGACGCGCCCGCCGCGCACCGCACCGCCTGCGGCATCGAGGTCCACGACGGCCGAGACGAGGGCGAAGTCCCCCTGCCGCTCGGCGAATTCGGTGAGCGCGGCGTGCGGTGCAGGGCGCGGGAAGACGATCTCGACGAGGATCTCGTCGAAGTCGATGGCGGTGGTGTAGTAGCCGAGGAAGAAGTCCCCGGCGGCGATCCCGCGCTCGCCGCGCGGCCCGCGGACCACGAACTCGGCGTCAAGGGCGAGGGCGAGCAGACACCACTCGGCGGTGGCGTCGGCGTGCGCGATGCTGCCGCCGACCGTGCCGCGGGTGCGGATCGGCAGATGCCCGATCCACCGCATGGCCTCGCGCAGCACGCCGAAGTCCGCCCCCAGCCGCCCCGCCGGGTCCCTCTCCACCGTGTGGTGGGTGGTGAGCGCCCCTATGCGCAGCCCGCCCGCCGCGTCGGTGTGCACCCGGTCCAGCTCGCGAAGACCGGCTATGTCGACCAGGTGCCGGGGCCGGGCGAGCCGGAAGTTCATCATCGCGACCAGGCTCTGGCCGCCGGCGACGACCTTGGCATCGTCACCGAGTTCGGCGAGCAGCCGCGTGGCGCCTTCGAGGTCGCGGGCCCGGTGATAGGCGAAGGGGGCGGGCTTCATGGTCCTCCTGTCGTACGTGCGTACAGGGCATGGGGTGGCGGACGGGCGGGACGGGCAGGGCGGGCGGGACCGGCAGGACCGGCGTACTCAGTGCGCCGCCTGCTCGGTGATGGGCAGGGGCGTCGGCGCCGGAGGCTCGTCCCCGCCGTCCAGCTCACGCCCCTTCGTCTCCGGTGCCGCCACCGCCATCCACACGACGGCCACCAGGACCGTCCCGCCGAGCACGGCGAAGGTCAGGGGCAGCCCGAGCAGCGGCCACATCACCGAACCGAAGAGCAGCGGCGCGAACCCGGTGAGCGCCCGGCTGACCGAGGAGGCCCAGCCGAAGCCGCTGGCCCGCAGGGGAGTGGGGTAGAGCTCGGAGACGTACGCGTACAGGGCGGGGATGGCCAGCTGGGCCAGGAAGCCGAAGACGCCGATGGCCACCACCGAGCCGGTCGGCATATCCCTGACCAGCGCGAACACCACCAGGGCGAGCGAGGCGACCGGGGCCGACACGCCGATCAGCCACTTGCGGCCGACGAGGTCGACCAGGGCGGTGGAGACCAGCACACCCACGATGCCGACGCCGCTCATCAGCGTGGTGCTCATGAACGCGGCCGTGTCGCCCTGGCCCTCCTCCTTGAGGATCGAGGGCATCCAGCTCAGTGCCGCGTAGTAGACGAGCATGATCGTGGCGAAGAGCAGCCAGGCAGCGGAGGTGACGCGCGGGCTGAAGGCCCAGATGCGGCGCAACTGGTCGAGGGCTGCGGCCACACCGCGCGGCCCGTCGTCCACCGGCGGCTCGGGGATGACGTAGGGCTCCACGGGGGCGCCGGTCCGGGCCACCAGGTCGTCGATGACCTTGCGTGCCTCGGCCTCGCGGCCCTTCTTCGTCAGATAGATCGGCGATTCCGGGATGCCGCGCCGGGCCCAGAAGAGCAGCAGCGCGGGCAGGACCATCGTCGCCAGCATCCACCGCCAGTTGCCGTCGAGGGTCAGCATCGCCGTCGACACCAGCCCGCACAGGGTCACGCCCACCGGCCACCACGCGTCGAGCGCGGTCAGGATCCGGCCCCGGTACTTGCGCGGCGAGAACTCGCCCACCAGGGCGTAGTCCACGGGGATGCAGCCGCCGAGTCCCACACCCGCGAGGAACCGCAGGGCGAGGAAGACCGGATAGGTCGGCGCGAGCGCTCCGAGCACGGAGAACATGGCGAAGATCAGCAGCGTGACGCTGAACGCCTTCTTGCGCCCGATGCGGTCGGCGACCGCGCCCCAGGCGACGGCGCCCACGGCCATGCCCACCAGGTTGGCGGTGGCGACGAGCCCGCGCTCGCTGAGCGAGAGGTCGAAGTGCTTGCCCAGGAGCGGCATGAGGAAGCCGTTCAAGGCGATGTCGTACGCGTCGAAGAGGTAGCCGAGGCCACCGATGATGAAGATCTTGCCCTGGACCGACCATCTCCAGGGAAGTTCCTGAACGATCTGATCGCCTGTTTTCACGTTCGCTCCCAATGGGCTCAGCGTGTGAACTGGTACTCAGCGTGTGAACTGGTAGGAGAACGCGCCGAGATCGGGGTCATTGAGCGGGCTGCCGCCCCAGAGCCAGTCGTAGGAGAGATCGGACTCGCCGTCGAAGTTCCGCCGGAGCTTCTCGTCCCTGGCCTGCTGCTCGGGGCCGTCGGGGAAGTGGTAGAAGGTCTTGTTCTGCAGCGAGGCGTCCTGGACCATCCCGGCGTGCTTGGCGCGCCGGCCGACGTAGCGGCGCAGCGCCTCCTCGATGCCGCCCGTCGTGACCGCGCCCAGTTCCTCGGCGAGCACGGCGGCGTCCTCCATGGCTTGGGAGGCGCCCTGCGCCTGGTACGGGAGCATCGCATGGCAGGCGTCGCCGAGCAGGGCGACGCGGCCGTCCTGCCACACCGGGTCGCGGCGCCGGTGGTAGAGCGCGAAGCAGGAGACGTCCTCCTTCGCCTTGGAGAGCATCGCGGGGACGCGGTCGTCCCAGCCGGGGAAGGCGTCGACGAGGTCCTGCGCGGTGGCGGCGACGGACCACTTCTCGGCGACCTCGTCCGTGCAGGGGACACAGGCCACGATGTTGAGGTACTCGCCGCCGCGGATCATGTAGTGCACCAGATGGCGGTCGGGCCCGTACCAGATCGTGGACTGGTAGCGGTCGACGAGCCAGCGCGTCGCCGGGTCGGCCGCGATCAACTCGCCCGGTATCAGCGCCCGGTAGGCCATCTCGCCGGAGAACTGCAGGGTGTCGGGGGCGCCCATCAGATCGCGCACCCGGGAGCGGATCCCGTCGGCGCCGATGACGACGTCGGACTCGTACCGCCGCCCGTCGTCCGTGACCGCCACCGGGCGCGCCGGGTCCGTGCGGTCGAGCTCGGCGACCTTGCTCGCGGTGTGCAGCGCGACGGCGGGTCCTGGACCGGCCGGGTCGACGCAGGCGTCCATGAGGACGCGGTGCAGATCGGCCCGGTGGTAGTGCCAGTACGGCGCGTTGAACTGCTCCTTGCACCGCCGGCCCAGCGAGGTCAGACCGACGACGCTGCCGTCCTTCCAGCGCCGCCGCACCTGGTCGAGCGGTTCGGTGTGGATGGCTTCCAGCTGCCGGCGCAGCCCCAGGCCGAGCAGGACGCGGCTGGCGTTCGGCGCCGTCTGGATGCCCGCGCCGACCTCGCCGAGCTGCGGCGCCTGTTCGAGCACGGTGACCCGCAGACCGCGGTGCCGCAGGGCGAGGGCCGCGGTCAGGCCACCGAGACCGCCCCCGACGACGGTGACTTCGTACGACTGGCTGGACGCCACGCTTCCTCCATCTTCCTTGTGCCTAAAGGCAGTTGCCGCGTGGGTCGGATCAGCGCTCGGTGAGCCTGCCGCCCGTGACGACCTCGGTCTCGTCGACCGTGACCGTGCAGCCGCGCATGGCGATGTCGAGGTGTGCGTACGACTCGCGCCCGAGGACGGGGTGGGGTCCGGTGGACCACAGGAAGTTCCCGGCGAAGGCGCGGGCGTCCATGCCCATCAGGTCGTCCTTGCCGTACATCGCGGTGGCGAACCAGTCGGCCGTGCGCATCAGGCCCCAGCCCATGTGGGAGAGGCTGCGCGCCCACTGGTCGTCCGCGTCCTCGAAGAACGTGTTCAGGAGCTCGGCCTCGGCGCCGCCCGACACCTTCTCGATCTGCCCGCCCGAGATCTGCAGGGTCACGGGCTGGCGCACGTATTCCTTGAAGGGCAGCAGGATGTCTCCCTCGGCGAGCACGATCTGCCCGTCGGAGATCTCCGGCCAGGCGAGGACCATGGTGCTCGGCCAGTGGTCCCAGCGGCCCGGGTCGTCGGCGAAGCCGCACTGGAACTCGGGCTTGGAACCCGCGAGTTGCACGGTCAGATCCGTCCCCGCGTCCGAGGTGACCTGCATGACGGTCGACCGCTTGAGGAGCTGGACACCTTCGAGCACCTCGTCCTTGTCGGACTCCTTGGGGAGGTTGCGGATGAGGACGTCGGGTGCGTCGCAGACGAAGATGATGCGGGTGCCCGCGCGCAGGATCTCCTGCTGCACCGGCGCGTGGATGAAGCCCTCGCGGGTGATGTCGACGACCAGATCGGCGGACTTCAGCAGGTCCTGCGCGGTGGAGTCGTTGAGCACCGAGACGAGGCCGGGGCCCGCCCCCGTGTGGGTGCTCGGCATCGGTGCGGGGCTGCCGCCGGGGACGGTCGCGGCGATGACATGGGCGCCGCACGCCTTCGCGGCGCCGAACGCCGCCGCCACGTAGTCGCCGCGGCTGCCGGGCTCGGAGAGGACGACGACGTGTTCGCCCTCCTGGAGCTTGCACAGTCGCAGTTCGCGGGTGAACGCGTCGAGCAGATCGACGGACGAAAGATCGAACACGGGGGATCCCTTCTTGCGGGCTGCCGCAGACACGGGGGCATGCGGGCAGCACGACTCCGGACACATCGTGCGAGGGGGAATTTCGTGCGGGGGACGGTGGCAGTCGTGGGCGAGCTATGAGGTGCTCGGGCAGGCCTCACCGGCCCGCCGCACAGGGTCTGAACTGCGGATACGAGGCGGTGGGTGGCCGCCCGACTGAGATAATCCGAACACGTACGATCTGCCTTGGCAAGGGGTCGCGCACGGAGTTAACGCGGCTCTTTCCTGACGGCCCATCAAGAAACCTCGGCGTAATTCTGTTCCCGCGCAGGGGGTTCCCCGGCGCCGGTGATTATGCAAGTCTCCTCCCTAATCTCCGGGAGAAGCGGTTGACCCACAGGTCAACAGGGCTGCCCTGGCCTCGACATGGGGTGAAGAAGTGTTGCGGAACGGAACACGGGGGCACGACCTCGCCTCGCTGCGCCGCCTGAACACCACCGTGGTGCTGCGCGCCCTGCACCGCCGCAGCCCGCAGACCCTCGCGGAGCTCGCCGCGGGCACCGGACTGTCCCGGCCCACCGTGGAAGCCGCCGTCGAGGAGCTGGCCGCGCACGGCTGGGCGGGGGAGGCCGGGCGCGACGAAGGCGAGCGCACCCCCGGCCGCCCCGCCCGGCGATTCCGGTTCCGCGTGGAGGCGGGCCGGGTCGTGGGCGCCGACATCGGCCTGCACAAGATGGTGCTGCTCCTCGCCGACCTCGGCGGGACGGTGCTCGCCGCGCACCGCGAGGACATCGACCCGGAGCTGGGCGGAGCCCGGCGGCTCGACCTTCTGCGCAGGGCACTCGAAGCATTCCTGGCCGCCCATGCCGTACGGCGCGACGACATCCTCGCCCGCTGCGTCGGCGTACCCGGAGTGGTCGACGCGGGCGGCACCATCACGTCCCACGTCATCCCCGAATGGTCCGGCGTCGACCTCGGGCGGCTCCTCGCCGACCAGGAGCCGGGCCACACCCTCGTCGAGAACGACGTGAACCTCGCCGTGCTCGCCGAGCGCTGGCAGGGCGCGGCCACCCTCGCCGGTGACGTCGTCTGCGTCCTGACCGGCCACCGGGTGGCCTGCAGCCTCACCATCGGCGGGCGTCTGCACCGGGGGCGGCGCGGCGGCGCCGGTGAACTGGGCCTGCTTCCGCTGCTCGGCATGAACACCGCGCAGGAAGCCCTCAGCTGGCAGGGCGCACGACAGCCCGGCGAGTCCGAGGTGGCCGCACTGGCCCGCGCGGCGGACGACGCGGACCCGCGTGCCCTCGCCGCCGTCGCCGACTTCGCCGACCGCATCACGCCGGGCATCGCCGCCCTCGCCCTCGCCGTCGACCCGGAACTGGTGGTGCTCACCGGCGGCGCTACTCCGCTGGGCGGCCATCTCGTGCCGCTGATCGAGGACAGGCTGCGCCCGCTGACCCTGCACGTCCCCCGCATCGCGCTGAGCACGCTCGGCGAACAGGGCGTCGCGATCGGCGCCGTACGCAAGGCACTTGACCAGGTCGAATCCGATCTCCTGACGGACGCGACACCGTAGGACAACGAAGGCGGAGGCGCTCATGCGCAGGAGAACTCTGCTGTACGGAGCGATGGCGGCGCCCCTGCTCGCCGCCTGCTCCGGCCGGAGTGACGACGGCAAGGAGGGCGGTGGCCGGACCACCCTCTCGTACGGGGTGTGGGACGTGGCCCAGGTGCCGGGCCTGCAGAAGGTGATCGACGCCTTCGAGAAGGAGAACCCCGGCATATCCGTGCGCATGGAGCTCACCCCCTGGTCGAGCTACTGGACCACCCTCAAGACCTCCATGCGCGGCGGCACTGCACCCGACGTGTTCTGGATGAACGCGGTCAACCTCCAGCTGTACGCGTCCAACGGCGTCCTGGAACCCCTGAGCGGCCACATCAAGAGCGACGCGACCCCCGTGGACCGCCACCCCGAATCGCTCGTCAAGATCTACGCCTACCAGGGCACGCAGTACGGCATTCCCAAGGACCTCGACACCATCGGCCTCTTCTACAACAAGGCGCTCTTCGACAAGGCGGGCATCGAGTACCCCGACGCGACATGGACCTGGGACGACGTGCGCGACGCCGCCGCCGAACTCACCGATCCGCGCGAGCGCGTGCACGGCATGGCCGCCGAGATGGACCGTCAGGGCCAGCTCTACCCCGCCATCCACGCGGCAGGCGGCTACGTCCTGAAGGACGGCAAGTCAGGCTTCGGCGACGAGCGCTCCATCGAGGGCCTGCGCTACTGGACCGACATGATCGACCGCGGCTGGTCACCGCCGCAGAGTGCGATGGTCGAGTCCAAGGCGCGCAACCGCTTCTGGTCGGAGAAGGCCGCCATGACCTACGAGATATCCGCGTTCTCCGGGCAGTACTACGCCGTCCCCGCCCTCAAGGATCACGCCGGCGTCGCCGTCCTGCCCAAGGGCCGCGAGCGCGCCACGATCATCCACGGCCTCGCCAACGTCATCTCCGCCAAGAGCCGCAAGAAGGCGGCGGCCTGGAAGTTCGTCCACTTCATGGCGGGCCGCAAGGCCGCCGAGATCCAGGCGTCGGCGGGCATCACCATCTCCTCGTACGAGGGGACGCAGGACGCCTGGTTCAAGTCGATGCCCGAGTTCGAACTGAAGCACTTCATCGAGATGCTGGAGTACGCCGTGCCGTACCCGAGCTCGAAGAACACCGCGGTCTGGGAAAACCTCCAGTACCCGCTCCTGGGCGCCGCGTTCAGCGGGAAGGGCGGCATCGAGAGCGCCGCCCGCACACTCGGCGAACAGATGGACCGGGCCCTGAAGGAGGAGCGCGCATGATGAGCGTCTTTCCCTCCACGGCCGCCGCGAAGGCGGCAGGTCGCCGCAAGCCGGCGACCGGGCGCGGTGCCTCGGCGGGCGGATCTCCGCCCAAGTCCCGCAGCCGGCGTGCCGCTTACGTCTTCGTCGCGCCGCTCGGCATCGGCTTCGCCGTCTTCTACTTCTGGCCGCTGCTCCAGACCTTCTTCTACAGCTTCACCGAGTTCGGGGCGTTCGGCGGCAACACCTGGGTCGGAACCGACAACTATGTGCGCGTCCTCAAGGACGTCACCGTCTGGCAGGCGCTCGGCAACACGCTGATCTACTGCGTCATCGGGCTGCTCGCCCTGCCGCTCGCGATCGGCGTCGCGGCGCTGCTCAACCGGCGCGGACTGCGTGGCGTCGCGGTCTACCGCGCCCTCTACTTCATCCCGTTCGTGACGCTGCCCGTGGCCGTCGGCCTCGTCTGGAACTGGCTCTACAACGGCGACTACGGACTGATCAACGAAGTCTTCGAGTGGTTCGGCGCGGACCGCCGCTACTGGGTCTCCGACCCCTCGACCGCCGTGTACGCGATCGGCACCGTCATGGTCTGGTCGACCACCGGCTACTACTTGATCATCTTCATGGCGGGCATCAAGGGCATCCCGCAGGACTACTACGAAGCCGCCGAACTGGACGGCGCGGGACCGCTGCGCCGCTTCTTCACGATCACGCTGCCGCTGCTCAGCCCGACGATCTTCTTCGCGTCCATCATCTGCATGATCAACTCACTGCAGACCTTCGACCTGATCTACATCATGATGGCCGAGAAGAACCCGGCCATCGGCGACACCCAGTCCGTGGTGAGCCTCTTCTACAAATGGGCCTTCATCGAGAACGCCCAGGGCGCCGCCGCCGCGCTCGCCTTCCTGCTCATGCTGATCATCGCGGCGCTGACGCTGGTGCAGTTCAGGCTGCAGAAGAGGTGGGTGCACTATGCGTGAGTCCTCCGCGCGATCGCTGAGCCGTCGACGCTTCGACGCCGGTTCGGTCGCCACCCACGCGGCGCTCTCGCTCGGCGCCCTGGTGATGGTCTTCCCCTTCCTGTGGCAGCTGCTCACCGCGGCCAAATCCCTCGCCGAGACGGCAAAGGTGCCGCCGACCTTCCTGCCCGACACCTGGAACTGGTCGAGCTTCGAGGAGGTCTTCACCGCGCTGCCGTTCCGGGAGATGCTCTTCAACAGCGTCTTCAACACCGTGGGGCGCACGGTCGGCCAGCTGGTGTTCTGCTCGCTTGCCGCCTACGCCTTCGCCCGCATGCAGTTCCGGGGCCGCAACGTCCTGTTCGCGCTCTTCCTGTCCGTGCTCATGGTGCCGAGCTCGCTGCTCGTCCTCCCGCAGTACGACATCATCCAGCGGCTCGGCCTGCTCAACTCGGCGCCCGCCCTTTTCCTGCCCGGCATGTTCAGCGCGTTCGGCACCTTCATGCTGCGGCAGTTCTTCCTCACGCTCCCCAAGGAGCTGGAGGAGGCCGCGCGGATCGACGGCGCGGGTCCGTTCCGCATCTTCTGGTCGATCATGCTGCCGCTCGTGCGGCCCGCACTCGCCGCGCTCGCCGTCATCACCGCGATGTGGTCGTGGAACGACCTCCTGTGGCCGCTGATCGTGAACACCGACCCACAGAAGATGCCCATCAGCGCCGGACTGACCTCCCTGGAGGGGCAGTTCGAGACCAACTATCCCGTGATGATGGCCGGTTCGCTCATCGCCAGCCTGCCCATGCTCCTCGTCTACGTCTTCCTGCAGCGGCACTTCGTGCAGAGCGTCGCGCTCTCCGGCTCCAAGAGCTGACTCCCATCTCAGGACCACGAAAGGTAACTCTGCCCATGCGAATAGGTCTGATCGGCGCGGGCGGCATCGCCCGCGCCCATCTCCCCGGCTGGCTGGAACTGGGTGCGCGCGTCAGCGTGTACACCGTCGACGGCTCGGCGGAGAAGCTCGCCGCCGAGTACGCGGGGCGCGAGGTCACCGCGGCGGGCAGCCTCGACGAACTGCTCGCCGACTGCACGGCCGTCGACATCTGCACCCCCACGCCCACCCACAAGGAGCTGGCCCTCGCGGCCGTCGCCGCGGGCCGGCACGTCATCTGCGAGAAACCCCTCGCACTCAATGTCTCCGACGCCGAGGAGATCGCGGCAGCCGCCGAAGCGGCGGGCGTCCGGCTGCACCCGGCGCACGTCGTGCGGTACTTCCCGGCGTACGCAGCGATGCAACGGGCAGTGGAGAGAGGTGAGTTGGGTGATCTCGCCGTACTGCGGTTCACGCGGGGCGGTGCGCGCCCGCAGTGGGCGCCATGGTTCGCCGACCCCGCCCAGTCCGGCGGCGTGATCATGGACTTGATGGTGCACGACATCGACATCGCCCGCTGGATCGCGGGCGACGTGGTCCGCGTGCACGCGCAGACGCGGGGCGTCGAGCACGCCACGGGCGGCGCACAGGCCGAGGTCGTCTCGGCGACCGCCGTCCTCACCCACGCCTCCGGCGCGATCAGCCACATCACCGGCCTCTGGGGGCTTCCGGACCAGCAGTTCCGTACGACGTTCCGGATCGCGGGCAGCGACGGACTCCTGCGGCACGACTCCACGTCCGTGCCCGGCTACCGCATCACCGCGCAGGGGGTGCGCGCGGCCAACGAGGGCATCCCTTCCACCCCGATGACGGAGAGCCCCTACCTCTCCGAGCTGCGGGAGTTCGCGGCCTCGTGGGAGGCGGGCGGCGGTGAACCGCGGGTGAGCGCAGGGGACGGGATCGAAGCGGTGCGGATCGCCGAGGCGGCGGTGGAATCGAGCCGTACGGGCCGGGCCGTCGAGCTCCGCACGGGTAGCGAGTCGGACACCAAGGAGGTCACGCGATGAAGGTCGCCGTGCTGTCGTTCGCCCATGTCCACGCGGCCGGATACCTGCGGCTCCTGGCCGGTATGCCGGATGTCGAGGTCATCGGCAGCGACCCGGACACCGGGTCGGCCGCGCCCGGCGAGGTGCGGGGACGCGCGTTCGCCGAGGAGATGGGCGTCGCGTACGCGCAGACGTACGAGGAGGTCTTCGCCTGGGGCCCGGACGCGGTGATCATCTGCTCCGAGAACGCCGGTCATCGCCCCCTGGTGGAGCTCGCCGCCTCCCACGGAGTGGACGTCCTGTGCGAGAAGCCCCTGGCCACCACGGTCGCGGACGGGGAGGCGATGCTCGCGGCCTGCCGGGCGGCCGGCGTGCGGCTCGCGGTCGCCTTCCCCGTGCGCTTCAGCCCCGCGTACGCGGCCGTGAAGGCGGCCGTCGCTTCGGGCGACGCGGGCCGGGTCCTGACGGTGTCCGGCGCGAACAACGGGTCCATGCCGACTGTCCGGCGCTGGTTCGCCGACCCTGAACTCGCGGGTGGCGGCGCCCTGATGGACCACACGGTCCACATCGCCGACCTCCTGGACGACCTCTTCGGCGAGGCCCGCCCCGTCGACGTGTACGCCCAGACGAACAACCGCATGTACGAGGGCGAGGTCGAGGCCGAGACCAGCGGTCTGGTCACCGTGACCTACGACAACGGCTCGGTGGCCACGATCGACTGCAGCTGGTCGCACCCCCGCTCCCACCACTCCTGGGGCGGGCTCGAACTCACCGTGGTCGGCGAGCGGGCGACCCTGGAGATGGACGCTTTCGACCAGGCGGTCCACGGCTTCAGCGAACGCCGAGGACAGGGTCTTGAACTGCCCTTCGGCGCCGATCTGGACGAACTGATGGTGCGGGCGTTCCTGTACGGGCCGGGCGAGGGCGGTATGGACGTGGCCGACGGCGAGGGCGGGCTGCGGACGCTGAAGATCGTGACGGCGGGTTACGAGTCGGCCCGGAGCGGGGTTCCGGTGGCGGTGGGGTAAGGAGGCGGCGGCCCGGGGCGTCCGGGGCGTACGGGGGATGGTGTCGGTTTCCGGCGGGCCCCGGCGCTCGTTGCCACCGGCTCCGCCGAGCCTCAGCCTGCGCCGGGCGATCTCGGCCTCCGGCGGGGTCCAGCCTTCGGCGGGGTTCAGCCTTTGGCTGGCGCGGGGAGTGGTCTTCGCGCGGAGAGGTTTCCGCTGGGGGTGGCCTTCGCCGGGAGGCTTTCGCGCGGACCGGTCTTCGCCAGGGCGGGCATCTGTTGGGGCTGGCACCCGCCGGGACGGGCACCCGCCGGGACGGGCACCCGCCTGGGCCGGCACCCGCCTGGACGGGCACCCGCCTGGACGGGCACCCGCCTGGACCGGCACCCCCAGGACAAGCACTCCCCAGGACAAGCCCCCGCTGGACAGGAGCCCCCTGGACAGGCACCCGCAGGGCAGGTGCCCCAGGGCCGGCGCCCGCAGGACAGGCACCCACCAGGACCGGCGCCCGCCGCTCTCACCCGCCGAACAGTTGCGTCCAGTACGTTCCCGCCGAGCCGCCGCCCGCGAAGCCCACGCCGAGGTGGGTGAAGGAGGGCTTGAGGATGTTGGCGCGGTGGCCGGGGCTGTTCATCCAGCCGTCCACCACCTCGGCGGGCGTGCGCTGCCCGCAGGCGATGTTCTCGCCGATCGAGCGGTGCGTGCTGCCCGCCGCGGACGCGCGGTGCCAGGGTTCGCCGCCGTCGGGCGCCGTGTGGGCGTAGAAGGCCCGGGCGATCATGTCCGCGCTGTGGTTCTGCGCCGCCACCGTCAGGAGCGGGTCGGGGGAGAGGGGGCGCAGACCGGCCGCGGTCCGTTCGGCGTTGGTGAGGCGCAGCACGGCGTTCGCCCACTCCGTGAGCCCCTGCGAGGTGAACGGGGACGCCCACAGCGCCGTCCAGTAGATGTCGCCGGAGCGCGTGTCGGCGGTGTGGGCCACTCCGACGTGCGTGTACGCGCGGCCGTGCACCGTACGCCGTGACTCTTCGCCGGAGAGGCAGTACTCCACGAAGTCGGCGGGCGTGCGCGGCCCCGAGACCAGATGCTCGCCGATGGCCAGATACGCGTACCCGCCCGCGACGACCCGCTGGTAGAGGGACGTGCCGTCCGCGTGCTCCGAGCTGAGAGTGGACCGCGCCGCCATCCCGGCGGCGTGCGCGCTCGCGGCGGCGCTCAGCCGGGCGTCGAGGGTGACCGGAGGCGCCCCCACCGATGCCCGCGCGGCGTTGACCAGGGGGAGGAATCCGTCGGGGGCGGGCGGGCCGGAGGAGGCGGTCGGCCCGGCGGGTGCGGGGCGGAAAGGCGCCGGGGGCGCGGAGGCGACGGGCATCCGTGGACCGGGAGGGCTGCCGGGCCGTGGAGCGGAAGAGCTGCCCGGCCTTGGGCCGGGAGGGCTGCCCGGGCGTGTACCGGAAGCGCCGCCCGGCCCTGTCCCGGAACGGCCGCTCTGCCCCGCACCGGAAGCCACCGGCGGCTGCGGCGCCGCGTCCTCCGTCTGGTCCTCCGCCACATCCACCCCGAAGTCCCTGGCCACCCCCGCGAGCCCGTCCGCGTACCCCTGGCCGAGCGCCCGCAGCTTCCACCCCGTCCCCCGGCGGTAGATCTCCGCGAGCAGCAGCACCGTCTCGCGGTCGGGGCGCGGCGGTGTGAATCGGGCCACTGCCTGACCGCCGGGTCCGTGCACCTGGAGTGCGATGCCGGGAAGGCGGCCCAGGGGAGTGCCGGGATCGGTGGGGCTGACGGCCACGGTGACGCGGCTGGCACCGGCCCGCAGGTGCCGCCCGTCGACGGTGACCGTGTCGCCCTGGAGCCGGGCACCGGGCGCGGCGGGCTGGTTGTAGAAGACGAAGTCGCCGTCGCCCGCGACCTTTCCGCTGTCACCCGTGACGATCACGGACAGGTCGAAGGGGCCCGGCACCCGGAGGGTGACGGCACCGTCCGGCAGCGGAACGTTCCCCCCGGCAACCAGCTCATTCATGCAAGGACAACGCGAGAACGGCACCACCGGGTTCCCGGCCGGGCAGAGCGGAGGGCAGAGCGGCGGCAGGCCGCGGACGGAGCGTCGGGCAAGGCGGCAGGGCAAGGCGGCAGGGCAAGGCGGCAGGGCAAGGCGGAGGCCGCTCAGACCGGAGGCGGATCCGCGCCGAAATCGGCGGGTATTAGCGTGGGACCCACGGGAAAGCACAATTCACCGACAGGATCCGAGGTGCCCGGCAGATGGCAAGCCGCAGCGAGAGCCGTACCCAGCTCGTCGAAGGACTCATGGAGCGGTTCCCGCAGGTGCCGCGAGAGGCGGTGATCAAGGAGGACCTGCTCAGGGGCGGGATGGCCTTCGACGAGTCCGCCCTCAGCGACAACGAGGGGGGCGAGGTCAAGCCGAAGTCGTACTTCATCTTCTCCTTCGACCACAGCACCCTGCCCGAACTCGGCGCCGCCGCCCTGCGCCGCCCGCCCGAGGAGATCGTCCTCACCGGCGGCCCCTACGACCTGCGCCGCACGGTCGTCTCGGTCCGCGTGAACCCCTCGTCGCCCTACCGGGTGGCGGCTGACGACGACGGCGTCCTCGGCCTCTACCTGGACGGCGCCAGGATCTCCGACGTGGGCCTGCCGCCGATGCCGGACTACTACCGGCACACCCTGGAGAACGGCAAGTCCGTCATGGAGGTGGCGCCCACCATCCAGTGGGGCTACCTGATCTACCTGACGGTCTTCCGGGTCTGCCAGTACTTCGGCGCCAAGGAGGAGTGCGGGTACTGCGACATCAACCACAACTGGCGCCAGCAGAAGGCGGCCGGCCGCCCCTACACGGGCGTGAAGCCGATGGACGAGGTCCTCGAAGCCCTCGCCATCATCGACAAGTACGACACCGCGAAGTCCTCCACCGCGTACACGCTCACCGGTGGCGCCATCACCTCGAAGCTCCAGGGCAAGGACGAGGCCGACTTCTACGGGCAGTACGCGAAGGCCATCGAGGAGCGCTTCCCCGGCCGCTGGATCGGCAAGGTCGTCGCGCAGGCGCTGCCCAAGGCGGACGTGCAGCGCTTCCACGACTACGGCGTGCGGATCTACCACCCCAACTACGAGGTGTGGGACCCCTACCTCTTCGAGCGCTACTGCCCCGGCAAGGAGCGCTACGTGGGCCGCGACGAGTGGCACCGCCGCATCCTGGACTCCGCCGAGGTCTTCGGCCCGCGCAACGTCATCCCGAACTTCGTGGCGGGCGTGGAGATGGCCGAGCCGTTCGGCTTCAAGACGGTCGGCGAGGCCATCGACTCCACCGTCGAGGGCCTGCAGTACTTCATGTCGCGCGGCATCACGCCCCGCTTCACCACCTGGTGCCCGGAGCCCACGACGCCGCTGGGCAAGGCGAACCCGCTGGGCGCGCCGCTCGAATACCACGTCCGTCTCCTGGAGGCGTACCGCGCGACGATGGAGGACAACGGCCTGTCGTCGCCGCCCGGATACGGTCCCGCGGGCCCGGGCCGCGCGGTGTTCTCCGTCTCCTCCTTCATGGATAGTCTGGCCCCCGAGGCCGCTGCCCCCGAGGACCAGGTGTCGGAGACCGCGGTCACCGGCAATGCCTAGGCCGTCGCCTCCGCGGCGTCGACACGGCCGGTCACCGTCAGGGTGCCGTCCGGGGTGCGCCGCGCGAGGCGGCCGGTGCGGAAGTAGCCGTCGGCGGTGAAGGAGCGTGCGTTGCGGTCTGGCGCCCGGTAGTAGCCCCGCGGGGTGTACGGCCCGCGGGCGAGGAGTTCGCCGGGCTCCCCGTCGGGCACGTCCTTGCCGTCGGCGTCGACGATGCGGATCTCGTCGTCGGGCGAGAGCGGGCGGCCCTGTGTGGTCAGCACGGTCTCGTCCGGATCGGCGGGCCGGGTGAGGACGAGAAGGCCCTCGGCCATGGCGAAGACCTGCTGCAGGCGACAGCCCGGAGCGGGGCTCACCAGCTCGGCGGTCGCACCTTGCGCGGGCTCGCCGACGAGCTGCACGAGACGCAGGCTGCCCAAGCCGGCCGGGGCCGTGGGGAGTGCGTCGAGCCATTGCCGGGCGACGGCGGGCTCGAGCGACACGACGGTCACCCGCTCCCGTTCGACGGCCGCGAGGCAGTCGGCCGGTGGCGGGTCGTCGACCAGGACGACGGTGCCGCCGACGGAGAGCGTGCCGACGGTGCCGGGGCAGCCGAAGGCGAGGTTGAACTCGGCGGGCCGCGCGGCGAGATACACGTCGTTCTCGGTGAGCGACACCAACTCGGCGGCGGCGCGTGTCTGGTAGGCGTAGTCGTTGTGGGTGCGCGCGATGAGCGCGGGCGTCGCGGTGGTCTCTTCGGTGGTCTCTGCGGTGCTGCCTGCGGTGCTGTCTTCGGAGGTCTCTTCGGAGAGCAGGAAGAACGCCACCTGGTCGGCGCTCTGGTCGAGTGCCGGACCGGGCGGGGCGTCGACGGAGCTCAGCGGGAAGTAGTGACAGCCCGAGGAGTCGGTCGTCATGCCGCCGTACGGGGATGTGGTGCCCGGCGCCTCGAAGGTGAACACCCGCCGCAGAAAAGCCCCTTGGGCCGCGATGTCCGCGGCCATCGCCGTGTGGTCGAAGCCCTCGTACGTCGAAGGGCCGACGTAGCCGGCGGCCTGGCTGACCCGTGCGACGTGCGACACCTCGGGCGCGCGGTGCGAGACGGGGCAGATCACGGGGACGGCCCCGACGCGCATCAGCGCGAAGACGGTGACGACGAACTCGGGGACGTTCGGGAGCTGGACGACGACCCGCTGCCGGGGCCGGACGCCGCGCAGCCGGAATCCGGCGGCCGTGCGGTCCACGCGCCGGTTCAGGTTCGCGTACGTGATGCGGGTGCCGCCGTGCACGAGTGCGGTCCGCGGTCCGTACTGCAGGGCCCAGCCGCGCAGCAGGTTCTCCAGGGTGTTGCCGCGCCAGTGCCCGGCCGACCAGTAGCGGTCGGCGAACTCCGGGGGCCAGGGCGTGCAGCCGTCGAGCATGGATGGCATGCGCTGGTCGCGTCCCCTTCCGTCTCTCGATGCCGGGGAGCAACCCCGCTGTCCTGACCTCGGCAACCCAATCGGTCGGTACCCGCGCGCGCAATGTGCTTTTCGAACCAGGAACGCTGAATTCCGTCGGCGGAAAGTCCAATGAACAAGCTGCGCTGGCCGCCGCTCACAAGCCGGTGGGGGCATGGGGGGTGGCGCAATAACCCCCCCGGTAAACAACCCACCCCCCCCGAAATCACATGATGGCGGTGGAGT
>NZ_JBSGSG010000023.1:59315-104247 GCF_053606765.1 Streptomyces sp. NPDC055189
GCGCGCGATTTGTGTTTTTCCACCCAGTAACGCTTAATTCGGTCGGGGGAAATTCCAATCAACAAGCTGCGGTGGCCGCCCCCCACACGCGGGTGGGTAATGCGCGTGCCGCGATTTCCCCACCGGTGAAACCTCCCGACCCGCCCTTACTTCTCTTCGTGCCGACCGCTCTTCGCGTCAACCGCCGACGTACCAGGTGAATCCGCCGGAAGAAGCGGCGATGGCCATCAGCACGATGAACAGGATGACGTCGACGATGCCCAGGATGACGGCCGCCTTGGCCATGCCCCCGTTGCCCTTGACCGCCTTCTGACGCAGGGCGACAGCACCGAAGATGATCGCGAGCGGTCCAAGGATGATGTTGAGGAAGAACACCCCGACGATGCCGCATACGAGACCGGCTACTGCGAAGCCATTCGTCCTGGAGGCGGAAGAAGCCGCTGACGAACTACCGAAAGCCGACATGATCACACTCCTTGGAGATCGCTTTTCAGCCTTACGTGACGCAACTCCGAGTGCCCCGGCATTCAGTACGTAATCAGCGGACCGGATTTGTCGTTGCGGATTCACACGGGGGCGATACCCGGATCACCCGAGTTTTTCGATCACCGCGAGGACCTGGCGCATGCCGTCCTCCCTGGCCAGGGTCGCGGAGATGTCACGGGCGCGGGCGCGCAGGGCGGGGCTGTGGACGGCATCGGTGAGCGCCGAAGAAAGGCGCTCGGCGGTGAGGCGCTGGTAGCGCAGCGGACGCGGCGCGACGCCCAGGCCATGCAGTCGGGCGGCCCAGAAGTGCTGGTCCAGTTGGACCGGGACCGGAACGGAGGGGACCCCGGCGCGCAGCCCGGCCGCGGTGGTGCCCGCGCCGGCGTGGTGGATGACCGCGGCGGTCCTGGGGAACAGCCAGGCGTGCGGCACTTCCTGCACGGTGATCAGGTCGTCGTTCTCGGCGTGCAGGCCGCTCCAGCCGGCCTGGATGATTCCGCGCACCTTCGCGCGGCGCATGGCGTCGGCTAGCAGGGTGCTCAGCCGCTGTGCGTCGGCGGTGACGCAGCTACCGAAGCCGGCGAAGACCGGGGGCGGGCCCGCGTCGAGGAAGTCGAGTAGCCGCGGCTCGGGCTTCCAGCCCGGCGGGGTCCGCGGCCACCAGTAGCCGCAGACCTCGTGCCCTTCGGGCCAGTCCGCAGGGCGCGGGACGACGCGCGGGCTGAATCCGTGCAGGACGCTCCGTCCGGGCGGCAGGCCCAGCATGCCGCCGAACCTCCGCCGCGGCAGCCCCAGTTCGCGGCGCAGCCCGGTGACGGAGGGGGCGAAGATGCGGTCGCTGCCGGCCCACAGGGCATAGCCGGCAAGGCGGTTGCCGTGCGACCCGAACGAGCGGGCGCCCGTCACCATCGGCGGAAAGGCGCGCGTGGGCCGCACCGGCTGGAGGTAGACGCCGATGCTCGGCAGCCGCAGTGCCTCGCCGAGCACCGCGCACACCGGGTCCGTGACCGTGGAACTCAGCACGACATCGGTGCCTTGCCGCACGGCGTCCGCGACGCCCCGGGTAAGACGGGGCATGAACGCCCGCGCCATACGCGCCACTCGCGCCATCTCCACGGGCGGACTCGTCGCCCTGGCCAGACCCTGGCCGCCCTGCGAGGCCAGCTCCTGGCGCGGATCGACGGGCAGGGCGCGGAACCCGAGACCGTGGGCGGTCACCTCCTGCTCGAAGCGCTCATGGGTGGCCAGGGCCACCTCGTGACCCGCGGAGCGCAGCCGCACGCCGAGTCCGGTGTACGGAGCGACATCGCCCCAGCTGCCTGCCGTAACGATCAGTACTCGCACCGCGACAGGATGTCAGACGGCGGCGGCCTCAGGGCCCCTCCGACGCGGCGAGCGCCGAGAGAAGGCGGTCGGCCTCAGCCGTCACCGAAGCGAGCGCGGACGCGGGGTGGGGTGAGCGGGCGAGCAGCATGCCCGCCTCGCACAGTGCGCCGAACATCAGCTGGCAGCGCACGTTCAGGTCCCCCTCGCCGATGTGGCCCGCGGCCGCCGCGGCGCGCATGCCGCCCGTGAGGACCCGCAGCGTATGGGCGTACTCGATCTCGCGGACGGTCTCCCAGCCGAGGACCGCGGGCGCGTCAAGGAGCACGATCCGGCGGAATCCGGGGTCGAGGCAGTGCTCCAGGAAACGGTGGCAGCCGCGCCGCAGCGCGGACCAGGCGTCGGCCTTCTCGGCCGCGGCGCGCTCCAACTCCGCGGCGATCTCCTCCTGCTCGCGGACGAAGACCGCGTGGAAGAGGGCCGCCTTGCCCTCGAAGTGGTGATAGGCCGCGCCCTTGGTGACTCCGGCTGCGGCCGCCACGGCGACGATCGAGGTCGTCGCGTACCCGTCCCGGCCGAAGAGCCGCTGTGCGGCGGCGATCAGCTGCGCGGTGGTCGCGTCGGAGCGTTCCGCCTGCGTACGGCGGGCAGTTGGTCGCGCTGACGGGCCTTGCGGGATCACGGTCGGCTCCTCTTGACGAACATACTCAGGGTACGTAGGTTCCGCACCAGTTGCATACCTTCGGTATGAAAGCGAGTTGAGCATGACAAAGCCGCTCTTCGCAATCTACGGAGCCTACGGCCACACCGGGCAACTCGTTGCCCGCGAACTCCTCGCCAGAGAAGCGCAGTTACTGCTGGTCGGCCGCGATGCCGAGGCGCTGGAAGCGATGGCTGACGATCTCGGTGATCTCGGCGACCTCGGTGAACCCGGTGAACCCGGTGCGGGGGAGCGGGTACGCACCCGCACGGCCCCCGTGGACGACGCCGAGGCGCTGCGCGAGGTGATGACCGAGGCCGACGTCCTCATCCAGTGCGCGGGCCCCTTCGCCGTCACCGGCGCACCCCTCGCCACCGCCGCCGCGGAAGCGGGCTGCCACTACATCGACCACGCCCTCGAACCCCACCACGTAAAAGGGGTCTTCGACACCGCGCAGGCCACGGCCCAGCGCACCGGCACCGTCATGATCCCGAGTCTCAGCTTCTACGGCGGCCTGGGCGACCTTCTGGCGGGGGCGGTCTCTGACGGCATCGCGGACATCGACCGGATCGTCGTCGCGTACGCCGTGAACGGCTGGCGGCTGACCACCGGCGCCAAGAACACGGCGACCCTCCTCTTCGCGGCCACCGAACGTCTCACCTTCAGCGACGGCGCCCTGCACGCGGGCTACATCGAACCCCGCAACGCCGTCTTCCCCTTCCCGCCGCCGCTCGGACCGCGCACGATGATCGCGCCGTTCCCGTCCAGCGAGGTCGTGACGGTGCCCCGCCACGTCCCCGTACGCAACATCGACCTGATGCTGAGCACCAGCACCTTCGAGGCCAAGGACGCCTTCGAGAGCGAGAACATCGGCGCGCAGGAGCGGGCGGCGACCGACTTCACCATCGCCGTGCAGGCGATGTGGGAAGGGGGCAGCGTGGCAGGACAGTTGAGCGGCCACGACCTGTGGCGGGCCGCGGCGCTCGCCTCGGTGGAGGCGGCGGTGCGGATCGCCGAGGGGAGGGGCCCGGCGAAGGCCGGGGTCCTCGCACCCGGTGAGGCGTTCGCGGCGGAGCCGTTCCTGCGGGCACTGGAGCGGCGGGGCGCGTTCACGCTCACGCTGCGGGGCGGGGAGGAGTGAGGATGCCTACGGACGAACCGGTCCTCGTCACCGGAGCAGCGGGCGGACAGCAGGGTTCCACCGGCCGCCACGTGGTGCGGCTGCTTCTTGAGCGCGGTCAGGCCGTACGCGCCTTCGTGCGCACCGACGACGACCGGGCCGCCGAACTGCGGGGGATGGGCGCGGAAGTGGTCGTCGGCGACCTCCGTGAGATCACGGACGTGAGCGCGGCGGTGCGGGGCGTGCGGCGTGCCTTCTTCACCTACCCGGTGACCGACGGCCTGCTGGAGGCGACCGGCGCGTTCGCGGCGGCGGCCCGGCGGGAGGGGCTCGAGCGTGTCGTCGAGGTGTCGCAGCTGGCGGCGGCGCCGGATGCGGGGACACCCCGGATGCGGCAGCACTGGGTCTCCGAGGAGGTCTTCGACTGGGCGGGGATCGGGGCGGTGCATCTGCGGGCCGGGGTCTTCTTCGAGAACCTGGACTTCCTGGTACGGGCGGGCGCCGGCCGCGAGCTCGCGATGCCGCTGGGGTCCCTGGACACGGTGCTTCCGCTGATCGCGGGGGGAGGACGTGGCCCGCGTGGGGGCCGGTCTCCTCGCGGATCCCGTGCCGCCGTGCCCCGATCCCGTGGTGCTCCTGACGGGGCAGGTGCTTTCCGTCGCCGGGATCGTGGAGACGTTCGGCGGCGGCCTGAAGTACGTGGACGTCTCGCCGCAGGACTGGCGGGAGCGGGCGATGTCCCTGTACGGGGACGCGCACGTGGTGGCCCACCTGGACAAACTGTGGGAACTGTTCCGCCTGATCGGTGCGCATCACGAGCTGTATCAGGTGACGGAGGCGATCGAGCGGTTCGGGGGGAGGGGGCCGGGGACGCTGGCGGAGTTCGTGCGGGGGAGGAGCTGAGCGCGTTCAGCCCGTCCTGCGCCACAGAGCCACGGCCCGCGCGCCGGCGGGTTTCCGGGAAGGGACGGGGTTGGGGAATGATCGATCAAACGGCAACCCCGTCCACCCCGTCCCACCCCTCCGGAGGAGCAACACGTGAACCACCCCGTCACAGTCGTAACCGGCGGCAGCCGCGGCATCGGCGCGGCCATCTCCACCCGCCTCGCCGCGGACGGCCACCACATCGCCCTCGGCTACCACTCCGACGCGGACGCCGCGGAAAAGGCGGCCGCGGAAGTCCGCGCGACAGGCGCGGAGTGCGTCACCGTCCGCATGGACACCGCCGACGAGGCGGACGTCGACCGCCTCTTCGAGACCGCCGCCGCGGAACTCGGCCCGGTCACGGGCCTGGTGAACAACGCCGGGATCGGCGCCCCGGTGGGCCCCCTCGCGGAAGCCGACCCCACAGCCATGCGCCGCGCCCTTGACGTGAACGTACTGGGCTACCTCCTCTGCGCCCGCCGCGCGGTCCGTGACATGACACGAACTGGCACCGGCGGCGGCATCGTGAACATCTCCTCCGCGGCGGCGACCCTCGGCGCCCCCGGCGAGTACGTCCACTACGCCGCAGCCAAGGGAGCCGTCGACACGATGACGATCGGCCTGTCGAAGGAGGTCGCGGCGGACGGCATCCGCGTCAACGCCGTAGCCCCCGGCGTGATCTGGACCGAGTTCCACGCCGACCCCCAGCGCCCGGCGAAGCAGGCCGCGGGCATTCCCCTGGGACGCTCGGGCCAGCCGCAGGAGATCGCGGCGGCCGTCTCCTGGCTGCTCTCGGAGGAGGCTTCTTACGCGACGGGCACGATCCTACGCGTCGCGGGCGGAAGGTGAACCGATCGCCGGGTGGAAGGTGAGCTGATCGCCGGGTGGAGGCCAGGACGATCGCCGGGTGGAAGGTGAGCTGATCGCCGGGTGGAGGGCAGGAGGATCGCCGCGCGGAAGGTGAGCCGACCGCGGGGTGCAGGGCAGGACGATCGCCGGGTGGAAGGTGAGCTGATCGCCGGGTGCGGGGCAGGACGACCGCCGGGCGCAGGGCAAGCCAACCGCCGGGCGCAAGGCGAGCCAACCGCCCGGTGCAAGGCAAAAAAGCCGCCGGACGCAAAGCCAGCCGACCGCCTGACGCAAAGCCAGACCACCGCCGGGCGCAAAGCCAGACCACCGCCGCACAATGGTGCGCGGACCCGCACGCGCGCCGGCCGAAGTCCTTACGCTAGGCGCATGATCACCGAATCCGCCCGCATCACCCCGGACGTCGTCATGCGCCCCGCAACCCTTGAGGACGCGGGCGGTCTCGCCCGCGCCCGGCTGCGCAGCCGCGCCCACCTGGAGCCATGGGAGCCCACCAGACCCGAGGACTACTTCACCACGCAGGCGCAGGCCGCCCGGCTCCGGGCCCAGCTGGAGGACTGCCGGGCCGGGCGGACGGCGCTGTGGGTGCTCGACCGCGAAGGGGACATCGTCGGCTCGGTCACCCTGAGCGCCATCGTGCTCGGCCCCTTGCGCAGCGGAAACCTCGGTTACTGGATCGACGTGGACCACGCCGGTCGGGGCCTGGGCACCGCCGCGGTGACGTACGCCTGCGCGGCGGCCGACGCCGAGCTCGGCCTGCACCGCATCGAGGCGGGCACCCTCCTGGACAACGTGCCCTCGCAGCGGGTCCTGGCCAAGTGCGGCTTCGAGGAGTTCGGTGTCGCGCCGGAGTTCCTGCACATCAACGGCGCCTGGCGCGACCACCGGCTCTTCCAGCGGATCCTCAACGACCGCACCCCGTAACGAGGTTACGGGGTCCGGTCGTACGAATGGGCCTTGCCGGCCTGCTAGATGATGTCCTCCGCGATCTCCGCCTGCTCCCGCTCCGACCCGTACGCCGACGGCGTGCTGTAGGAGCGCCGGGCCACGAACCACCACACCGTGGCGAGGGTAAGGACCACGGCGAGCGCGATCGACGCGTAGTTCATCGAGTCGACCGTCACCGGCGAGACCTGGGGCAGGCAGAACAGGACCGTCACGAACGCCACCCAGATCACCGCGATCCAGCCGACGGGCTTGCTCCAGCGGCCCAGGTTCCACGGACCCTTCTCGAAGCGGTCACCCGCCCGGAGCCGCAGGAAGATCGGGATGGCGTACGCGGGCGTGATCCCGATGACGTTGATGGCGGTCACGGCCGTGTACGCGGTCGTCGAGTACAGGGACGGCAGGGCGATCACCGCGGCGAGACCGACCGACAGCCAGACCGCCGGCACCGGCACCTGGGTGCGCGAGCTGACCTTGCGCCACACCTTCGAGCCGGGCAGCGCGTTGTCGCGGCTGAAGGCGAACACCATGCGGCTGGCCGCGGCGGTCTCGGCGTTGCCGCAGAACAGCTGCGCCACGATCACGATGAGCAGCAGGGCCGTGGCGCCGGACTCGCCGATCGCGTCGATCATGATCTGGGCCGGCGGCACACCGGTCTCGGTGGCCTGGGTGCCCGCGTAGTCCTGGATCGCGAACGTCAGACCGGCGAGCAGGATGAAACCGGCGATCCACGACGCCCAGATGGCACGCACGATGCCGCGCGCCGCGGTCACCGAGGCGTTGGAGGTCTCCTCCGACAGGTGCGCGGAGGCGTCGTACCCGCAGAAGGTGTACTGCGCGAGGAGCAGACCGATCGCCGTGACGTAGAGCGGGTTGTCCCACCCGGTGTCGTTGACGAACTCACCGAAGACGAACCCCGGCGACTGGTGGTGGTCCGGCACGATCGCCAGGACGCCCACGATCACGGCGACACCGGCCACGTGCCACCACACGCTGATGGAGTTGAGCAGACTCACCAGGCGCACGTTGAACAGGTTGAGGACCGCGTGCAGGAGCAGGATGCACAGGAAGATCACAAAGGTCTTCTCGGGCGTGGGCGTGAACCCGAACTTGAGATTCAGGAACGCCCCGGTAAAGAGCGCGGCGCCGTAGTCGATGCCCGCTATCGCACCGAGCAGGCCGAGCAGGTTCAGCCAGCCCGTGTACCAGCCCCAGCGGCGCCCGCCGAGCCGGTCGGCCATGTAGTAGAGCGCTCCCGACGTCGGGTAGGCGCTGGTGACCTCGGCGAGTGCCATGCCCACGAAGAGCACGAAGAGGCCGACGCCCGCCCAGCCCCAGAGCATCACGGCCGGGCCGCCGGTGCCGAGCCCGAAGCCGTAGAGGGTCATGCAGCCGGAGAGGATGGAGATGACGGAGAAGCTGATGGCGAAGTTGCCGAAGCCGCCCATCCGGCGGGCGAGGACCGGCTGGTAGCCGAGTTCCCTGAGCCTCTGTTCCTCGTCGGGCAGCGGAGCTTTGGCCGATGCGGGGCTCGACCAGGTGGTGCGGGACACGGATGTACCTCCGTCGGGAGCGGTCGTACGGGGAGCGGTCGTGCGGTCGAGCGGGTGGTGCCGATTCAGCGGGTGGTGCCGGTCGGGGAGGCCGTGGCCAACGGGCTCAGCCCGAATCTCGTACGGCCGTCAGACAGCGCGTCCGTGCCTGCATGAATGACTCGGCCGCCGCGTCCGCGTCACCGGGCGAGCGGGTGCGGTACGTCCACGGAGCCACGGTGTAGAAGGGGTCGAGCACCTCGAACACCCGCCCGGCGTCCTGGAACTGGTGGGCGCCCCACAATGCGTGGGCCAGGTAGTTGAGGTCGAGGAGCGAGGTCGCCGCGGGCAGCGCGTGCTCGAACCACAGGTGCAGCGCGCGCAGCGCGGAGCGGGTCGCGTCCTCCCCTATCCAGTGCAGGTCCAGGGCGTGCTCGCTGCCGCCGTCCTTGCGGTACCGCTCGACACGCACATACAGCGGCAGTACGTGCAGTGCCGAGCCCGCGTGCGCCGAACCGGACGCCCAGTGGGCGAAGTTGACCGCTTCGGTGAGCGGGCCGCCGGGGCGGCGCGTGTAGGCGAACTGCAGCATCCGGTGGTAGGCCTCGCGGTTGCCCGGGTCGCGCTTGTCGGCCTCGGCCAGGAGGTGCCAGGGGCCGGGGAACAGCATCGGCTCGGGGGCGGGCACCCGGTGCTCGTCCCACCGCTGTCCCTTGTCGAGCTGGGCGAGGGCGAGCAGGCAGACCCAGGGCACGGGGTCCTCGGGAGAGGCGTCGATGGCGGCTCCGCACGCGGCTGCCGCCTCGCGCCACAACTCGTTGGTGTGGCGGTGCCCGGCGCGATGGGCGCGCAGGGTCCGCTCGACCAGGACCCTGGTGTGCAGAACGGATGCCGCGGCGCTGTGCGGCTCCTCGGCCTGCCAGGCCCTGACCACGTCCGAACCGGCGACGGCGGCCGCCAGGATCTGCGTGCGTTGCGTCCATAGACCCCAGTCGGGCGTGGAGTCGAGCAGGTTGCGCGTCGACACCCAGCGACCCGTCTTCAGGTCCTGGAGCACGGCGCGCAACTGATCGTCGTGGCCCGCCGGGTGGTATACGGGGCGGCCTGACGGATTGGGCATGAATCCTCTGTGGGGGAGGAGAGGGCGGAGGGCAGAGTGTGTGAACTGGCCTTTGACGAGATGATGTTGTTCGGCGGTCAGTGTAGATCTGGAACTACCGTTTTCTGGCCAGTTCTTGGATCTTTTGAGATTGACTTGAGCTCAACTCGGCGCGCCGGTTGGCAATTTGAGAAATAGTCAAGACGGTATCGGCCCGAGATGGGGGCTCTTGACGCATTCCCGGCCGCTGTAGCAGGCTTCCGCGGTGATCACGAATGGCATAGGACCGCGCGGCGAGGCAGTCCTCGCCATCGACCAGGGCACCTCCGGCACGAAGGCTCTCGTCCTCTGCCCGGAACGCGGAGTGATCGGTTCCGGCGTCGCGCCCGTACGCCCGCGCCACCTCCCCGGAGGCCTGGTGGAGGTCGACCCGGAGGCCCTGTTCGCCTCGGTCGTCGACGCCGGACGCCGCGCCCTCGCCGACGCGGGGGAGCCGGTCGCCGCGGTCGGTCTCGCCAACCAGGGAGAGACGGTGCTCGCCTGGGACCCCGTGTCCGGCCGCCCGCTCACCGAGGCGATCGTGTGGCAGGACCGGCGCGCGGAGCCGCTGTGCACGGAACTCGCGCCGTACTCGGAAGAGCTCAGGCACCTGACGGGGCTGCCCCTCGACCCCTACTTCGCCGCGCCCAAGATGGCGTGGATCCGCCGCCACCTCACCCGGGAAGGCGTCGTCACCACCAGCGACGCCTGGCTGGTCCACCGGCTCACCGGCGAGTTCGTCACCGACGCCGCGACCGCCGGGCGCACCCAGCTCCTCGACCTGGACGACGTCACATGGTCACGGCGCGCGCTCGACATCTTCGGCCTCGCCGACGAGCGGCTGCCGCGTGTCGTGGACGCGGCGGGCCCGGTCGGCACGACGAAAGCCTTCGGCCCCGGACTCCCGCTGACCGGCCTCCTCGTCGACCAGCAGGCCGCGCTGCTCGCCCAGGACGTGACCGAGCCCGGCACCGCCAAGTGCACCTACGGCACCGGCGCGTTCCTGCTCGCCCAGACCGGCTCCCGCCCGCGCCGGGGCGACTCCGGCCTGGTCAGCTGTGTCGCCTGGCGCCTGGCGGGGGAGAGCAGCTACTGCCTCGACGGGCAGGTCTACACCGCCGCCTCCGCCGTCCGCTGGCTCACGGACCTCGGCGTCATCGAAGGGGCGGCGGACCTCGACCTGGTGGGGTCGTCCGTACCCGACGCGGGCGGCGTCACCTTCGTCCCCGCGCTCGCCGGGCTCGCGGCGCCCTGGTGGCGCGGTGACCTGCGCGGCTCGATCACCGGCCTGGGGCTCGACACATCCCCCGGCCACCTCGTCCGCGCCCTGTGCGAGGGCATCGCGGCCCAGGTCGCCTCGCTCGCCGACGCCGTGGCCGCCGACCTGGGCGAGCCCCTGACGAGCCTGCGCGTCGACGGAGGCCTGACCCGCTCGGCCCTCCTGATGCAGACCCAGGCGGATCTGCTCCAGATCCCCGTTGAGGTATCGGCGCTGCCCGACGTCACCGCCCTCGGCGTGGGCGCCGTCGCCCGCATGGGCCTCGACGAGAAGCTCACGGTGCGGGAGGCGGTCCCCCGGTGGCGGCCCGCCGCCGTGTACGAGCCGAAGATCGACGCCAATCGGGCCGCCGAGCGCCTCGGCGGCTTCCGCTCGGCGGTCGACGCCCTCCTCGACCGCGCGACCGTACCGTCATGACCGTCACCACCAAGGGCCCGCTGCCCTCCGAGCCCTATGACGTGACCGTCGTCGGGGCCGGTGTGGTCGGCTGCGCCATCGCCCGCGAACTGGCCGGACACCATCCCCTGCGCGTCGCCCTGGTCGAAGCGTCCGGCGATGTAGGCGACGGCACGTCCAAGGCCAACACCGCCATCCTGCACACCGGTTTCGACGCCGTGCCGGGTTCCCTGGAGGCCCGTCTCGTACGAGAGGGCCGCCGCCTGCTCGCCGCGTACGCCATGGAGTCGGGTATCCCCGTCGAACCGGTCGGGGCACTCCTTGTCGCCTGGGACGAAGAGCAACTGGCCGCCCTGCCGGCCCTGTTGAAGAAGGCGGAGGCCAACGACTACCACGAGGCCCGGATCATCGGCGCCGACGAGGTCCGTTCCCGCGAACCGCACCTGGGCGAAGGCGCCCTGGGCGCGCTCGAAGTCCCCGGCGAGTCCATCATCTGCCCCTGGACGACGACACTCGCGTACGCCACCCAAGCCGTGCGCGCGGGCGTGGACCTGCACCTCAACTGCAAGGTGGAGGGCGCGGCGTCACCTACGTCACCGGACGGCGACGACCACCACGAACTGACCACGCCCCGCGGTGTCCTGCGCACCCGCCACCTCATCAACGCCGCGGGCCTGCACGCGGACGCGCTCGACCAACTCCTCCTCGGAGGGGGCAAGTTCACGGTCACCCCGCGCCGCGGCCAGCTCATCGTCTTCGACAAGCTCGCCCGCGACCTGGTCCGTCACATCCTCCTTCCGGTGCCGACGGCGCTCGGCAAGGGCGTCCTCGTGGCTCCCACCGTGTACGGCAACGTCCTCCTAGGCCCCACAGCCGAGGAACTGGACGACAAGAGGGCGACGGACACGACACAGGACGGCCTGGAGGGACTGCGCGACAAGGGCCGGCGCATCCTGCCCGCCCTCCTCGACGAGGAAGTCACCGCGGTCTACGCCGGGCTGCGGGCGGCGACGGAGCACGACGACTACCAGATCCACGGCGCACCGGAGAAGCGGTACATCACCGTCGGCGGCATCCGGTCCACGGGCCTCACCGCGTCGATGGCGATCGCGGAGCACGTCGTCGGACTGCTCGCCGACGCCGCGGGCCCCGACCTGGACCTGACGGTGCCCGGGAACCTGGAGCCCGTGCGCATGCCGAATCTCGGCGAATCGTTCCCGCGCCCCTACCAGCGCGCCGACCTCATCGCGACCGACTCCGCGTACGGCAGCATCGTCTGCCACTGCGAGCGCGTGACCCGCGGAGAGATCAGGGACGCCCTCATCAGCACGGTCCCGCCAGGCTCGCTCGACGGCCTGCGGCGCCGGACCCGGGCGCGGGGCGGGCGATGTCAGGGGTTCTACTGCGGGGCGGCCGTACGTGAACTCTTCGAAGGCTGGGGCGAGTCGGGGGCGGCGCGATGAGGCGGCAACGGCATGTGGACGTCCTGGTCGTCGGCGCGGGCCCCGCGGGACTCGCCGCCGCCGCAGGGCTCTCCGCATCGGGCGCGGGCACCGTGGAGGTCCTCGAACGGGAGGCGCGGGCAGGCGGAGTGCCGCGCCACTGCCACCACCGGGGATTCGGGCGCTGGGGGGTGACAGGACCGCAGTACGCGGAGGGCCTCGTCGAAGCCGCGCTCGGCGCCGGAGCGGCGGTACGAACCGGGGTGACCGCCACCGGATGGGACGGCCCGCTCACCCTGGACACGACGGGACCACACGGCCTGGAGCGGATCACCGCCCGCGCCGTGGTCCTGGCCACGGGCGCGCGGGAAAGGCCGCGGACGGCACGACTCGTGCCGGGCACGCGACCGGCGGGCGTGTTCACCACCGGGGAACTGCAGCAGGCGATCCACGTCTACGGGCAGGAGATCGGGAGCCGGGCACTCGTCGTGGGGGCGGAGCCGGTCAGCTACGAGGCGCTGTCCGCGCTGCGGCGCGCGGGGGTGCGGGTCACCGCGCTCGTCACCGAGGAGACGCGGGCCCAGGTCGGCCGGGCGCGGGCGGCGGCGGCCCGGCTCGGGGTCGCCAGGGTGCCGCTGGTGACCGGGGCGGTGGTGGCCGAACTCCTGGGACGCGGGCGGCTCTCGGGGGTGCGGCTGCGGCACCGCGACGGGCGGCAGGGGGTACTCGCCTGCGACACGGTGGTGTTCACCGGGAACTTCGTACCCGACCACGAACTGGCGCGCCGCGGAGGCGTACTCCTCGACCCCGGAACACGAGGCCCCGCGGTGGACGGCTCCTTCCGCACGGCCACCCCTGGTGTCTTCGCGGCGGGCAGCGGAGTCCACGCGGTGGAGCCGGCGCGGGTGGCCGCGGGGGAGGGCGAGCGGGTCGCTGAGTCGGTACGGGCGTGGCTGGAGGGCAGGGGATGGCCTTCGGACGCCGTACCGCTACTGGCCGACTCCCCCCTGAGCTGGGTGGCCCCGAACCGCCTCGCACCGGGCGCTCCGGAGCCCCGCTTCATCCTGCGCACGACGCAACCGCTGACCCGCCCGGTCCTGGAGGTAACCCAGGACGGCCGGACCCTGCACCGCCAGCGGGTACGACGGAGGGTCATGCCCAACCAGGGGTTGTATCTGGCGGGGGGCTGGGCGGGGAGCGTGGACGCGGAGGGCGGTGCGGTGCGGGTGGCTGTGGGCCAGGGGCACGCGTGACCTGTGGTGGTTCAGCCCGTCCGGTGGTGGTTCAGCCCGTCCGGCGTTTGAGGACGAACTCGGCGAAGCCGGTGACAACGGCAACCAAGACCCCGAGGCCCCCGCGCCGGCGGGTTTTCGGGAAGGGGCGGGGTTGGGGAAAAAGACCACCCTTCCGCCCAGCGCAAGCGCCCCGTACACTCCAAAACTAGCAGTGCTAATTAACGTCAGTACCAACGTCAAGCGCGCCCCACCCCAAACGCTGACCGCAAACGATCCGGAGCCGTATCGTGCGCCCAGTCCACTTCGCCGCAGCCCGCCGCACCCCCATCGGCAAACTCCGCGGCACCCTCTCCACCGTCCGCCCGGACGACCTCGCCGCCACGGTCGTACGCGGCCTCCTCGCAGGCACCCCCGCGCTGGACCCCGCCCGGATCGACGACATCTACTGGGGCGCCGCCAACCAGGCGGGCGAGGACAACCGCAACGTGGCTCGCATGGCCGCCCTCCTCGCCGGCCTCCCCGAATCCGTCCCCGGCGCCACCGTGAACCGGCTCTGCGCCTCCGGCATGGAAGCCGTCACCGCAGCCGCCCGCACCATCGCCTCCGGCGAAGCCGACATCGTCCTGGCGGGCGGCTCCGAGTCGATGAGCCGCGCCCCCTTCGTCATGCCCCGCCCCGACGAAGCGCTGCCCCACAAAATGGAGACCGTGGACACCCGCCTCGGGTGGCGCCTGGTCAACCCCGCGATGAAGGACCTGCACGGCGTCCTCGCGATGGGAGAGACCGCCGAAGAAGTAGCGGAGCGCTACGGCGTCACCCGCGAGCGCCAGGACAATTTCGCCCTCCGAAGCCACCAGCGCGCCACGGAGGCCCGCAAGAACGGCCATTTCGACGACGAGATCCTCCCCGTCACACGGCCCGACGGCACCACGGTGGACCTCGACGAATGCATCCGCGAGGACACCTCGTACGAGAAGCTCAGCGGTCTGCGCCCCGTCTTCCGCAAGGACGGCACCGTCACCGCGGGCAACGCGTCGCCGATGAACGACGGCGCGGCCGGACTCCTCCTCGTCAGCGAGGAAGCCCTGAACGACCTCGGCCTCGAATCCCTGGGCCGGTACGTCGCCGGCGCCTCCGCCGGTGTGTACCCGGACGTCATGGGCATCGGCCCCGTCCCCGCCACCCGCAAGGCGCTGGCCCGCGTCGGCTGGACGATCGCGGATCTTGAGGAGGCCGAGTTCAACGAGGCGTTCGCGGCCCAGGCGCTCGCCTGCGTCGACGCCCTCGGCATCGACCCGGAGCTGGTGAACCCGACCGGCGGCGCCATCGCCATCGGCCACCCCCTCGGCTGCTCGGGCGCCCGCATCCTCACCACCCTCCTGCACCGCATGCGCCGCACCGGCGCGGCCCGCGGCCTCGCCACGATGTGCGTGGGCGTCGGCCAGGGCAGCGCGCTGCTCGTCGAACGCGGCTGACAAAAAGCGCGTAAAGCGCGTAAAGCCCAAAAAGTACAAAAAGCACAAAGCAAGGAACGCACGGAAACGGAGCACCACCCATGGCCACGCTGTCCCTCGCCGCGATCCTCGCCGAGCCCGCCCGCCGCCGTCCGGACCACACCGCCCTTGTCGAGGGCGAACTGCGGCTCACCTTCGGTGAGTTGTGGCAGCAGGCCCGCGCACAGGCGGCGGCGCTCGTGGACCTCGGGGTCAGGCCGGGGGACAGGGTGGCCCTGATGGCACCCAACACCGCCGAGTTCCCGCGCGCCTACTACGCGATCCTCGCCGCGGGCGGCGTCGTCGTCCCCGTACACCTCCTGCTCTCCGCCGAAGAGGTCGAGCACGTCCTGCGGGACAGCGGCGCCACCCTGCTTCTCTGCCACCCCGCGCAGGCCGCGACGGGCAAGGCCGCTGCCGCTGCCACCAACGTAAGGATGCTGACCCTCGGCGGAGACGGCGAGCTCGAAACCCTGGCGCACACGGCCCAACCGCTCCCCGGCTATGTCTCACGTGACGCCGACGACCCCGCCGTCGTCTTCTACACCAGCGGCACCACCGGCGTCCCCAAGGGCGCCGTGCTCAGCCACCTCAACCTGGTGATGAACGCGACGGTCTGTGCCTTCGACGCCCACGACGTGCACCGCGACGACATCGCACTCGGCGCGCTGCCGCTCTTCCACGCGTTCGGCCAGACGGTCTCCATGAACGCCACCTGGCGCGCGGGCGCGACGCTCGTGCTGCTGCCGCGCTTCGACGCGGCGCGGGCCGTCGAACTGATGGCGGCGGAGGGCGTCAACACCTTCCACGGGGTGCCGACGATGTACGTGAACCTCGTGGCCGCGGCGACCGCCGCCGCCGAGCTGCCCGAGCTGCGGCTCGCGGTCTCCGGCGGCGCCTCGCTGCCCGTGGCCGTACTGGAGCGCTTCGAGGAGGCCTTCGGCGTACCGGTCTACGAGGGCTACGGGCTCTCCGAGACCTCGCCCACCGCCTCCGTCAACCAGCCGGTCTTCGGCACCAGGGCGGGCACCATCGGCCACCCGCTGTGGGGCGTCGACGTGGAGATCGCCCGCTCCGACGTCGAGGGCCGGATCGAGCTCCTGCCCGCCGGTGAGCTGGGCGAGGTCGTGGTCCGCGGCCACAACGTCTTCTCCGGCTATCTGGGGCGCCCGGAGGCCACCGCCGAGGCCGTCGTAGAGGGCTGGTTCCGCACCGGCGACCTCGGCACCAAGGACGCCGACGGGTTCCTGGCCATCGTCGACCGCAAGAAGGACGTCATCATCCGCGGCGGCTTCAACGTCTACCCGCGCGAGGTCGAGGAGGTGCTCATGCGCCACCCGGACATCGCGCACGTCGCCGTGATCGGCCTGCCCGACGACGTGCACGGCGAGGAGATCTGCGCCGTCGTCGTCGCATCGCCCGGCTCTACGCCCGACCCCTCGCAGATCACCGAGTGGTCCAAGGAACACCTGGGCCGCCACAAGTACCCGCGCCGCGTGGAGCTCACCGGCGAGCTGCCGCTCGGCCCCAGCATGAAGGTCCTCAAGAGGGAGCTGCGCGTCACGTACAGCGGGACCTGACCCGTTCGACCCGGGCGTCCAGGATGTGGCCGCCCCTGACGGCGCGCAGATAGTTGGGCCTAGCATCTGTTCCCGGCATGGACATATCTCTCGACGCAACTCTCGACGTATCTCTCTGGGAATTCGTCGCGCTCGCCGCGGCCGCGCTGCTCGTCGGCTTCTCGAAGACCGCCGTCAGCGGGGCCAACACGGTCTCCCTCGCCGTCTTCGCCGCGGTCCTGCCGGCCCGCGAGTCCACCGGTGTCCTGCTGCCCATCCTCATCGCGGGCGACGTACTGGCCGTCCTCACCTACCGCAGACACGCCCACTGGCCCACGCTGTGGCGCCTGTTCCCCGCCGTCGCGGGCGGCGTGGTGGTGGGCACGGTCTTCCTGATGTGGGCCGACGACGCCGCCGTACGTACGTCGATCGGGGCGATCCTCCTGCTGATGGCGGCGGTCACGGTGTGGCGCCGCCGGGCCGCGGGGGAGGAGCCGGAACCCTCGCGATCCTCGCGCGGCGCCCGGCTGAAGGCCCCCTCGTACGGCGTGCTCGGCGGCTTCACCACGATGGTCGCCAATGCGGGCGGCCCGGTGATGTCGATGTATCTGCTGTCCGCGGGCTTCCGGAAGCTGAGCTTCCTGGGCACGTCGGCGTGGTTCTTCCTCATCGTCAACACGTCCAAGGTGCCGTTCAGCGTGGGCCTCGGCCTGATCGACCGGCGCTCGCTGCTGCTCGACGCGGCGCTCGTGCTCTTCGTCGTGCCGGGCGCCCTCATCGGCAAGGCGGCCGTGCACCGCATCAACCAGCGTCTCTTCGAGCAGCTGGTGATCGGAGCCACGGTCCTGGGCGGCCTCCAGCTGCTCCTGCGCTGAAGCTGAGGTTGTGGCCGGGACGCGGCCGGCCTAGGCCTTGCTCAACGGAACAGGCTGCCTCGCCTCGGGCGCCAGACCATGCTCCAGATCTTCGACGAGAAGTCGCTTGGCGATCGCGTCCACGGCCTTGACCAGATCCTGGTCCGCCGGCCGGCCGCTGTCCTTCTCCACCTGCTCGCCCAGCCACTTCGACCACGCCTTGCCGATCACGTCGGCCTCGCGTGCACCGGCCGGGGTGTGCGAGAAGAGCAGGCCGGAGCGGGTGAGGAAGCCCTCCTCGACCATGCGGTCGAAGACCGGCACCAGGACTTCGGACGGCAGCTGACGCCGCGCCGCGATCAGGCCGAGACTCGCGTGACCGACCATCCGGTCGAAGAGCGAGACCTGCATGACGGCCCACGCCCCGGCGATGTCGAGCCGGGTGTCGGAATCGCGGATGACACGGCGAGCGGTGTCCATACCGGTACTGCGGATGATGTTGCCGACCGCCAGTTCGAGCACCCGGTCCGGGCTGCCGCCCGACGACGGTGACGCGAAGCCCTCGCCCATGTCGGAAGAGCTCATCCGCGCACTGTCCCGCAGCCGCACCTGCTTGAGGAAGAGCGCCACCACGAACCCGAGCAGCGCCACGGGCACCGTCCACAGGAACACCGTGTGCAGCGTGTCGGCGTACGCCTTGATGACGGGCGCGGCCGCTTCCGGTGGCAGGCCGTGCAGCCCTTGCGGACTCTGCGCGGCCTTGGCCGCCACGGCGGGATCCACGCCCCCGGCCTTGGCCGCCGCGGCGACGCCGTCCGCCAGATTCGGCTTGAGGGTGTTGGCGTAGATGGTCCCGAACACGGCGGTGCCGAAGGAGCTGCCGAGCGTACGGAAGAAGGTGACCCCGGAGGTCGCCGTGCCCAGGTCCGCATAGACGACGGTGTTCTGCACGGCGATCGTCAGGACCTGCATGCAGAGCCCGATACCGGTGCCCAGCACGAACATGTACAGCGACTCCAGCCAGGTGCTGGTCTCAGCACCCATGAGGGACAGCAGATAGAGCCCGAGCGCCATGACCAACGCACCCACGATGGGAAAGATCCGGTACTGCCCGGTCTTGCTCACCACATTGCCGCTGAAGATCGACGCGATGAGCAGCCCGATCACCATGGGCAGCGTCCGTACGCCCGAGATGGTGGCCGAGTCCCCGTCCACGTACTGCAGATAGGTCGGCAGGAACGTCATCGCGCCCAGCATCGCGAAGCCCACGATGAAGCTGAGGATCGAGCAGACCGTGAAGACGGGATTGGCGAACAGGCGCATCGGCAGCATCGGTTCGGCGGCCCGCGTCTCGACCACGCAGAACAGCGCGAGGGAGATCGCACCGCCGACGAGCAGCGCGATGATGGTGCCCGACCCCCACGCGTACTGGTTGCCGCCCCAACTCGTGGCCAGGATGAGCGCGCTGGCGCCGATCGCGACGAACGCGATGCCGAGATAGTCGATGACGGGCCGCACCGCCGACTTCACGACGGGGATGTTCCGCGCCGCGGCGATCACCACGACGATCGCGATGGGCACGTTGACGTAGAAGGCCCAGCGCCAGGTCAGATGGTCCGTGAAGAGCCCGCCGAGCAGCGGCCCGATGACGGTGGACACCCCGAACACGGCACCGATCGCACCCTGGTACTTGCCGCGCTCGCGCAGCGGGATGACATCGGCGATCAACGCCATCGAGGTCACCATGAGACCGCCCGCGCCGATGCCCTGCAGGGCGCGCCAGGCGATGAGCAGCGTCATGTTCGTCGACAGACCGCACAGGAACGAGCCGGTGATGAAGACGATCGCCGAAACCTGAAAGACGATCTTCCGCCCGAAGAGATCGCCGAACTTCCCGACGAGCACCGTGGCGACGGTCTCCGCGAGCAGATACGACGTCACCACCCACGACATGTGCTCGGCGCCGCCCAGATCCGCCACGATCGTGGGCAGCGCGGTGCCCACGATGGTCTGGTCGAGAGCGGCGAGCAGCATGCCCAGCATGATCGTCACGAAGACGATGTTCCGGCGGCGCTTGTCGAGGACGGGCGGCCCCTGAGCTGGGGCCTCGGCGGCGGGCTCGGCGGTGGTGGTCACACGGTCACCCTCACACCGCGTGTGTGCCTGTGCATGCGGGGCCGGTCCGGTCCGGTGAAAGCGATCCACTCATACGTTCACCTGTTCACGCACTCACTCCGGGTTGCGGCGCAGAAGATAGGTGTCCATGATCCATCCCTTGCGCTCGCGCGCCTCGGCCCGCAGGGCCTCGATGCGGGGCGCGGCCTCGTCGAGCGGCCCGGAGACGAGGATTTCGTCGGCGGTCCCGATATAGGCCCCCCAATAGATGTACATGTCACCCCCGTCCCCGTTCTCGCTTTGGTACCGCAGGAACGCCTGCCGGGCATCAAGCATGACCACGACATCATCGACACCCTCGGGAAAACCCTCGTCGGCGAGGCGGCGCCCGGTGGTGATCTGGACGGGACGACCGACGCGGCTCAGCCCGGTGCGGTGCCGCGCGGCGAGCGAGGAGACACTGCTGATACCGGGCACGACGTCGTACGAAAAGGCCACCGCACCCCGCCCCAGCACCTCCTCCAGAACCCCGATGGTGCCGTCGTACAGCGAGGGATCGCCCCACACGAGGAAGGCGCCGCTCTCGTCCTCGCCAAGCTCGTCGGCGATCAGCCGCTCATAGATCTCCGCACGACGGCTGCGCCAGTCCCCGACGGCGGGGGAGTAGTCCGCACCGCCCGCCTTCCGGTCCCGCGCGGGGTCCCGCGCCTCGACCACGCGGTAGGCGCCGTCGGCAGCGGCCCGGTGCTCGTCGAGGAGATCCCGCCGCAGCCGGACGAGATCGTCCTTCTCCTCGCCCTTGTCGAGAATGAAGAACACGTCGGTGCTCTTGAGAGCCTTGACGGCCTGCAGGGTCAACTGGTCGGGATCGCCGGCGCCGATACCGATGACATGAATTTCGCGCACACCGAAAGTCTGCCGTACGGGCGCGGCGAGGATTCTGGCGGCGCCCAGCGAAGTGATGCGCTCCCCATGCCAGACGCCACCATGACAGACACCGCCACTACCGCGCCGCTCCCCGCAGCCGGGGGGCGTGCTGGGCCGCATCCACAGTCGGACCGTCCTCTTCCAAGAACTCCGCCAACTGCCGCGCCCACTCCACAAGTCCATCCACATCGATCCCGTACGGCCGCTCCCCCCACTTCCCCTGGCCGATCGCGCCGGCCCCCCTGAGCAGCAGCCGCGCCCCGCCCGTGAGGTTGCCGCGGGCCGAGTGGGTCAGCCCAACGGCAAGCTGCGCGAGCCCTTTCCACAGGTCACGCTCGTCATCGGGCCCCGACTTCCAGGCGTCCTCGAAGACCTCGTGCGCATGAAAGGGCCGCCCCGCGTCGAGCAGGGCCTGCGCCTGAGCGACCGTCTCCCCGGGCGTACGCGTGACCCCTTCGGGCTGCCGCTCCACCCCCTCGGTCCCGTACGGCAACGGCCGCCCGAGCCCGTCCCGCGGCCGCGCATTGCGGGCCCGCCCCTCGGCGTCACGGTCACGGCCACGGTCATCGGGTCGAGGTGCGGTGCTCATAAGCCGATTGTCCCTCTCCGGACGTCCGCCGGGGGGCGCGGACCACTCCCGAACGTGCGGTAAAGTTCTGTCTGCGCGATCACGCAGAACACCGCGGGACACGCGCACCGGGACGTGGCGCAGCTTGGTAGCGCACTTGACTGGGGGTCAAGGGGTCGCAGGTTCAAATCCTGTCGTCCCGACGGAAACGTCGCAGGTAGGGGCCATCTTCGGATGGCCCCTACTTCGTTTTTTTGGGAGCAATTCTGGGAGCGACGTCAACCTGTGAGGTGGGCTTGTTGGGCTGCGCAACTGCCGGTCGGATGGGCGGTGACGGGCACCCACAGGGTGTCAGAGCGGGTTACCCGACCGGGTTGGCGGCAGCGGCCAAGTCGGCGATGTTCTGTGGGAAGCGGGTCAGGATCGAGCCGGGCTTCAGGACGTCGGCGGCGGCGGTGAGCAGAGCGTTTCGCAAGCGGCAGTGGGTGGCGAGGTAGCCGAGCTGGGTGAGGGCGTTGGACTGGAGGGCGCGGGCCTGCTGTTCGGTCTTGGAGTTGATGGCGAGGGGGATGGAGGCGGCGGAGATGATCGGGTCGAGGAGCAGGGCCGCCTGAGAGTAGTCGGGGGTGGTGGAGTCGTAGGCACGCTGGGCGGCCTCGATGGCCTTGGAGGCCCCGCCCCGGGTGAGGAGGGTGGCCTTGGCGGTTACGGCGAGCTGGGCGGTGCCCGGGTCGGTGCCGGCCAGACGTGCCCAGACCTCGCGGACGGTACGGGCCGGGGTGTCGGCGTAACCGGGGGTGGACAGCAGCGCCGCCGCCGCGCCGGCGTCGGGTACGGCACTGGCGGCGTCGCGGTGTGCGGTCAGCCACTGCCGCACCCGGTCCTTGGACTGGTCGGAGTACCAGACGGGTGCTCCGTAGGCGGACGATCCGAGATCGGAGTCTGCAGCGAAGGCGGTGAGTGTGGCGTCCAGGAAGGCGGCGCGGGCCCGGCTGGGGCCGCCGAGCAGCCCGGGGCCCGCGAGGTGGACGAGGCGGTGTTCGGGCAGGTAGAGGTTCAGCTCGGCGGGGGAGGCGTGTCCGCTCGCGGGCTGCAGCACCAGCTTCACGCCGTCGATCTCCACGGCGTACAAGCCCTCTCGCCAGGGGATGCTCGCCCAGGCGGGCCACTTGTCCCGGGCGGTGGCCGCGGGCAGGAGGCCGCCGACCGTGTCAGTGGGGGGCACGAAGGCCGGGTCGCCGAGGGAGACGGTCCGCCCCAGGTCTGAATCGACCAGCCCGACCGGGCTCGTCTCCAGACGGGTGCCGTACGCGTAGTCGACCAGGCGGGCGGTGCGCGCCCCCTGGGTGATCTGCCGCAGCAGCGCGTCCGCGAGTAACCCCTCGGGTGCGTACACCCTCAGATCTTTGGGGAGCGTGTCGCCCGCCTCCGCGAACAGCCCGCGCACGCCGCCGAAGTGGTCCACCCCGCTCTGGGTGTAGATCACCGCCTTCACCGGCAGGGCCGGACGACCCCGGCTTGCCTCGACGGTGTCGCGGTAGCGCTTCAGCGCCGCCCGGGCGGTCTCGTAGGAGCCGAGCGCATCGATCACCACCAAGCCGCTCGCCCCGGTCACGATGGTCATGTTGGCCAGGTCGTAGCCGCGCACCTGGTGCACCTGGCTCTGCTGATTGGTGATGACCTCGAACACGCCCGCGGAGGAGTTCAACTGGCCCTGCCGCCACACCGGTGCCGCGACCGAGTCGGGAGCCGGGCCCCCGTCTGCCAGGAAGTCGAAGGCGGCGAAGTCCCACACCTTCGTGCCGCTCTTGCTGCCCCGGGACTCCAGAGCCTGCTCGACCGGCGGCGCGATCAATTGCCGCGTGGCCTCCGTGAAGAGCCTTTCGGTGTCGGGCAGCTCGGCCCCGCCCTGGTTCACGCGCGTGACGTACGCGCTCGGCTCCAGGGGCTCGACGTACTCATCCGCGGTCATCGTGCGCCTCCTCGGAACGGGGAACGCCGCACGCCCCTGATACTGCGCACGGCGGCCACCGACGCTAGGCACGCCTCCACAGGCGCACAACAACACCACGAACGAGGTGACCTGAACCCATCACCGCACCGTATCCGCGGGCAACCCGGGCATCCCCAGCTCCTGTCGAGCCCCGGCTCCGGAGCCCGCCCCATTCGCGCCCGTGATCGGCTGGCCGAAACCCCGGCTCCGTACGGGCACCCGCAGCAAAGCGACGGCAGGCGAAGGCTGCGTGAAGCCCGGGTGCGGGACGCCCTGGTGATCGCAGAGCCCGGGTTCAGCCGGGCGAAGTCTCCACCGCTTTGGATAGCGCGGGTCTTGGCGCTGCAAGCGGGGGCAACGCGTGGGTGGTGTTGTACTGACCCGATGGAACAAAAGGCTCAAAAAGGAGTAGATGCGTACAGTGGGATCTCGTCCGGCGAGAGTCGGGAGACACGTTCTGGATGCCTGATGGCGTCGAGGGCGTGGCACGGCGTTCTGGCCGCGGTGATCATTGCGGCGCTGGCGACGCAGATTGTTCTGCTGGTCTCGGGCGGAGCGGATGCCAACTCGGGCCGGGTGGACCCGGAGTCCAGCGTCGCCTCACGTCTGGTGCGGGCGTTCTCCTTCTTCACGGTGGATTCGAATGTGCTGGTCGCGGTCGCGTGCGTGGGGCTGGTGCTTGATCCGGGCCGGGAAGGCCGGGTCTGGCGGGTGCTGCGGTTGACGTCGCTGCTCGGCATTCTGATCACGGGGCTGGTATTCGTGACCGTGCTGGCCTCGAAGGTGCATGTGTCGGGTGCGGCGCTTTGGTGCACGATCGCGTTCCACTACGTGGCGCCGCCGGCGACATTGGCGGGCTGGCTCCTGTTCGGCCCGCGAAGGCAGACCGATCGGCGCACGCTCGTGTGCTCGTTCGCCTGGCCGTTGGCGTGGATCGGCTACACCCTGGTGCGCGGGGCAACGACAGGCTGGTACCCGTACCCGTTTCTCGACGTCGGTGACCTGGGTTACCCGGTGGTCTTGCGGAACGTCGCCGCAGTGCTGGTGATCGGCGCGGTGCTCGCGCTGACCCTGCGGTGGATTGACCGTCACTTGCCTGCGCAGCGTGCTGTCACGACGGGAGGAGGCGCGTGAGCGCCGCATCGCCGTCACGCCTTTGTGCAAGCATTCTCGACATATCTGTGCAGCTCAGGGGCCTATGGTTGCGTAGATCATTGACGTAACGCTAAACGCTGTCTAGATTCGCGCCACCGTCGGACCGGCTGCAGGCCGGCCCCCGTCCTCCATGCTGGGAGTGTTCATGCCCACCTTCCGATCGTGGCCTGCAGGCCGTCGCAGCGTGGTCGCTCTCGCTGTCACCGTGCTAGGGGGTGCTTTGCTGACCTCCACGGCCGCAGGTTCCGAGCCGCCTTCCGGCAACCCGCGCCACCAGACGCCGGACTCCTCGTGTTTTTGGACCGGCCCGTTCACCTCGGACGTCGACAAGTTCAACTTCGCCTACCTGGACACCAAGGCCCTGTACTGGGCCAGCCACTACTCGCTTCCCGACGGTGCGAAGCTCTCCCTGGACGGGCGCTACGCACACGCCCGCTATCAGTCCCTTAACTCCTACGACGCCACCACCGCGGCACCACTGACCGCGCTCAACGACCAGCAGATCAAGCCGGACCGCGGCTCACGCAACCCGTTCCTGACGGGGGCAAACCGCAACTTCCCCAAACGTTCCTGGACCGTCGAGGTCTCTCCCAAGGCCCCGCCGTCCGACCCGGCCCGGGCGGCACCGAACACCCTCTACGGCGGACAGCCCGGAAGTACCGAGCAGTCGCTGATCTACCGCGTGTACGTGCCCGATCGTGGCAGGGACGCGACGGGTGGGGTGGGCCTGCCCGACCCGGTCCTGACCCTGGCCGACGGCAAGCAGCTGCGCGGGAAGGCGCTGTGCGACGCCATCGACCCGGGGCAAGGCCCGTTGGGGCCGCGGGTCACGCCCATCGACCAGTACCTGGCCGACTACGAGCAGCCGGACAAGCCGGCCGGTTTCCCCGCCGAGAACCCCGTCGAATGGCACACCTCTTACACGACGGCTTGGCTGCGTCAGTGCGAGTACCACGACCGGTGCACCCCGGCGCCGCCCCGCGGCGGCGGGCAGTACCCGAACATCGACAACTCCTACGTCTCCACCCGCCTGAACCGCAAGCTGGGGCCGGTCGTGGTGATGCGTGCCAAGATGCCGACCACGCCCGCCACCCATGACGGCGAGCACCGCATGACGTCCGGGCAGCTGCGCTACTGGTCGATGTGCACCTACGAGGCATGGAGCTCGAAAGTCGACGGACCACAGAGCTGCCTGTACGACGAGCGGATGCACACCGACCGCAAGGGCTACTTCACCGTGGTCGTCTCCCGGCCCCGGGACCGCCCCCGCAACGCGACCACGGCGTGCGGCGTCAATTGGCTCCCGTGGCCCGCGAAGGGGGACGGAGCCGGTCACCCGGACGACGCGCTGGTGCTGATGCGGAACATGCTGCCCGCCGACACCTTTACCCAGACCCCGAAGAACACCCGCACCGGCGACGACGAAGCCAAGGTCATGGGCTCCTACCTGCCCACCGGCATTCACATGAGCACCCGCCAAGCCCAACAGCAGCTGGGCTGCAGCACGGACAGCAGTCACTGACCCTCCGAACGCGCTCACCTCGCACGCGAGTAACTCAGGGCTGCTGCTCCGCATCCGCGGAAACCGCATCCGCAGAAACCGCATCCGCGGAAGCCGGATCCGCAGCAGCAGCCCCAGAGCCGTCCAGGCTCGCGCACATCCGCTCCAGGAGCTGCTCGAAGCGTGCGTCCAGCTCACGCACCGGCAGGCCGAACTCCCTGGCCAGAGCATTGCGGGACGTCACGTACCCGTAGTTGACCGACTTCAGGAACGTATGCAGGGCGACCGGGTCCGCATCCGCGGCGACATGGCCGGTCTCGATGTCCTCCCGCAGCCGTTCCTGCGTGACCTCCAGCTGTGGCATCACGGTCAGGTCGGGATCCTTGTCGAGCAGCAGCAACACGACGAGCCGGACCGTGGAAGCGTGCCGCACACACCCGCGCACCGACCGGGTGACACGGTGGGCGAACCGGGCCGGCCCCTTCTTGACCAGCAGCTGCGAGCGGCGCGGTTCCGCCTGGCGGGACAGAGCGGCGCGCAGCAGCTCCCGGCGAGAGCCGAAATAGTGGTAGACCAGCCCCCGGTTCACTCCCGCGACGTCTGCGACCTCCCGCAGATTCAGCCCGGCCAGAACCCCGTCTCGCTCGATCAGTTGCAGGGCTGCCTGCTCCAGCAGCCTCGCCGTAGCATCCGCGTCCATCGCAGCCCGGCTCCCGCCGCCCCGGCCGCCGACACTGATCTGATCAGCCTGTTGGTCCGTCTCGCGGCCCACGTCTAGCCTCCGCATCCTCACACCTGCAGCGCTGGTGACCCTACTGCGCCGGCATCATCCGCACCCGCGTCAGGGTGCAGACCGGCGTACGGGTTGCGCCGTCCCGCGCGTACGGCCGCGCTCCTCGTGTCGGGAGCACGGTTTCGGGGAGCACGACGAAAAGGGCCCGCTCCTGGCGGGCCCCCTTCGGGGTGGTGCTGGGTGTTCAGCCGGCGACTGGTGGGTCAGTCGTCGAAGCCGCCTTCGCCGTGACCGGCGCCCTTGGTGATGCCGGCCGGGCCGCCGAGGTTCTCGTAGGCGAAGCCGGCCTTCCAGCCCATGTCGTCGTCGCCTGAGCGGTAGCCGGCGCCCTCGGTGATGCCGGCGGGGCCGCCGAGGTTCTCGTAGGCGTAGCCGCCGTGCCAGCCCTCGTCGTCGTTGGCGAGGGCGGTGCCGCTGGCGCCCAACACGGCACCGGCGGCGAGAGCGGTGGCGGCCAGGGCGGTACGAATACGCATGGGGTCCCTTTCAGGTACGCGATCATGGGGGTGTGTCCGGGTCCTCCCCTTTTCGTCCACTGCACAGACGTGCCCAGCCGCATTTCACCCGTACAGCGGCACCAATAATCGGTAGTAATAACAAGCCCATCGGCTCGTCCGCGCATCCGACTCCAGAGCCAGCTCGCCCGGCTCCGTCAGCGAAAGTTGGCTTGCCCGGAACCCCGGAACGGAGCGGCAGGAGGGCAGGATGGCCTCATGACAAAGCTGTCCGTACGGTCGGTCCGTCGTGCTTCCTCCGGTTCGACGCTGTCGTTGTGGTCGCAGGATTCTGTGTTGTCGATCGGATCAGTGGGTTCGGTGCTGTCCGTGGGCTCCGTCGGTTCGGCCTTGTCGGTCGGTTCGATCGGAAGTGCCCTTTCGGTCGGCTCGATCGGGTCCTCCCTGTCGCTGATCTCGACCGGGTCGTGGCTGAGCACGGGGTCGTTGTTCTCCGCCCAGTCGCGGTGGTCGGTTCTGTCGTGGCGTGCCTCCGGCGGCTTCCTGGCCGCGGGGGCGGCCGGAGCAGCGGCCGGAGGTGTCCTGATGCTGGCCCGGGTGCTGCACAAGGGCGAAGGCGGGCGCTGAACAGCCGGGAGGAGGGGCGCATGCCCAGTACCGTCATCGAGCGTGACGCCGCGTTCAACCGCAAGGCCTGGGACACGCTCACCACCACCCGAACCGCCCAAGTGCCCGTTCTGTACTGGCACTTTCGCGATGCGCCCGGGCCCGGTGTCGAGCTCCTGGGCCGGCTGGAGGGCGCGACGGTCGCCGAGTTGGGGTGCGGTACCGGTCAGCACCTCGCCCATCTCGCCGCGTACGGTCTCGTCCGCGGGATCGGCAACGATGTCTCGCCCGTGCGCATCCGTCAGGCCGCCACGCAGCATGCCGTTCACGAGACGTTGGAGTGGTGGCTGGGGGACGCCGTGCGTATCGCCCCGCACCTGCCGCCGCTGGATGCCGTGTTCTCGGTGTTCGGCGGCCTCTGGTTCGCCGATCCCCACCAACTCCTGCCCGCCCTCCACCAGCGGCTCAAGCCCGGCGGGCGGCTCGTCTTCTCGTGCATGACCCGTGCTCCCGGCGCCCCCGAAGGGCGTCGCCAGATGGTCGTCTACACCCCGGCCACCGGACGCGTTCCCGTCGTGCGGTGGATGTATTCGATCCAGGGCTGGCTGCGGGTCTTGGCCGAGCACGGGTACCGCGTCGGGACGGTCGATCAATCCCCTGACCCGCGCAACCAGCAGGTCCGCAGCACGGTGTTCGCCGCCCGTACCGTCCGGTGATCGCGGCGATGGTACTACCGTGTGGAAGCCGGGGCGCCGCGTCTGAAGTCGAGGCTTCGCGTCAGGATGTGCGGCGGGGGGCGAGGACGCAGAACTCGTGGTCTTCCGGGTCGGTCAGGCACTTCCACGGGACGTCGCCCTGGCCGAGGTCGAGGTCGTGGGCGCCGAGGGCGCGCAGCCGGGACACCTCCGCCTCTTGATCGTCGTCGGTGTACGGCATCAGGTCGACATGGACACGGTCCGGCACGGTCTTCGCGTCGGGTGTGCGGAGGAACTCGATGTACGGGCCGACGTCCTTGGCGGAGCGGAGCCGGGCGTGATCGTCGGTGACCTCGTGCACCGTCCAGTCCGTTGCCCCGCCCCAGAAGCGGGCCATGGCACGTGGCTCCGCGCAGTCGATCACCACCGCGGCGATCGGGCCGGTGTCCCTGTACATCTCGCGGGGTTCCAGCACGCAGAACTCGTTGCCCTCCGGGTCGGCGAGGACCGTCCACGGCGCGTCGCCCTGGCCGATGTCGACGGGCGTCGCGCCGTGTGCCTTCAGGCGGGCGACCAGCTCCGCCTGATGGTCTGTCGAGGTGGTGGCGAGGTCGATGTGTGTACGGTTCTTGGCCGGTGTCTTGGCTTCCTGGACGGTGACGACGTCGATGCGGACGGCGGCCGGGTCGGGCCAGACGAAGTCGCCGCCGGGTTCGACGTTGGTCATGCCGGGCCCTTCGCCGGCAACGCCCCAGCCGAGGGCTTCCGCCCAGAATTGGCCGACCAGCGCGTCGTCGAGTGCCTTCATGTTCACGTTTACCGGTCGCAGTGCCATGTCCGTGACCTTATGCACCCTGGTACGGCATCCGCAGCTTCCGTCATCGAAGGGAGATCAACTGGCTCGGTACCGGCAAGGGGCCGGCGGAGTCAGCCCGAGGGCACCGGTTCGAAGACCGGTGACGACGGGGTGTACGTCCCGTCGAGCACGAACCTCAGGTAGCGGCCCGCGTTGTGCAGGTACTCGTCTTTGCTGGTGGCGGCCGCCTCGATCGCCGCACGGGCCGGGCGGGCGAGTTCGGGGTCGATGAAGGTGAGGGCGTTGATGGCTTGAAGGCGGACCCGGGCGTTGGGGTGTTCGGTGAGGGTGCGGCTCAGGAAGCGGATGGCTTCGGTGGCGTGGTGTCCGTGGTGGATGAGTGTCTCGGCGGTGCTGATCCGGACCTGGGGGGAGTCGTCCCTGCGCAGGGTGCGGGTCAGGTGGGGGAGTGCGGGGGCGGCGGCCCGGCCGAGGATCAGCAGGCCCTGCGCGGCCCAGTACCGTACGACCTCGTTGTCGTCGGCCAACTCCTGTATGAAGTGGGGGAGATGACGCCTCTGGCGTTCAATGGCGTGACCCGCCAGACGCATCACGCGGCGCAGGGGGTAGGCCCCGGCGCGGCGGCTCTCCTGCCAGCCTTCCAGGGGGCTGCCCTCGGGGATGAAGCCGTTGTCGTGGACGGTGATGATGTGCCCGTCCAGGGCGTGCGAGAGGCGGGCCAGGGTGCGGGCGTGGGCCGGATCGGCGGCCAGGTTGTGGATCTCGTCCGGGTCGGCGTGCAGGTCATACAGTTCTTCGGCGGGCTTGGGGCCCCAGAACCTTTCCTGTACGGGGTCGAGTGTGCCGTCCAGGTGGGCCTGCTGCCAGGACTGGTAGCCGCGGGCGAGCCAGGCGTAGGCGCCGTGCTGGCCCCGGGGGCGGTGGGGTGCGTAGTTGCGCAGATAGCGGTAGCGCGCGTCGCGGACCGTGCGGACCATGTCGTAGCGCTCGTCCATGCGGTCGCGCCCGCCGAACGCGTAGGGGGCGGGAGGAAGCCGGTGTGCGCCGAGGAAGGGGCGGCCCTGGATGTGGTCCGGTATGTCGACTCCGGCGAGGGCGAGTACGGTCGGCCCGTAGTCGACGGAGGTGACCGCGCGGCTCTCCGCGGAGCCGGCCGGGCGTGGTGCGAGGTGGGCCCACTTGGCGGGGAGGCGCACGATCAGGGCGGTGCGCAGGCCTTCGTCGTAGCAGTGGCGTTTGCTGCGGGGCAGGACGCCGCCGTTGTCGGAGTAGAAGAAGACGATGGTGTCGTCGGCGAGGCCTGCCGCCTCCAGCTCGCCGAGTTGCGCGGCGACATGGGCGTCCATCTTCCCCATGGCGTCGTAGTAGTGGGCGAAGTCGCCGCGGATGTCGTCGGTGTCGGGCAGGTAGGTGGGCAGCCGGATCTCGTCGCGCCGGGTGGTGCCGTCCTCGGCGCTGAACAGGGACGACTCGTGGGTCGTCGCGTCGTTGAAGACGGCGAAGAACGGGGCTCCGGCCGGGCGGTCGCGGTAGTGCGCGGTCGTGCTGGAGGCGTCCCAGGTCGCCGGCAGGTCGATGGTGGTGTTGTAGTCGGTCTTGGCATTGTTGGTGGTGTAGTAGCCGGCCTCGCGCAGGTATTGGGGGAAGCCCTTGAGGAATGCGGGGATGTGGCCGAGGGCTCTCATGTGGTGGGCGGGTCCGGCGCTCTGCGGGGCGACGCCGGTCAGCAGCGCGAAGCGGGAGGGGGCGCAGACCGGGGCCGTGGAGTACGAGTTGTCGTAGCGGATGCCCTCGCGGGCCAGGCGGTCCAGGGTGGGGGTGCGGGCGAGGGGGTCTCCGTATGTGCCGACGAACGGGTAGTGGTCCTCGGCGACCAGCCAGAGGATGTTGGGGCGCTCGGGCGGCTCGGGGCGTGCAGCGGCCCTGGCGGTGGGGGCCGCGGCGGCGGTCGTCAGGGCCGCTCCGGCGAGCGTGCCGAAGGTGCGGCGGGTGACGGCGGGGTCAAGGGATGCGGGCATAAGGGCAACTCCCGTACGACGGTGGAGGGCAGGGCGGGGGCCGGTTCATTCAGACCTTCACATGTGCCGCCGCCCATGATGTGTGGTCGTAGGAGCCGTTGCCGTTCGCGTCCTCGACGACGAGTCGCAGCAGTCGCACCCCGCTGATGTCCACGTCGACGCCCTTGGGGCCTCCCGCGGCGGTGAGGGTACCGCTGTCGAAGAGTTGCACGCCGTCGCCGAAGACCCGGGCGCGGGTGCCGCCCGTGCTGCTCTGCTGCGCCGAGAAGTCGTCGATGCCGACGACCGCGGTGAGTTGTGAGGCCAGTCCGCCCAGGTAGTAGACGATCTCCGATGGCGCGTGCACCCCGAGCCCCTTGGCGTACACGGTCCCGCCGAAGCTGATCGGGGTGCCGTCTCCCGCGGGCTTCTTGCCGTTGGAGGTGTCGCGTTCGACGAGTCCCCAGCCGTTGGCCGCCGAGACCCAGTCGAGGTCGCTGAGGTAGCTGTCGGCGGTGGGTGGCGGGGGAGGTGTGTTGATGATGCGGGTGCTCGTGTGGTGCAGCTTTTTGCCGTTGTACGTCGCCGTGGCCTCGCCGCGCAGCGGGAACCGGGCGCCCGGCGCGGCGTTCGCGGGGGCCGTGACCTCCCAGGTCGCCTTGAGGGTGCTGCCGGGTCTGAGGCGGTCCACCGCGCGCGGCGATGCGGGCCGTGCGCGCCAGCCGTCGGGCACGTCGAGCCGCAGGCGGGCGTCGTTCCAGGTCTGCGCGGAGGAGTTGCCGAAGGTGACGGTGACCGTGAACTGGCCTCCGGGCAGGCTGAGTTCGGGGCTCTGGATGCTGAGGCCGAAGGCTTCGCGGTCGTACGACTGGGTCCATGAGGAACGCAGCAGGGCGGTCAGTTCGGTGACGGTTGCCGGGTGTGCGGCGGCGATGTCGTTGGTTTCGCCGGGGTCGGTGGCGAGGTCGTAGAGCTCCAGTTGCCACTGGTCGTCGGGGGCGGTGCGGTCGCGTGCGGGTGCGAAGCGGACCGCTTTGAGGTCGCCCTTGCGGACGGACTCGGCGAGCTTGAGGATGCGGCCCTTGTCGACGGCGTTGGCGCGCTTGGTGGATCCCGGGTCGTTGCGCGACCAGTAGAGGTGGGAGTGCAGCGGGGGCTTCCCGGCGGGGGCCCTGGTGAGCAGGGCGGCCGCGGAGAGGCCGTCGATGTCGCGCGGCGCCGGTGCGCCGCCGAGCTCGGCGAAGGTGGGCAGCAGATCGATCAGCGGTGTGGGCCGGTCGGTGGTGCCGCGCCGGACGGTGCCGGGCTGCCAGGCGATGAGCGGGACCCGTACTCCGCCCTCGTAGAGATTGCGCTTGTAGCCGCGCAGCGGGCCGTTGGCGTCGAAGAGGTCGGGGTTGAGTCCGCCCTCTTCGTGCGGGCCGTTGTCGCTGGTGGCCAGGACGAGGGTGTGCCGGTCGATGCCGTGTTCCGCGAGCCGGTCCACGACGTTGCCGACGAGTGTGTCGAGGCGGCTGACCTGCGCGGCGTGCCCCTTGTCGGCGGCGGGCCAGGGCCGGTCGTCGTACTGGCCGGTGTCCGTGATGTCGGAGGGGGCGTGCGGGATGTTGGGGGTGAGGAAGAGCAGGAACGGCTCGTCGGAGTGGGCGTCGATGAAGTCGAGGGCGTGCTCCTCGATGAGGTCGATGGCGTAGGCCCCCTTCTTGCCGTCCTGGTTCTGCGGCAGCTCGGTCTTCTCGCCGTTGTGCCAGAGGTAGGCGGGGAAGTACTCGTGGGCGTGGCCGTGCCCGATGTAGCCGAAGAATTCCTCGAAGCCGCGGGCGTTGGGGTGGCTGGGCTGGTCCGCCTCGTCGGGCCCGAAGCCCCACTTGCCGATGCACGCGGTGCGGTAGCCGCGCGCCCGCAGTACCTCGGCGAAGGTCGTGTCGTCGTCGCCGATGGAACCCTGCGGGCCGTCGAACGGGTTCTGCCGTACGGCCGCGTGGCCGCCGTGCAGGCCGGTCAGGAGCGAGCAGCGTGAGGGGGCGCAGACGGCGGCGGCCGCGTAGGCCTGGCTGAAGCGCAGGCCTGTGGCGGAGAGCTGGTCGAGTCTGGGCGTCGCGATGAGTTTTTGCCCGTACGCCCCGAGCTCGCTGTATCCGAGGTCGTCGGCCAGGATCACCACGATGTTCGGGGCCCGGCCGGACGTGCCAGGATCGGCGGAGGCCGGTCGTGCGGGGAGGGTGGCCATGCCGAGCGCTGCGGCGGAGCCGGTGAGGAACTGGCGGCGGTTGGGCATGGGGCTCCTTCACGGGCGGCGGATCGGACGGGATGACTAGCGGAGGATCGGGTCGGACGACCACGATCATCTGTGTGCGGACGAGGTGGAGACCATTGACTGCGTATGACATTTCTGTGACAGCCGGCGAGGGCGCGGCGGAGGTGTCGGCGTGCTGCGCGGCGAGCCGGGGCGCGGGCGGCTCACAGCAGGCCCCGCTGTCCGCGCCTGCTGTCCCTGCCCCCCTTCCCGCGGCCCGTCGTGCCTCAGGCCGGGGCATGGTGGCGCTGCCCGGCGGGACGTTCCGGATGGGCAACGAGGACGGGTATGCCAATCCCGGCGACGGGGAGGGGCCGGTGCGTGAAGTGACCGTATCGGCGTTCCGCATCGATGAACATGCCGTCACCAACGCGCAGTTCGCCGCTTTCGTGAAGGAGACGGGCTTCGTGACGGCCGCCGAGCGGTTCGGTTGGTCGTACGTCTTTGCGGGTTTCCTTGCGCCCGAGCAGGTGCGCGCGACGCCCGCGCCCGGCGGTACGCCCTGGTGGCGCGGGGTGCAGGGCGCCACTTGGCGGGCGCCGGAGGGGCCGGGCTCCGGGGTCGGGGACCGTGCGCGGCACCCGGTGACGCATGTGAGCTGGGACGACGCGAGCGCGTATGCCGCCTGGGCGGGAAAGCGGCTGCCCACCGAGGCGGAGTGGGAGTTCGCCGCGCGGGGCGGCCTCGACCAGGCGCGCTACCCCTGGGGCGATGAGCTGACGCCGCGGGGCCGGTGGCGGTGCAACATCTGGCAGGGCAGGTTCCCGGTGGTGAACACCGGCGAGGACGGCCACACGGGGACGGCGCCGGTGGACGCCTATCGGCCCAATGCGTACGGGCTTTTCAATGTGGTGGGCAATGTGTGGGAGTGGGTCGGCGACCGCTTCACGGCCGTGCACGACGCGGCCGGCGCGGTGGACCCGCGCGGGCCCGGGGAGGGTGAGGGGCGGGTGATGCGGGGTGGCTCGTACATGTGCCACGACTCGTACTGCAACCGCTACCGGGTGGCGGCGCGGACCTCCAATACCCCGGATTCGAGCAGCGGGAACTGCGGGTTCCGCTGCGCGGCGGATGCGTAGACCGGAGAACTCGCAGGCCAACGGCCTATATACGGCGGGTATACGGCGGGCGGGTTGACGGAGTGAGTGCTCACTCCGATACTTTTCCGCATGGTCACGGAATCGAGCCGGCGCCGGGCGCCGGCGATGGGCCCCGAGCAGCGGCGGGAGATGATCGTCCGCGCCGCCCTGCCTCTGGTGATCGAGCACGGCAGTGCGGTGACGACCCGCCAGGTCGCGCAGGCCGCCGGCATCGGGGAAGGCACGATCTTCCGTGTCTTCGCGGACAAGGACGAACTCCTGGACGCCTGTGTGTCCGAGGCGCTCAGCCCGGACAGCGCCGTCGCGGAACTGGCCGCCGTGTCCCTGGAGCAGCCGCTGACCGCCCGGCTCACCGAGGCGGTCTCGGCGCTGCACGCCCATGTGGACCGGATCGGCGCGCTGGTCGGCGCACTCCACGCGACGGGCGGGCGCAGCCGCGGTGACCGTCCCGGCGGCGCGGGCGGTGCGCCCGACCGCGCGGCCGGTTCCGCGCGGGTGCGTGAGGCACTGTCCGAACTCTTCGAGCCGGAGCGGGCATCGCTGCGCCTGGCTCCCGAGCAGGCCGCGCTGATCTTCCTGGGCTTGCTGTTCGTCGGTGTCGGCAGACCGTCGTCACCACAAGCCGCTCAGGAGAAGGCAGGGGAGCCGCACGTGGACATCCCCGACCTGGTCCATGTCTTTCTGCACGGCGTCCTGTCCCGGCCGGGGGAGCCGTGAGCCGGCGTCCCGTCCCGGCCGCTCCAGCCCGAGAGGCGCATCATGCCCATCACGCTGAACCACACCATCGTCCCGGCCGTCGACAACGACGCGGCGGCGCGCTTCTTCGCCTCCGTCATGGGTTTGCACTACGCGGGCCCGGACCGGCATTTCGCCCCGGTGCGGGTCAACGACACCCTCACGCTGGACTTCATGACGGTCGAGAACCCGAGCGGGCATCACCTGGCCTTCGACGTCGCCCCCGCGGACATCGAGGCGATCCTGGCCCGTCTGCGCGCCGCCGGGGTGCCCTACGGCAATGACCCCGGCGAGCCCGACAACGGCCGGATCGACCACCCGCTGTGCGCCCGCGGCCTGTACTTCGTCGACGACGCCCGCAATCTCTACGAAGTCATGTCCCCGAGCTGAGAGCCACCTGCCGCGGGCCGGTCATGGTGCCTTCGCCCGAAGGACCGAGGGACGGGGTGTCTCGGCGACGACGGCCCGGCGCAGCTGTTCCGGCTTCGGCGGCAGCAGGGTGCTGAGGTTGTAGCGGGCACGGCCGCGGCGGTAGCTGGTGATCAGGCCGTTCTCCTCCAGGGGGAGTCCGGCCGGGCGGAGGGTGGCCAGGCCGTCGTCGTCGAGCAGTCCGGCGTGGTTGGGGCGCAGGCTCACCCACAGTTTGCTGGTGCCGTGGGCGCGTTCGACCAGTTCCCGGCGCAGCGGCAGCCAGCGCTCCAGCGCCGCCCGGCTCAGCGACGAGAGAGCCAGCCAGTCGCCTTGCTCCGGTTGGCTGCTGCCGTGCTGAGGGCGGCGTTCGACGTACACCGCGCGGTTGTCGGGGGCGAGGTGGGACAGGCGCAAGGCGACCAGTTCGCCGGAGCGCGGGGCGGCGTCCAGGATGAGGGCGAGTACGGCGGTCAGGCGGGTCCGGCCCGGCGACAGACGGCCGGTCCCGAGGTCCTGGTCGAGCTGGTTGCGCAGGGCCGCCAGGTCGCCGAACTCCGGTGTGGGCTGCAGCATCAACGCGCCGCCGGCGAGCCGCAGCGGCGGCAGGCCGATCGACTCGCGCAGCACGTCGACGCACTGCCTGCGGATCTCGTTGGTCGGCTCCGAGGTGGGCGGCCGCGCCCCCTTCACCAGCCGGGCGCGCAGGGCGCCGGACTCCGCGATGCGCAGGTAGGGGCCGAGCGCGTCGCGTTCGAGCAGCCGGCGCAGGGAGCGTCGCGCGCCGACGGGCAGCGCGTCACGCGACAGGGCCCGCAGCAGTTCGCCGCGGACCATGCCCAGCTGTCGGCGGCGGGCCTCGCCGACAGCCAGTTCGTCGAGGAGCCTGTCCAACGCGGTGATCGAGCGGTACTCCGGCACCCGCCGATTCTCGCTCACGCGGGCGCGGACCGGTGCCGAGCGTCGCCGAATGCCGCAGCCCGCGGTGTCAGGTCGACCAGATGACCCGGCCGTTGTGCACGATGACCACCTTGCCGTCGGCCCGCAGGACCAGCTGGGCGCCCTCGTGGCCGTGGCTCTTGGAGGCCCAGATGGGGCGGTCGTCGCCGTTGTGGATGACGAGGTTGCCGTCCTGCTGGAAGATCGCCCGGTGGTTCTCGCCGAAGGTCATGGCCGCCCAGATGGGCTTGCCCTTCTCGTTGTAGACGACGAGGTTGCCGTCGGTCTGCATGACCATGCGGATGCGGTTGGTGGTCCAGGCCTGCTTGACCTCGAGGACACTGGGGGCCGATACGGTCTCGGTGCTCCAGTTCGGCTTCGGGGCCGCCTTGGGCTTGGGCTTGGACGCGGGCTTCTTCTCGGGCGACTTGCTCGGGCTCGGCTGCGGGGCGGGCACGGCAACCTTGGGTACCGGGGCCTTGGGCTTCTCGGTCTTCTTCGGCTTCTTCTCGGACGGCGACGCACTGGGCTTCTTGGCCTTGTAGTCGGCCGCGGGCCCGGAATTCGGGTTCAGGACGGTGTCTCCCGCGGACAGCTCCTTGTTGCCCTGCGGGGGCTCGTCGTTCCGCGCGCTGCCGACCAGGAGCAGGGGTATCGCGATCAGGGCTGCACCGGCGATCGCGGCGCCCGCCAGGACCGGCTTGCGGGGGCGCCCCCTGTCGACGCCGGTGGCGGACTTGACGCCGGGCGGCGCCGTGCCGACGGCCGCCGCCACGGCGACGCGGCCCTCCTCGGGTGCCTCGGTGTTCCCGTCGGGCGCGGCGGCGGCCTTCCCGGCCGGGGAGGTGCGTGACTCTGCCTCGGGGGTGGCTGCGGGCGGGGTCGGTGTCTCTTCGCCGGGTGCCTCGGGGGCGGCGGTCTTCGCCTCCGGCGTGGTGGGGGTGGTCTTCCCGTCCGGGGTGGAGGTGGCCTTGGCCTCCGGGGCGGTGGGTGAGGCTTCCTCGCCGGATGGGGCTGGGGCCGGGACGGGGGCTGCCTTGTTGTCCGGGGCGGCAGGAGCGGCGTTCTCGTCCGGCGTGGAGGGCCCGGAACTTCCGTCCGGCTTGGAGGGTCCGGGACCCCCGTCCGGCGCGGGCGGCTCGGACCGTTCGTCCGGGGCGGAGGGCGTGGTCGGCGGTCCGGCCTCTCCTGTGGGGGTGGCGGCCGTCTCCGCGTTCGCGCCGGGGGTGCGGTGCTGGGGGGACATGCGGTACTCCTCGGGGGCGGAGCTGTCGGGGGTGAGCACAAGTCCGCGTGGCGGCCGGGGCGGTCGAGCGCCGGTCACCACACAGGTGTTGGGCGGGAGCCGCGTCGAAATGAGCCGGTTCGGCTCGGTGTTTGATGCCGGTCTCCGCGTGGTCGGTCGCGGTGGCGGCCGCAGGCCGGTCCGACGCCTTCCGGGCTGCGAGGTCTTCCCGTACGGCCCTGGCCTGGAGGTCCGGCCGGAACGCACTGCACGTCGGCGGGGCCGACAGCGTGCCCAACTTAGCCCGTCACGGGGCCCATGACCGCTTCTCCCGTCACAACGGTCCCTTCGCTTTGTCCCCTCACGCCTCACTGCTCCCAAAAAGTTCTCCACTCGGGCGTCAAACGGGCACGCCTGAGCCCGAAACGGATCTTCCCCAAAACCCAACGGGAGGGACGCGTGTGGCATTCTGGTGACTCCCGGACGTGATCAGTGTCGGCGTGCGCGCCTGTTGTCCGGCGCCCAACGATGCGTACGGACCGAAGAGTTCAGGTGAAGATGCGGCCCGGAGAACGGCAAGAGGGCAGGCGTGATGCCGTCGAGCCCGTGACGTCCGACGGGCCGGGCCCTGCCGCCACCCCCGCGCCATCCGCCGACGCAGCGCCCAAGGCCCCCGAAGAAGGCACCGTCACACCCGAGATACCCGAGGCCGTACGAGCCGCCGCCCGCCGAGCGCCGGGACACTGGATCGGTGTCGTCGACCCGGAGTGGACCGACGAACGGACGCCACCGGAATGGGCGGTGCTCGGGGAGTGGCAGTCCGACGAGAGCGGCGGCGTGGGCGACTACCGCGCCAACCCTGCCTACCGGCCGTCGGCCCGGGTGCTCGGCTGGCCCGAGCCCACCGACCCGGTGGACGCGGCGGCACAGCGGGCCGCCACCGGCTACGGCTCGGTGGACGAGGCGCTCGCGGCGCTCGCCGGTGCGGAGCTCACGGTGGTACGCGGACCGGACGGCGGCCCGCTCACGGCCGCCGGGCAGGACGGATCCCCGGTTGTGCTGTCGTTCACCTCCCCGGCACACGAGTTCATGTCCGCGGCACTTATGCATGACATGCTCCCGGCGCGGGAGCTGGCGCGTTCGCTGAGCGGATCGGGCACTTGGCTGTCGGTCAACGCCGGTGCCGCAGCCCCCTTGCTCATCCCCGCGGACAGCCTTCTCGATCCCGTTAGCGGGCCGGGGACCGAGCAGACGCCCGCAGCGGACGCTCCGGACTCCCCTGAACCCCGACCCCACACCACAGGGAGGACCTCGTGACGAGTTCGGCCCAGCAGCCCCCCACGCCCCAGAGGGCCGAGACCGGTTCCGACGGCGAAGAGACGATGACCGCGGCGGCCACCGTCGCCGAGTCGAAGTCGAAGACCGGGCCCCAGTCGAAGACGGAGCCCAAGACCGAGGCCAAGACCGGGACTGAGGCCAAGACCGAGGCCGAGGCCAAGCCCGAGCCCGTCAAGACCGAAGCCAAGCCCGAACCCGCCAAGTCCGAAGCAGCGGCCGGTCAGGGCAAGAGCGGCGCCGAACCCGGCGAAGGCGAAGCAGCCGCATCCGCGAGCGGGGCCAAGTCCGGTACGGAGCCCGAGGCCGACCCCGGAGCCGCAACCGCGGCCAAGAGCCGGCTGCCCGCGCTCGTACGGACCGTGTCCGCGACGGCGATCGGCAAGCCGCAGCAGCGGACCGGGCCGGTGGGCCGGCCGGGCAGGGCGGTGCTCGCCGGGGCCGCGGTCGCCGGGGCGCTGCTCGTGTCGGTGCCGTTGCTGACGCTCGGCGGGGACGACGACAAGGACCGCAAGACCTCGGCGTCGGCGGGCACCGTCCTCGGCGGCGACGAGCAGGAGGCACCGGGCGACTTCGCACAGACCGCGCCCGACACCGGCTCCAAGGACGACGAGAAGGACGACGGCAAGGCCGAGAAGCCGGAGAAGCCGGCCAAGGAAGCCGCCGAGTCCGCCCCGGCGAAGGACGCGGAAGAGAAGGCCGAGTCGAAGGACGACGGCAAGAAGACCCAGACGGAGAAGCAGCGCAGCGAGAAGAAGTCCGACGGGAAGAAGGACACGCCCAAGAAGGCCAACCCCGGCCTGACCCTCAGCGCCCCCGTCTCCTTCCGCAGTCACCTCTCGGGCCGCTGCATCGACGTACCGGGACACGACTTCAGCGACGGCAAGCAGCTGCACATGTGGGACTGCAACGGCGCTCCTGCGCAGAAGTTCCAGTTCGCCTCGGACGGCACCATCCGCATCCAGGGCAAGTGCCTGGACGTCGCCAACGCGAACTTCAACGACCGGACGGCCATCCAGATCGCCTGGTGCAACGGCGCCGACGCCCAGAAGTTCGCGCTGAACGCCAGCCACGACCTGGTCAACACCGTGGTCGGCAAGTGCGTCGACATCAACGGCAGCAACCGCGAGAACCGCGCTCCTCTGGAGCTGTGGGGCTGCACCGGCAGGGACAACCAGAAGTGGAGCGTCTGACCGGACGCCCCTGGCGCACCGGACCGGGAGCACATCACTCCCGGCGCCCGCCCGCCGCACGGGGCGAGGCATGATGGCACCGTCGGTTCGCCGACACCGCGCTCCCGGTGAGGGGGCGCCCCGTTGCAGAGGCCGCCATGGCAAGGAGGTTGGTGCGTGTCGCGCCAGGTACTGACGGTCGGTCAGGGAGGCCAGGACCGCTACCGGACGATCGGTGAGGCACTCGTGGCCGCCCGGACCGGCGCGCTCATCAGCGTCCGGCCGGGGACGTACGCGGAGAACCTCGTGATCCACACCCGGGTCACCCTCACCGCCGCCGAGGGGCGGGGCACCGTGGAGATCAGGCCGCGCTCGGGCAGTGTGCTCGCGCTGCGCGCCGACGCGGTGATGCTCTCCGAGCTGACATTGCGCGGCGGCGACGCGGAGTTGCCGGCCGTGGACGTGCGGCGCGGGCAGGCCGCACTCGACGGCTGCGAGATCGTCGGCGCCGCCTGGACCGCGATGCTGGCCGGGGGCACCGGCTCCCTGGCGCTGCGGGAGTGCCGGGTGAGCAACCCGCAGGGCGCGGGCATCGTGGTCACCTCGACCACGCCCACCACCGTGGAGTCCTGCAACTTCGAGCACCTGGGCACCAGCGGCCTGGTCATCGCGGAGGAGGGCGACGCGCGCGTGCGCGGCTGTACGGTGCGCGGCGCGCGCGGCAACGGCCTGCTCGCCAACGGCGAGGCCCGCGGCACCGTCGAGGACTGCGACTTCTCCTCCACCGACAAACCCTCCATCGCCCTGGAGGAGAACTCCGCCCTGACGGTAGTGCGCACCGTGGTGCACGACACCAGTACCGGCGTGCACCTGAGCAGCGCGGGCCGTACGACGCTCGAGGACGTCCGCGTCACCGGCGCGTCCGGCAACGGGATCGCGCTGGCCGGGGGCAGCGACCCGGTGCTTCGCCGCTGCCGGGTCTCGCGCACCCGCGGCCACGGCGTCCTGGTCACCGACCGGGCGCGCGGCACCTTCGAGGACTGCTGGGTGGACGGCGCGCAGGGCGCGGCGCTGCGGGTCGCCGGGGGAGCGTCGCCGGCGCTGACCGGTCTCACGGTCCGCGACTGCGACGGGACCGCGCTGCTCCTGGAGGAGGACTCGGCGCCCGAGCTCGATCGTCTGGAAGTGATCGGCGGCTCGCCGGCCATCGCGGTACGCAGCGGCGCCAACCCGCTGCTGCGCCGGGCCCGTCTGGTGGAGCCCGCCGGTGACGGCATCGCGGCCACCAAGGACGCCCGCGGCCGCGCCGAGGACTGCGAGGTCGTGCGGCCCAAGGGTGCGGGCGTGCGCGTGGCCTCGGGCAGCACCCTCTACCTGGCCGGCGGCGGCGTCTCCGACACGTCCGCCAACGGCCTGCTCGTGGAGGACGGCGGCAACGTCACCGTCCGCGACTTCCGCGTGGAGATATCCGGCGAGGAAGGGGTGGTCGTCGCCGCGGGCGGCGAACTGACCGCCAACCGCACCACGGTGCACGCCGCCAAGGGCCACGGCTTCCTGCTCCGCGAGGGCGCGCTCGCCTCGCTCAGCGGCTGCGAGGTCTCCGGCGGTGAACAGGACGGCTTCCGGGTGGAGTCCACCGCGCCGGTCTCCGTGGTGAACTGCCTCGCGAGGGAGAACGCGGGCGGCGGCCTGGTGCAGACCGCGCCCGGTGAACGGCTCGCCGTGGAGGGCCTCAGCAGCGTCAGCAACGGCAAGCGGGACGCCTGGGGCACCGGCAGCGCGGAGAACACCGACCCGGCGGGTTCCGGCTCGGGGGACGCGCCGCCGCCGGACCGCGAGGACGGCCCGCTCGGCGCCCTGAACGCGCTGATCGGCCTGGAGAACGTCAAGCAGCAGGTGGGCACCCTGGTCAATCTGACCCAGCTCGCCCAGCGCCGCGAACAACTCGGCATGTCGGCGCCGCCGATGAGCCGGCACCTGATCTTCGCCGGGCCGCCCGGCACCGGCAAGACCACCGTCGCCCGCCTCTACGGGTCGATCCTGGCCGAACTCGGCTCGCTGCGCAGCGGACACCTGGTGGAGGTCTCCCGCGCCGATCTGGTCGCGCAGGTCGTCGGCGGTACCGCCATCAAGACCACCGAGACCTTCCAGCGTGCTCTTGGCGGTGTGCTGTTCGTCGACGAGGCGTACACGCTCACCGCGGACAGCGGCAACGGCGGCGCCGACTTCGGCCGCGAGGCGGTGGACACCCTGCTCAAGCTGATGGAGGACCACCGCGACGACGTGGTGGTGGTCGCGGCCGGCTACTCCCGCGAGATGGACTCCTTCCTCGGCTCCAACCCGGGTCTTGCCTCGCGCTTCTCGCGGACCGTGGAGTTCGAGAACTACTCGGTGCCCGAACTGGTCGCGATCATGGGCAACATGTGTGCCCAGCACCAGTACGAGCTGGGCGAGGGCACCGCCGACGCGCTGGCCGCGCACTTCGAGGCCATGCCGCGCGACGCGGGCTTCGGCAACGGCCGTGCCGCGCGCGGGGTGTTCGAGGAGATGGTGGACAGACAGGCGGTACGTCTTGCCACCCTGCCGCAGGTCAGCGAGAGCGACCTGCGGCTGCTGCTGCCCGAGGACGTCTCCGTGGCCGCCGCGGCCACGGGCGCCGAGAGCGCGGCCCCGGCCGACGACCCGCTGACCCGCCTGGGCGACATGGTCGGCCTGGCCGAGGTGAAGCGCGAGGTCGCGGACCTGGTCAACCTCATCACCACCGCCCGCCACCGCGCGGCCGCAGGCCTTCCGGTGCCCTCGCTCAGCAACCACCTGGTCTTCACCGGGCCGCCCGGCACCGGCAAGACCACCGTCGCCCGCCTCTACGGCGAGATCCTGACCCAACTGGGCATCCTGAACCGGGGCCAGCTGGTCGAGGCGGCCCGCGCCGACCTGGTCGGCCGCTACATCGGCCACACCGCCCAGCTCACCCGCGAGGTCTTCGAACGGGCCCGCGGCGGCGTGCTGTTCATCGACGAGGCCTACACCCTCACCCCGGCCGGCGGCGGCGCCGACTTCGGCCAGGAGGCGGTGGACACCCTGCTCAAGCTCATGGAGGACCATCGCGACGAGGTGGTCGTCATCGTCGCCGGCTACACCGACGAGATGGAGCGCTTCCTCGCCTCCAACCCCGGCCTCTCCTCGCGCTTCCCGCGCCGGATCGGCTTCTCCGACTACTCCTCGGAAGAGCTGGTCACCATCGTGCGCGCCCAGGCCGCGGCCATGGGATACGAGTGCGGTCCCGGCACAGGACCGCTGCTCAGGGAGTACTTCGACTCGCTGCCGAGGGACCGCTCCTTCGGCAACGCACGCCTGGCCCGCCAGGTGGTCGAGTCGATGGTCACGCGCCAGGCGGGACGCCTCAGTTCACTGGCCGCACCCACCCTGGACGACCTGCGCATCCTGATCCCCGAGGACGTCGTGTCCGCGGCCCCGAAGGCGGCCCCCCGGTGAAGTCATCCGCCCGCGGGTCCGCCCGCCTGCTGTCCGGCGCCGGTCTCGCCGCCGCGCTGCTGCTCACCGTGTCCGCCCCTGCCGCCCTTGCGGGCCCCTTCGCGCAGCCTCCGGCGGCCGAGGGCAAGAAGGGCCAGGAACTGCCCGGCATGCCCACCGCGCTCGATCCGGACGCCGGGGACGCGCCCTGCACCCCCGCCTCCAGTGAGAAGGCCGAGAAACAGGACTGGTCGCGCCAGCGCCTGGATCTGGACCGGCTGCACAAGTACGGCACCGGTGCGGGCGTGACCGTCGCCCTGATCGGCACCGGTGTCGCCCCCGATGCCGCCGGGCTCAAGGGCCGGGTCACCGCCGGGGGCACGGCAGGTGAGGACTGCGTGGGCCACGGCACCTTCCTGGCCGGCCTCATCGCAGGCAACGGCGGGGACAGCCCGCGCCTGGCCGGGGTCGCCCCCGGCGCCGAGATCCTGGCCCTGCGCGGCACGGGAACGCGCGGGCAGGCCGACGCCGATCTGGTCACCCGGGCGGTGCGCGAGGCGACCGAGGCCCGCGCCGGAGTCATCGCGATCGCGGTGGCCCTGCCGCGCCGTGACAAGGAGTTGACCCGCGCGGTCGCCGAGGCCCGCCGCGCGGGCGCCGTGGTCATCGCCGCGGCCACCCCGGACGCGACAGGGCGCGGCGCCGATGAGGTCCCCTCCCGCACCTACTGGCCGGCCGGTGAACCCAGTGTCCTCTCGGTGGCCGACATGCTCCCCGCCGGTGTCCGCCCGGACGGCGCGCTTCCCACCGACGGCATCGACCTGGCCGCCCCCGGCGCCGGAGTGGTCTCCGGCGGGCCGCGCGGCGCGGGCCACTATCTCGGCGCGGGCGCCTCGGTGGCCGCCGCCCAGGCAGCCGGGGCCGCCGCCGTGGTCCGCGCCGCCCACCCCGGCGAGAAGCCCGATGTCGTCGCGCGCCGCCTGACCGCCACCGCCTACCCCGCGGACATCCCGCAGCTGGATGCCTACGCCGCCGTCACCACGGTCCTCGGCTCCTCGGGCCACTCCACCGGCTCCGAGCACGCGACGAACGCCGTGGCCGTGCGCGACACCTCCGGCGCCGATCGCGCGACGGACCGCGCCACCCTGTTCGTACTGCTGGGCTCGGCCGCCGTCTTCGCCCTTCTCTGGGGCGCTTTTGTGCTGCCCCGGGCCCGCGGCAGGGGCTGGCGCCCGGCCGAGGCGGGTGGACCGGCGAAGGACTGAGTCGAGGGCTGAGTCACGGACCGGGCGAAAGACCGGGCGCAACAGGAAGCGGGGGCCACCAAGAGTCG
>NZ_JBSGSG010000024.1:0-101954 GCF_053606765.1 Streptomyces sp. NPDC055189
CCCCGATCTTCGAGCTGGTCGACTACGGCGTGGTCGGCGACCTCTTCGACGTCGTCCCCGCCCTCACCGACGAGGTCAACACCCGCAAGGGCTGAACGCGGGATCAGCGAGGGCCGCGGAGGGCAGAGGCAAGGTCGTCGAGGTGCTGTGCGACCGGGCCCAGCGTGAGCAGGCCGCTGCCAGCCCCCGCCAACTCCCCTGTGGCGGGGGCGAGTTCCGCTAGGACGCGCTCCATCATCTTCCTGTCGTCGACGGCGATCGCCGCTCGCCCCGCCAGGCACCACAGGGCTTCGAGCAGGAGGTCGCGGGGCGGGTCCGGGAGGCGGCGCAGCGCCTGCGCCGCCTCGTCGCGGCCGTCTTGGGACAGCAGAACCAGGGGGCGGGTCCAGGGTTCGTAGGGCCCCCAGTCCGTACTGTCGTCCAGTCCCTCGCCGATCCGTACGTCGGCCGAGGCGGGCGGCTCATTCCGTAGGCGCAGGCACAGCAGGGCGAGCGGGAGCAAACCGCGTTCCAGGCCGGGCATGCCCGCGCCGTCCAGTCGCGCGGCTGCCTCCCGGTAGGCGGCCTCGGCTGCCGGTGTCCGTCCTGTGGCGGCGAGCCGCAGCGCCGCGTACCAGTCGGTGAACACGCCCACCAGCGGCAGCTCATGACGCTCCGCCAGGAGATCCGCGGCTTTCGCATGGCCGTCTGCTCCGGAGAAGTCCGCCAGTGCGCTGCGGGCCTGGAGGCGGATGAGGTGGCCCGTGACTTCGTAGGTGGTCAGGCCGTTCCGGGCGGACAGGGAGACCAGCTCGGCACCGATCGCATCCCGGTGGGACGCTAGCCCCGCGCGCGAAAAGGTCTGCATGAAAAGGCCGTTGAGGGTGAACGCCAGAAGCGCGGGGTCGTCGAGGCTGCGGGCGATCTCCTCGGCCTGGCGGGCGGCCTGGGGTCCGCGCGCCGAGCTCGTGCCGCGCGACTCCAGGGCAATCGTGGCAAGCAGGCGGGCCCGGGCCGCCGGGTGCGCGTCCGGGCGGAGCGCGGCCAGGGTGCGTTCAGCCGCCGCCACGACCTGCGCGGCCTGCCGTGGATCATCGACGCGGGTCCAGATCGCCGGGACGTCGTACGCTCCGATCACGCGGGCGGTGAGCTCGGCGTCGCCCAGTTCCTCGGCGGCCTCGATGGCCGCCACGCGGTGCTCGCGGGCCGCTTCGAGGCCGCCGCCTCCGGTCACCGCCAGGTTGCGCAGCAGGCCGACCGTGGAGTCGAGGCGGGCCCGGGCGCCGGACGCCACGGTCCGGTCGTAGGCGGTGGCGGCCAGGGCCCACACCCGTTCCGCGGCGTCGGCGGGCCGGGGCGGCACGGGGTCCAGGTGGCGGGCCTGGCCGAGGATGTCCGCCTCCAGGCGGCGCAGCGCGGGGCCGGGGTCCACGCCGAGCTGCTCGACCAGGAGGGCACGGGCCCGGCGCAGGACCGTGAGCGCGTCGCCCTGGCGGCCGGTGCGGTAGAGCGCGAGGGCGAGGAGCCGCCAGGCGTCCTCGCGCCAGGGGTGCTCGGCCACGTGCGCGTCCAGGTCCGGCACCGCGTCGGCGGCGCGCCCCAGGTCGAGGCGTGCTCCGGCCCGGAGCTCGACGGCGTGCAGGCGCAGTTCGCCGAGGCGGGAGCGCTCGGAGCGGGCCCAGGGCTCCTCCGCGAACTCGGCGTAGGCGGAACCGCGCCACCAGCCAAGGGCCTCCTCCATGCGGTCGAGGGCGTCCTGCGGCGGCAGGCTCGCGGCGTCCGTCACCGCCTGCTCGAAGCGCCAGGCGTCCACCGCTCCGGGCTCGGCGCGCAACGCGTACCCCGGCCCCTCGGTGACGAGCAGCCGGGCCGGGGTGCGGGGCGGACGCTCGGGTTCGATGGCCCGGCGCAGGGCGGCCACGAAGGTGCGTACCGCCCCGACCGCGTCCCGTGGCGGCTCCGCCCACAGGTCCTCGACAAGGCGGGCCACGGGGACGACGTGACGGCGGGCGACGATCAGCCGGGCGAGCACCGCGCGGTGCCGCGGGCCCTTCAGCGCGATGGGGCTCCCGGCACCGTCCCCGGCCACCACAGGACCGAGGACCCCGAACGCGACCTGCACGCTTGACCAGCCTCCTGTGGGCATCTTCGTGGCGACTTCATGGGCATCGCCCCTGGTCACGGTAGCGCGCTCATTGGATGCTCATCGGCGCCCGGCAGGCTCGGAAGCAGTTGTTCCGCCACCGTTGTCCCGCCACCGCGAAGGAAGCGAATCATGAGCCCCGCCATCGAGAACTTCACCTACCGGCGCGTCCCCGTCGCAGAGGGCGTCACCCTGAACGTCGCCGTCGGCGGCTCGGGCCCGCCGGTCGTGCTCCTGCACGGCTTCCCGCAGACCCATCTGATGTGGCGGCATGTCGCCGCCGATCTGGCCGTCGACCACACGGTGATCTGCCCCGATCTGCGCGGTTACGGGGCGAGCGACAAGCCCGCGGAAACGGACGGCACCACGTACTCCAAGCGCACCATGGCCGCGGACGTCGTCGCCCTGGCGCGGGCGCTTGGCCACGAGCGCTTCGCCCTTGCCGGACACGATCGCGGCGCCCTGGTCGCGTTCCGTGCCGGGCTCGACCACCCCGGTACGGTCACGCACCTCGCCTGCCTCGACGTGCTGCCCACGCTGGACATGTGGGACGTGATGCACGGCGTCACCGCCGCCGTCGGCTTCCACCTCTACCTGATGGCCCAGCCTCCCGGCCTGCCGGAACAGATGATCGCCGCATCGCCCGACGCGTTCTTCGGGCACTTCCTCGACATCTGGGCGAACGACCCGCAGGCCGTTCCCGCCGACGTACGCGCCGCCTATCTGGACGCCTGCCGCGCCGCGGTGCCCTCGATCGTGGCCGACTACCGCGCCTCCGCCGGTATCGACGTCGACCAGGACCGGGCCGACAAGGACGCCGGCAACCGGCTGAAGATGCCGGTCGCCGTGCTCCAGCAGGACTGGGGCGCAGCGCTCGGCTTCGACGCGGCGGCCCTGTGGAGCGCTTGGGCGCCGGATCTGCGGCACACTCCCGTCACCTGCGGCCACTTCATGGCCGAGGAAGCCCCCGCCGAGATCGCCGGGGCACTGCGGGACCTCCTCGCCCGCTGAAGCGCGGCCCTCCCCCGACAAGTCGATCAGGCACAAGTCGCCAACGGGCCAAGGGAGAAGACGCGGTGGAGCACAGTCGTCGACCTGTGGGGCGGCGTCGCGGACGCGCGGACCGGGCACCCGTGGGACGAGCACACGGTCGTCCCCGTCTTCTCCTGCGCCAAAGGCGTCGTCAGTGTCTGCGTCCATCTCCTCGCCCAGGAGGGGCGCCTGGACCTCGACGCTCCGGTGGCCGGGTACTGGCCGGAGTTCGCGCGCGGCGGCAAGGAGACCGTCACCGCACGCATGGTCCTCGCGCACCGCGCAGGGCTCCCCGCCCTCGACCGCTCCCCGCGCTTCGAGGAGATCACCGAGTGGACGCCGGTGGTCCGCGCGATCGAGGAGCAGGGGCCGCTCTGGGAGCCGGGCACCGCCCACGAATACCACGGGCACACCTTCGGCTTCGTGCTCGGCGAGCTGATCCGCCGCGTCACCGGGCTCACTCCGGGCGCGTACTTCCGCGAAGCCATCGGCGACGGACTCGGTCTGCGCACCTGGATCGGCCTGCCGGAGAAGGAGGTCGCCCACCTGGCCCGGCTGTCCGAGGCGGAGGGCCGGCCGGGGAACCCGGACCCCGAGTCCCTGATCATGCGGATCGTGACCATGAGGGAGCGTTCGCCTTCCCCGGCCTCGACGAACCGCACGGCTGGAACGACCCCGCGCTGCTGCGCGCCGAGATTCCCGGCGCGGGCGCGGTGTCCTCGGCGCGCTCGCTGGCGACGCTGTACGCGGCGGCCGCGACGGGGGTCGACGGCTCGGCGCGGCTGCTCACGCGGGAGACCGTCACCGGTGCGCTGCGAGAGCTCACCGCTGGCCCGTCGTGGTCCGGGTTCCCCGACCTCGGAGCCCGCTGGGGTTCGGGATTTCTGCTCGACGCCCCGCAGTTCAGGCCGATGCTGGGCGGGCGGAGCTTCGGCAACGACGGATCGGGCGGGCAGTTCGCCTTCGGGGACGACGAGTTCGGCGTGGGCTTCGCCTACACCGCCAACCGGATGATCGGCCACGGCGACGCGCGGTCCGCGCGGCTCGTCGGGGCGGTCAAGGAGTGTCTGTCGCGCGCATGAGCCTGCCGCCCCGTCGGTGTGCGCCGATCGGCACGGCCACCACTCGGAGCAGCGGAACAGGACAGTAACGGCAGATATCCGGTAAGCCGGACAGATGGACATGCGCACGGCACCCGCTGACCGGGTGCGTATGCTCGCCGCAGATTTCTGTTCGCGGATTTCTGTTATCGCCGTGCGCTCCTGCGATCTCCCAGGTGTAAGGCCACAACGTGCCGACGAAGAAAGCGAGTGAGGCATTCCATGATCGGTGAACACGATCCTCTGGTGACGGCGGCGCAGACCGGGGACCAGCAGGCGCAGGACGACCTGGTGGCCGGATACCTGCCGCTGGTCTACAACATCGTCGGGCGGGCGCTCGACGGCCACGCCGACGTCGACGACGTGGTGCAGGAAACCATGCTGCGGGCGCTCGCCGGCCTGTCCTCGCTCCGCGATCCGGCGAGCTTCCGGTCCTGGCTCGTGGCCATCGCCATGAACGAGATCCGCAGGCACTGGCAGCAGCGCTCGTCGGGGCAGAAGAACCCGAGCCCGCTCCACGAGGCGCACGATGTCGTGGATCCGGGCGCGGACTTCGTCGACCTGACCATCATCCGGCTCGGCCTGGTGGGCCAGCGCCGGGAGGTGGCCGAGGCCACCCGCTGGCTGGACACTGACGACCGCGCGCTCCTGTCGCTGTGGTGGCTGGAGGTCTCCGGCGAGCTCACCCGTGCGGAGGTCGCCTCCGCCATGGAGCTGCCGACGCAGCACGCCACCGTCCGGGTGCAGCGGATGAAGACCCAGCTGGAGACGGCCCGGATCGTGGTCCGCGCGCTCGCCGCGGAGCCCCGGTGCCCGTATCTGAGCGACGTGGCGGCCACCTGGGACGGCGTTCCTTCCTCCCTCTGGCGCAAGCGCCTGGCCCGGCACGTCCGGGACTGCGCGATGTGCTCCGGTCACGGCGCGGGCCTGGTGCTCGCCGAGCGCCTTCTCGTGGGTGTGGCCCTGGTGCCGCCGACCGCCGCCCTCGCCGCTCCGGGTGCGATACGCGCGGTGAACGCGGCCGACGCGCACCACCTGGCGGGCTCCGCGCACATATCGCCCGACGCGCACACCACGGCCGGGAACACGTACGAGATATCCGGCGCCCGCAGCGCCCCGGCGAGACATGCCGCGCAGCGTCACCACCGGATACCGCGCAAGGGCCGTACGGTCGCCGCCGGACTGGCCGTGCTGGTCGTCGCGACCGGCGTCATCTACTCGGCCACGCGCCCCTCGGACGACGAACAGACCGAAGCGGAGCCGCTCACCGCCTCCCAGCCGCCCTCCTCGGTCGCCCCCACCACCACATCCCCCACGCCGAGCAAGTCACCCTCCGCCTCCCCCAGCAAGACGAAGAAGAAGTCCTCCCCCAAGCCCTCGCCGTCGAAGACGAAGACGAAGGCGCCGAAGCCGAAGGCGACCCCGAAGCCCACCCGCACCAGCAGCGCACCCCAGGCGCCGGAGGCACCGGCGGGGAACTCGTACAGCGCGGAGGTCACGCGGCTCGTGAACGCCGAGCGCGCCAAGAGCGGCTGCGGGGCGGTGACCCTCAACAGCAAGCTGGGCGACGCGGCGCAGGGCCACTCCGAAGACATGGCGGAGCGCGACTTCTTCGACCACACCAACCCCGACGGCAAGGACCCCGGCGACCGGGTCACGGCGGCCGGCTACCGGTGGACCACCTACGGAGAGAACATCGCCGCGGGCCAGCGCACCCCGGCCGCCGTCATGGACTCCTGGATGAACAGCTCCGGGCACAAGGCCAACATCCTCAACTGCTCCTTCAAGGAGATCGGCATCGGCTACCGGCAGGGCAGCGGCGGCCCCTGGTGGACGCAGAACTTCGGCGCGCGGTGAGCACCGCCCGCACGGGTCGTCGGGGCGGCGTCCGACGGGCGCGGGTGCCTGCGCTCGCATAGCGTGACACCAACAGGAACCCCTCATGAGGAGGCCCTCGCGATGTCCGCGTACCCGGAAGGCACGCCCTGCTGGGCGGACGCGATGTTCCCTGACGTGGAGGCGGCGAAGAGCTTCTACGGCGAACTGCTCGGCTGGACGTTCGACTCCGGCTCGGAGGAGTTCGGCGGCTACACGCAGGCACGCTCGGACGGCAGGGCCGTGGCCGCGGTCGTCCCGCAGATGCAGGGCGTGGAGGGTCCCGCCGCCTGGAACCTCTACTTCGCCTCGCCCGATGCCGCCGCCACCGCCGCGAAGATCCGGGACAACGGCGGAACCCTCGCCGTCGAGCCGATGCAGGTCGGCGAGTTCGGCACCATGGCGACGGCCCGGGAGCCGAGCGGCGCGTACTTCAGCGTCTGGCAGGCGGGCGCCCACGAAGGCTTCGAGAAGGTGGGCGAGACCGGCGCGTACTGCTGGGCGGAGCTCACCACGCGGGACCCGGCGGCGGCGGACGCGTTCCTGCCCTCCGTGTTCCCCTTCGAGGTGCGGACGATGGACGTCGACGACGTCGACTATCGCGTCTTCCAGGTCGGTGGCCGGCCGGTCCTCGGCCGGCTCAAGATGACCGCGGACTTCCCGCCGGACGTGCCGCCGTTCGTCAACGTGCACTTCGCCGTGGACAACTGCGATGCCGCGATCGTCACCGTCACCAAGCTCGGCGGGCGGCTGCTCTCCGGTCCGATGGACAGCCCCTTCGGCCGGTTCGCCACGGTCGCCGACCAGCAGGACGCCGCCTTCAGCATCGTCGATCTGTCGACCACGGAGGGCGAGATGCCCTCGTTCGCCTGAGGTCCCCCGTGCTTACGGCGCCCGGGTGAACGCCCGGCGGTAGGAGCGGGGCGGCACGCCGCGGCGGCGTACGAACTGCTCGCGCAGGACGGCCGCGCTGCCGTACCCGACCCGGCGGGCGATCTCCTCCACCGGTAGTTCCGTGGTCTCCAGGAGCTCCTCCGCGCTGCTCAGTCTCAGGTTGACCAGCCAGGCGTGCGGGGTGGTGCCGGTCGCGGCGGTGAAGCGGCGGGCGAAGGAGCGTCTGCTCATCAGGGCGCGGCGGGCCAACTCCGCTACGGGCAAGGGTTCGTGGAGGTGCTCGCGGGCCCAGGCGAGCACCTCGGCGAGCCGCTCGTCCCGGCAGTCCTCGGGTGCGGGAGCGGCGAGGTACTGGGCCTGTCCGCCGTCGCGGTGGGAGGGCAGGACCAGGTCGCGGGCGATGGTGTTGGCCGTCGCCGCGCCGTACTCGCGCCGCAGCAGATGCAGACTGAGGTCGAAGCCCGCGGCCGCGCCCGCGCCCGTGACGACCTGCCCCTCGTCGATGTACAGGGCCCCGGCCTCGACGGTGACGCCCGGATGACGCCGGGCAAGGAGCTCGGCGAAGCGCCAGTGAGTCGTGGCACGCCGCCCGTCGAGCAGCCCCGCAGCGGCCAGGGCGAACGCGCCGACGCAGTGCCCCGCGACCAGCCCGCCCCGCGCGTGCACGGCGGTCAGCGCGTCGAGCACCGCGGGCGCGGGCGGCGTACGGAAGCCGGCCCAGGGCAGGGCGATCACGAGATCGGCGGCGGCGAGCCGTTCCAGGCCGTGCTCCACGGCGATCGGTACCCCGGTGTCGGTACGGACAAGCCCAGGACGGTCGGTGCACAGGGCGAAGTCGAAGCGGGGCAGGCCACCGCCCCGCTCGTCGAACACCTCGGAGACGATGCCGGCGCCGAGGATGCCGACGCCCGTCGGGGCGTAGGCGGCGATGGTCACGAAAGGCGGCATACGCGAGTGTGGCACGACGCGTGGCACGTTTCCTGCGATCAGTGGCAGAAGGGCCACTCGTTGCGGGGCGGGCCGCCCGGAAGACTCATCGGCATGACGAACACGCAGACAGACGCGCAGACGCACGCACCGGCAGACGCCCAGGCGGATGCCCCGGTCGGCCGCAGCGCCGTATTCACGATCCTGACCACCGGCTACACGGGCTCCACCGGCCCCGGAGTCGCCGCCACCGTCTCCTATGTCCGCGACGCCGACCGGCACGTGATCGTCGATCCGGGCATGGTGGCGAGCCGGGACCGGATCCTGGGCCCGCTCGCGGAGTTGGGCCTCGGCCCGGACGACATCACCGATGTGGTGCTCAGCCACCATCACCCGGACAACACGATGAACGTGGGCCTGTTCGGCCGGGCCAGGGTCCACGACCACAAGGCGATCTACGAGAACGACCAGTGGACCGACCGGGACGCCGAGGGCTACGAACTCGCCCCGTCCCTGCGGCTGATACGCACTCCGGGGCACAGCCGCGAGGACATCACGCTGCTCGCGGGAACGGCCGAGGGCACGATCGCGTTCGTGGGCGACCTGTGGTGGCGGCCGAACGGCCCGGTGGACGACCCGGTGGCCCCGGACCACACGCTGCTGCGGACGTCACGCCTGCGGGTGCTCGCCGCCGCGGATGTGATCGTGCCGGGTCACGGAGGCGCCTTCGGCGCCGACGAGTCGGCGCCGCTCTAGGCGTTCTCACAGCCTCCGCCAGCGCGCCGAGGCGAAGGAGAAGACCCCGAAGAGGACGAGGCCTGCCGCGACGGCGGCAAGCAGCCACGGTCCTGCGGGGGTGTGCGAGAAGCTGCGCAGCGTCGCGTCCACGCCCTTGGCCTCGTCGGGGTCGGCCTGCCAGGCCGCCGTGAGGATGAAGACGCCCGCCGCGGCGAACACGGCGCCGCGTGCGACACCGCCGGTCACGCCCAGGACGGTGACGACCTGCCGAGCGCGGCCCTTGAGGGAGCGCATGTCGAGCTGGCGCAGGAAGCGGCGCATCATCGCCCGTACGGCGAGCACCACGCCGACGCCGATCAGCACACAGCCCGCGGCGCCCACCAGCTGGCGCCCGTAGGGGAGTTCGAGCGTGGTCGCCGTCCAGCCCTGCGACTGCTCGTCGCCGCTCGAGCCCCGGCTCTCCCCGGCGGCGTACGTGGCGGTCGCCCAGCAGACGGAGCCGTAGAAGACCGCCCTGCCGCCGTCGAGGGCACGCGATGCCTTCTTGCGGCGCGGGCCCCGCCTGCCCAGCGCGCGGGCGCCGCGCCACAGCGCCATGCAGCCGAAGCCGACGACCAGTGCCCACAGCATCACCTCGCCGAAGGGCTGTTCGCGGACCCGGGCCAACGCGCCCTGCCGGTCGGCCTGTTCACCGCTGCCGCCGAAGGCGATCTGCAGGGCCAGCGCACCGATCAGGACGTAGACGACGCCACGGGCGACGAAGCCGGCCCGGCCTGCCGCTGTCAGTGATTCGTTCTCCGCCGAGCGGCGCACCGCGGTCTTCTTGGTCCGGCCTCGTGAATGCACCCAAGACAGCGCCATCGTGTCCTCCCCGAAAACATGGGCGCACGGTACGCGCCAGGTCTCCGAGTGCCCCCGTCAGCGGCCGGTCATACCTGGCGGCTTCTCGCTCCGGGTCGTCAGATGACGCCGGAGAGCGTGAAGCCGGCCGCCAGCAGGCCGAAGCTCACCGGCGCGACCACGAGGACGGCCAGCAGCGGAAGCCATCCGATGAGCCCCTCGCGGACTCTGCGCCCCGCCTTGAGACGGCCCTGCGGGCGGCTCACTTCCGTTCGCAGGTCGAGGCGTTCGGCGGCTCGGTCCGACACGACCACGCCCGCACCCTGCGGCCTGCGCAGCAGAGCACCGCGCACCAGGGCGTCGACCGTCTCGTCGCTGCCCGCGAGCTTGTCGAGGACGATCCGCACGCCGTGTGCGTCGGTGAGGATCAGCCGGTCGTCGGTCCGGGTCTGGCCGGGCACCTCCATGCGGCCGACCTTGGTGAGTCGGGCGAGGTCGACGGTGCGCCGCCCGGTCAGGGTGCAGGCGGTCAGCAGTTCTTCGTCGCGTAGGCGGGCCCGCCAGCCCATCGGGGCGTACGCCGCCACCAGGACGCTGATGAACGGCGAGAGCAGGTTGAGGAAGAGGAATCCGTCGTCGATCAACCGGGCCCGGACCAGCACGATCGGCACTGCGAAGAGAAGGAGCGGTGCGAGGAGGGCGACGACGTCGGACACGCGCCGCGCCGTTCGCCCTTGCCCGCGAAACACCTCAACCTGTCCGGCGGAGTCGGCCCTGGTCCCACGCGCGTTGATCGTCACGGCGGAGACGCTATCGCGTGCGCGTACGGAGCTCCGCGGACACCCGGCGACAGCCGCTCAGAGCAGGGCCCCGCCGGACCTGGATCCCGGTGGCTGCGCGGTGATGTGCGGGCATCCCTCGTCTCCCGGCACGAAGTCCACGCCCGTCTCCTCGGCCATCGCGGCGAAGAATTTCCGGCCCTGGGAGGACTGCCGGGAGGTGGACCACTCGTACGCGGGCCAGGGGTCCGCGGCGCGGTGCAGTGCCTCGCGGCCCAGGCCCATGCCCTGCCAGGGCCCCGCGATCGCGATCGTGTTGACGTGGGCGGCGCCGCACAGATGGCACACCTGATACTCGACGTGCCCGATGTCGCGGCCCTTGCCGTCCAGGAGCGTGATGACCTGGCAGCCCGCCGCCACCGCCGCCGGGGCCCACCGGTAGGTGACCGCCTGCGGGCAGGGAGGAGGCGGTCTTCGGAACTTCACGGCGCCGCGCTCGCGCGTGCCGGGTGACGGTGCGTGACTACGTCGGCACGGGACATGGCGAGCACAGTAGCCACAGGAGACGACACCCGTACATCCCCGTTACGAGTGCTTCTCGATGCTCCGAGGGGCGCGTCGAGGGCTGTTTCGGGGGCCATCAGGCGGGCTGCCGCGGTTCCATCAGGCGGGCAAGGAGATCGTCGAGGCTGACCAGGCCGGTGAGGCGGCCCGACTCGTCGCAGAGCACGGCGAGCGAGGCGCGGCGGCGGCGCAGTTCCTCCACGGCGTGGGCCACGGTGTCGTCGGCGGCCAGTTCCGCTACGGGCCGCGCCAGTTCGCGGGCGGTCAGGGAGCGGCTGCGGGCGCGGGCCACCAGGGCGTCGCGGGCGTGCACCGAGCCCAGAACGCTGCCGCCGTCCCTGACGAGCAGCCGGGTGCGGTCGCTCGCCGCGGCCACCTCCAGGATCTCGTCGATGCTCGCGTCGGCCGGGACGGACGTGATCTGCGAGGCGGCGGTCTGGAGGTCGCCGACCGCGGTCAGCGGCGCCGTGAGCGAGGTGGTGATGAGCCCGGAGTCGGTCTCGCTGATCAGGCCGAGCCGCCACGACTCCTGGACCAGGTGCGTGAGTTGCTCGCGGTTGTGCACCGAGGTGAGCTCGTCGCGCGGGGTGACCTTGCACAGGCGTACGAGTGCGTTGCTGACCCTGTTGAGGACGCCGAGCAGCGGGCGCACGACCTTGACCACGGCCCGGAAGGGCGGCGTGAGCAGCATCGCCGAGCGCTCGGGGTGGGCGATGGCCCAGGACTTGGGTGCCATCTCGCCGACGACCATGTGCAGGAACACCACGACGACCATGGCGAGCGCGAAGGCGATGCCGTAGCTGACTCCGGCGGGCAGGCCCAGCTTCGCCAGGAGCGGGTCGAGTTCGTGGGAGATGGCGGGCTTGGAGACCGAGCCGAGGCCCAGGGTGCAGACGGTGATGCCCAGTTGGGCACCGGCGAGCATCAGGGACAGTTCCCGCATGCCCGCGAGCGCGGACTTGGCGCCGCGCTGCCCGGCGGCGACCGCGCGCTCCATGCGGTGGCGTTTGGCGGCGACCAGGGCGAACTCGGCCGCGACGAAGAAGCCGCTGGCGATCAGCAGCAGGACGGTGACGAAGAGGGCGAGGGGGAAACTCATGCGGAGGCCTCCTCGGCGGTCGGCGTGTGCGCACCCGGCAGGCGCTCGATCCGTACGCGCTCGGGTACGTGCCGGTCCAGGCCCAGCACGGCGACGGCGACACGGCTGCCGTCGGACAATTGCACGGTCAGGCGGTCGCCGATGGCCGGGAAGCGGCCGAGCCGGTCCACGATGAGGCCGGCCACGGTGTCGTAGTCGTCCTCCTCGGGCAGGTCGATGCCGGTCGCGTCGGCCACCTCGTCCAGGCGGCGGCCCGCGTCGACGAACCAGCCGCTGCCGTCCGCGACCGCGAGTTCGACGACGGTGTCGGACTCGTCGGCGATGTCACCGACGAGCTCTTCGGCGATGTCCTCGTACGTCACGATGCCCGCCACGCCCCCGTGCTCGTCGAGGACGACGGCGAACTCGTCGTCCCGCTCGCGCATCTGCGCCACCGCGCCCGGCAGCGGCAGGGTGTCGGGCAGCAGCAGGGGCCGGCGGGCCTGTTCGCCCGCCGTGGTGCCGGCGAAGCGGTCGGCGGGCAGCCGCATCAGCTCGCGCACCCCGATGACGCCCGCGACGTCGTCGGGGTGGTCGCCCATGACGGGGTAGTTGGAGTGCCCGTGCCCGGCGATGAGCCGTACCGCCTCGTCGGCGGTGGCGTCCTTGCGCACGAACGTGACGTCCGCCCGCGGCACGAGGACCTCGCCCAGTGTGCGCTCGGAGAACTCCAGGGCGTGGTCGAGAAGTTCGGCGCTCTCGCGCGGCAGCTGGCCGTGTTCGTGGGACTCGCCGATGAGGTGGCTGAGCTCTTCGAGCGTGGCGCCGTGGTGCAGCTCTTCGACGGGCTCGATGCCGATCCTGCGCAGCAGCCGGTCGGCCGCGCCGTCGAAGACACGGACGACGGGTCCGACGACCTTCAGATACGTCAGCGTGGAGGCGGCAAGGGACTTCGCGAGCCGTTCGGGCACGGCGAGCGCGAGGTTCTTGGGGGCGAGCTCGCCCACGACCATCTGGAGCACGGTGGCGACGACGAAGCCGAGGACCACGGAGAGCGCGGAGACGACGCCGTCCGAGAGGCCGGTGCCGTCCAGGGCGGGCTTGAGGAGCCCGGAGACGGACGGCTCTGCGAGGAATCCGACGACCAGACCGGTGACGGTGATGCCCAGCTGGGCGCCCGACAGCATGAAGGAGAGCCGCCCGAGCACCTGCACGGCACGGGCCGCCCGCCGGTCGCCCGCTTCCGCCTCGCGGGCGAGGGCCAGGCGGTCCGCGGCCACGTAGGCGAACTCCTGGGCGACGAAGTATCCGGTGCCCGCGGTCAGGACGAGAACGGCGAGCAGACCGAGTACGGCGGACAGCAACAGTGGCTCCGTTCCGATGGAGGGACTCCGGTGCAGGGGCTCCTGTGAAGGGACTCCGGTGAATGAGCGTGCCCGTCACATTCTCGACGCGGCCGGGGCGTACCGCCACGTCGGACGGGGCGACGCCGCTGCCGCGCAACGACAGTGGGTGTAGAAGTTAATGGCTAACTTCTACACCCACTGTAAAAGAATCGCAAAATACCGGCCCCGGTCGCCACGAGGACGAGGATCCGAGGGCCTTCAGGAGGCCCGGCAGAGAACGGCGCAGCTCCCTGCTCCAGTACGGCGGGGAGTGGGTTCCCGCGTAGAAGTGCGTGGTCACCGGGACTCCGGTCGCCGTCAGGCGGGCGGCCAGCGTGCTGGACTCCTCCCCCATGATCGCTTCGGTCGGCGAGATCACGTCCTCGGGGAAGGGGTCCGCCGGGTCCTCGAGACCCGGCACATGCGGGTCGGGTTCCACGTCCGGCGGGTCGAGGGCACCCGCGGTGCCGTCCCCGCTCGACAGGTGTACGGGGATGCCCCGGAGCCGCCCGGCGAGGTAGTAGGGATCGTGTGCCTGCCAGATGGCGCGCTGCGCGACAGGATCTCCCCAGAGCGCCTTCCAGTCCATGCCCATGTAGTCGAACCCTGCCTTGACCGCGTGGGGGTGCTGGAGCGGGTGGACGTAGCCGCTGTAGCCGGCCACGGCCCGGAACAGCCCCCGGTGGCGGGCGGCATAGGAGAGGGCGCCGAAGCCGCCCTGCGACTCACCCGCGGCCGCACGGCGGGTGCCGGCGCCGTAGTCCCGTTCGAGCAGCGGACGCACTTCGTCCAAGTGGAAGGACTCCACCCTTGGCGGGCCGCCCGCACCCTGGTTCCACCAGTCGCTGTAGAAGCCGAACACCGGCATCTCGGGCATCACCACGAGAACGTCGCGCAGCTGGGGCAGCTCGTCGATCGCGTAGTCCCGGGTCCAGGCCTCGGGGTCTCCGTGGCCGCCGGCGAGCAGATAGAGCACCGGCCAGCGGTCGCCGTGGGACCGCCGCTCCCAGCCGTCGGGGGTGAGGAGGCGCACCTTGGCGTCGCGTCCTAACGCAGCGGACCGCAGGGTCAGTTCCACCAGCCGCGGGGCGAGCCGCTGTTCGCGGATCACCTCGGGCGGGTTGCCGCCGACGCCGTCCACGGCGCCCGCTGCCTGCCGGGGAGCGAGGAGGGCCGACGTGAAGACCGTCGTAAGGGCGAGCAGCAGGCGTGCGAGCAGGGGGCGTGAGCGAAGCAGTCGTGAGGACCGCATGATGTTCCTCCGTGGAGTCCGAGAGCCTGGAGCCGGGGTGCGGGGCCCGGATGTCATACGTCGCGTCGGCGCAGGCGCCACGCAGCCGTGCCGAGCAGCAGCAAGCTGTACGCGGCGACCAGGCCGAGCGAGGGCCAGGCGCCGAGGCTGCCGACCGTCTCCGGGTCGGCGTCGGAGGTCTGCGTGAGCTTCTCCAGTGCGGCCGTCGGTGTCGCCCCAGCGACCCAGCGCTGGAGATCGCCGAGCAGCGGGCCGAACAGGGACGGCAGCAGCAGGACGCCGACCACCGTGACGACGGCTCCCGCCGAGTGCTTCAGGAGCGTGCCGACCGCCAGGCCGAGGAGCCCGACGAGCGCGAAGAGCCCGGCGATGCCGAACAGCGCGGGCAGCGGCTCCCCCGGGGCGTACTTGCCGTCCTCCAGGACCGCGCCGCCGATGAGATACGCCGCCGTGCAGGAGACGAGCCCGGTGGCGTACAGGAGGAAGGCGAGGAGAGCCGCCTTCGCGGCGAGCACCCGGCCGCGGCGCGGTACGGCGGTGAGGGTGGCGGCGATGGTGCCGCTCGCGTACTCGCCGCACACGGTCAGCGCGCCCACCGCGCCCGCGACCATCAGCGAGACGACGCTGAGGGTGAGGCTGCCGCCGAGCACGGTGTCGTCGGGCTGCAGGCTGCCGCTCAGGCCGACGAACACCGCTCCGACGACGGTCAGCAGGCCGGTCGTCAGGAGGGTCCAGCGGGTCGAGCGCAGGCCCGCGAACTTGGTCCACTCGAAGGCGAGGGCCGCGCGGAAGCCGGGGGCGGGCGGGGTTGTTGTCGCTGCGGGGGTCGTGGGCGTCGTAGCCGTTGTAGTCGTCGTGGTCACCGGATCGGCTCCTTTGCCTCTCGTGCCTCTCGTGCCTCTTGTCGTGCCTCTTGCTCGGCTTCGTGCGTGGTCGTCGCCGTGCCCCGGTACTCCACCGACGCCCGCGTCATGTCGGTGTAGACCTCCTCCAGGGAGGAGAGGACCGGGGTGAGTTCATGGACCGCCAGGCCGTGGGTGCGGGCCAGTTCGCCGATCTCGGCGGGTGTCAGGCCGCCGACCCGCCACCCGCCGCGCGCGTCCAGGCGCACGGTCGCTCCCGCCGCCTCGAGCAGGACCCGCATGCGCTGCGACTCGGCGTCGGGTGTGCGCAGGAGGGTGCCGCCCCGGGAGTTGGTCTCGATGAAGTCCCTCATGTCCGTGTCCGCGAGGAGCCGCCCGCGGCCGATCACGATCAGGTGATCGGCGGTCAGTTCCATCTCGCTCATGAGGTGACTGGAGAGGAACACCGTCCTGCCGTCGGCGGCGAGGGACTTGAGCAGGTCGCGGATCCAGCGGATGCCTTCGGTGTCAAGGCCGTTGACCGGCTCGTCGAGGATGAGGACGCCGGGGTCGCCGAGCAGCGCCGCCGCGATGCCCAGGCGCTGGCCCATCCCCAGGGAGAGCCCTTCCGCGCGCTGCCCCGCGACGTCCGTGAGGCCCACCGCTTCCAGGACCTCGTCGACCCGGCTGCCGCCGATTCCGTTGCTGCGGGCCAGGCCGAGGAGGTGCTGTCGCGCGGTGCGCCCGCCATGCACCGACCTGGCGTCCAGGAGGGAGCCGACCTCGCGGAGCGGTGCGGCGAGGCGGTCGTAGCGCCGCCCGTTGACCGTGACCGCGCCGCCACTGGGCTCGTCGAGGCCGAGGATCATGCGCATGGTGGTCGACTTTCCGGCGCCGTTCGGGCCGAGGAAGCCGGTCACGCGGCCGGGGCGGACGGTGAAGGTGAGCCGGTCGACGGCTGCCTTGCCGCCGTACCGTTTGGTGAGTTCCCGTGCTTCGATCATGCGGTCGACGCTACGGAGGGCGGGCACCCCCGGACATCTACCGAGGGGAGTCGGCCGCTACTCCCGGGGGAGTAGCCGACCGTCCCGCCCCGCCATGCCCCGTCCCGCCCCGCCATGCCCCGTCCCGCCCCGTCCCGCGCCGGGTCAGCCCTCGCCCGCGCGCACGAGCCCCGTCTCGTACGCGAGCACCACCAACTGCGCCCTGTCCCTGGCCCCGAGCTTCGTCATCGCCCTGCTGACGTGCGTCTTCGCAGTCAGCGGCGACATGAGCAGACGCGCGCCGATCTCGTCGTTCGCCAGACCACGGCCGACCAGCGCCAGCACCTCGCGCTCCCGGTCCGTCAGCGGATCGAGGAGCCGCAGCGCCTCGGCCTCCGGCGCCTTGAGCCGGGCGAACTCCTCGATCACCCGGCGGGTGACGCCGGGGGCCAGGAGGCTCTGCCCGGCGGCGACGGTGCGGATCGCGGTGCGCAGGTCGTCCGGTTCGATGTCCTTGAGCAGAAAGCCCGCGGCGCCCGCGCGCAGGGCCTCGAAGACGTACTCGTCGGCCTCGAAGGTCGTCAGGACAAGCACGCGTACGGCATCGAGGGCGCGGTCGGCGACGATACGACGGGTGGCTTCGAGGCCGTCGGCCCGCGGCATGCGGATGTCCATCAGGACGACATCGGGCCGGGTGGTGCGGGTCAGCTCCACCGCCGCGAGCCCGTCCGCCGCCTCCCCCACGACGGCCAGGTCATCGGTGAGGTCGAGCAGAGCCCGAAACCCCGCGCGGACGACGGTCTGATCATCGGCAAGGACCACCCGGATCCGCTCACTCATCCGACTCCCCCTCCGGACAGAGGCAACCGCCGCACCACCGAGGCGCTGCCCTCACCGCGCCCGTTCCGGGAACGCCGGCCATCGCCGCGCCCCACGACCGGACGGCAGCCCGGCCTCCGCCCGACAACACACCGGCATGCCCGCTCATCCCGCGCCCCCTGCTCCCCCTGCTCCCCCTTCGACGGGGATCACCGCCCGCACTCGCCAGCCGCCGTCCCGCACCGGCCCCGCTTCGAGGTCGCCGCCCACTGCGGTGGCCCGTTCGCGCATGCCGATCAGGCCGTAGCCCTCGCCCGCCACAGCGTCCGGCGCAGAGCCGTCGTCGGTGATCTCCACCGTGACGGCGGCCTCCGTCGCGGCGACCGACACCGCCGCGTGCCGCGCACCCGCATGCTTGATCACGTTGGTCAGCGCCTCCTGGACGATGCGGTACGCCGCCAACTCCACCAGTTGCGGCAGCTCCCGGCCACCGGTGTCGGCGGGCAGGGTGGTGTGCAGGGACACCCGCAGGCCCGTACCGCGTACCCCCTCCACCAGTTCGGCCAGCTGCGCGAGGCGGGGCGCCGGGTCGACGGACGGTGCACGGTGTCCCGCGCGCAGTACGCCCACCGTGGCCCGCAGCTCGCGCACCGCCTCCTTGCCGGACGTCCGCACCTGCCGCATCGCCGTCCGTGCGACCTCCGGTCTGCTGTCGAGCGCGTCCAGGGCGAGACCCGCCTGCACGGTCATCGCCGACACGGTGTGGGCCACCACGTCGTGCAGTTCGCGCGCGATGCGCACCCGCTCCAGGTCGACCTTGCGCCGCGCCTCCCGCTCCCGGTCGGCCTCGGCACGCTCGGCCCGTGCGGCGTACTCCTCCAGCAACTCCCGGCGTCCGCGCACCACTTCACCGAGCAGCAGCGGCACGAGGGGCCAGAGCATCTCCAGGAGCGGGGCACCCTGAGGCTGCGCCACGTCCTTGCCCGCGATGACCGACACGACCCCCGAGACGACAGCCGCGACCACGGCGGTACGAAGGGTGCGGCGCCGGTCGCCCTGCGCGGCGAGGGCGTACAGCGCGACCATCACCGGCAGATTGAGCAGCTCCCCGATATGCCCGTAGAGCGCCCAGCCCGCGCAGGCCGCCCCGGTGACGACGGTGACGGCGACCGGCCACCGGCTGCGTACCAGGAGGGCCGCGACGGACACGGCGTACAGCAGCCACGTCAGCCAGTCGGCCTGGCGGTGCGCGGAGTCGTTGACCGCCGCGTCCAGGCCGGTGAGGAGCGCGACGACCCCGGCCACGGCCAGGTCCGTGAGCTGCGGCGACAAGGGCCACGCGAGGCGCCGCCGCCGGGAGCGGGAGGTGGGGGTCACGGAACTCACGATAGGAGCCTCGCGCGGAGGGTGCGTACGACAACGGGAGTACCCGCGAGGCGGCGCCCCGACCGGGTTCCCCGGCCGGTCCCTCCATCGTTCTCCCTACCGATCCCCTATCTAACCCTGAGATGTGTCAGGAATCTTTGACAGGTAGTGATACCTCATGTCAGCTTTTCTTGACAGGCACGAAAGAGAGGCCACGATGGCCGAGGTCCCGACCCCGGAACCGACGGGCGACGAGCTGCTGAAGGCACTCAGCGCGCTGGGCAATCCGCACCGCATGCGGATCGTCGCGGCGCTCACCGAGCGCCGCAATTACGTCAGCGCCCTCGCCCGCGAGATCGGCATGGGCCGTCCGCTGCTGCACATGCACCTGAAACTGCTCGAGGCCGCGGGTCTTGTCATCGGGTCGCTTGAGGTCGCCGAGGACGGCAAGTCCATGAAGTACTTCGAAGTGGCGCCGTTCCTCTATGAGTTGACGCCACAGCTGTTCGCAAGGGCGGTCCGCACCCTCTCCGAGGCCCGCCCCAAAGACACCGCGGAAGCCAAGAAATCCGCGGAACCCACGAAAGAGGAAGCGAAGTGAACGCACAACTGGTGACGCTCGCGGACGGCGGCGACTCCGTGGGCACATGGGTCGGGGGCGTCGGCGCGGCCGGCTTCTTCCTGCTGCTGATAGTGATCGTCTGGCAGGTCGCCGCCACCTGGCGGGCCCGCATGCTCGCCGCCCGCGAGGAGCAGTACAAGGCCCTGGCCTCGAAGTACGCACAGCTGCTCGAAGACAACGTCGAGCTGCACCGGCGCTCCGTCGAAGAGCTGAAGCAGACGCGTGAGGAGCTGGCGCAGACGCGCTACTCCGTCAGCTCGATGGAGAAGATGATGCGCGAGATCGAGTAGCCCCAGCTCTCCCCGGCCACGACCGGGTACGGCCGGGTACGGCCGGGAGCGGCAACTCCCGGCCGTACCAATGCGGTACACACCCCGGGCCCGAGCGGCCCGGACTCACACACCCACCCGTACGCCACGGCAGGCCATCACACCTTCAGCGCCGTGGTGCGGGCCCCGTGCGCCCTGTGCCGGTCACCGACCGGCGGCGCGCTCCGCACAAGAAGGAGACTACTCATGCGTCCGCTGCTCCGGCGCGTCGCCGCCGCACCCTCGGGCCGGCGCTCCAAATGGCTGGTCCTCGCCGTCTGGCTGATCCTCACCGTGGCGCTCGGCCCGCTGGCGGGCAAACTCGGCGACGTCGAGGACACCAGCGCCAACGCCTTCCTGCCGCGCGGCGCCGAATCCGCGCAGGTCAACACGGAGCTTGAGAGGTTCCGTGACGACGCCGTCATGCCGGCCGTCGTCATCTACACCGGCGAGGGCGCCAACGAGCGGGTGGCCGCCGCGGACCTGGCAGCGTTCGCGGAATTCACCGCCGACGGCGAGCAGGTCTCGCGACCTGCGCCGTCGGACGACGGGAAGGCCCAGCTGGTCGTCGTCCCGATGTCGAGCGATGACGACGTGACCGACAAGGTCGACGAACTGCGCGAGATCGCCGGCGCCGACGCGCCACCAGGCGTGGACGTCGAGGTCGGCGGTCCCGCGGCCTCCCTGACCGACCAGGTCGCCGTCTTCGACACCCTCGACTCGACGCTGATGATCGCCACCGGCACCGTCGTCGCCGTGCTGCTCCTGATCACCTACCGCAGCCCGATCCTGTGGCTGTTCCCGCTCATCTCGGTCGGCTTCGCCGCCGTCCTCACCCAGGTCGGCACCTACGCCCTGGCCAAGTACGCCGACCTGCCGGTGGATCCGCAGAGCGCGGGCGTCCTGATGGTGCTGGTCTTCGGCGTCGGCACCGACTACGCCCTGCTGCTCATCGCCCGCTACCGCGAGGAACTGCACCGGCAGGAGGACCGGCACAAGGCGATGGGCACCGCCCTGCGCCGCTCGGGCCCGGCGATCCTCGCGTCGGCCGGGACCATCGCGGCCGGCCTCGCCTGCCTCGCCTTCGCCGACATCAACTCCTCGCGTTCCCTGGGTCTGGTGGGCGCCGTGGGGGTGGTCTGCGCGCTCCTGGCGATGATCACCATCCTGCCCGCACTCCTTGTCGTCGCGGGCCGCTGGGTGTTCTGGCCGTTCGTGCCGAGGCACGGCACGCCCGCGCGCAAGGAACGCACGGTCTGGGCGCGCATCGGCACCGCCGTCGCACGGCGTCCCCGCTGGTCGTGGATGATGTCCGTCGCCGTCACCGGTGTCCTGGCGCTCAGCGCCTTCGGCATCAACATGGGCCTGACGCAGTCCGAGATGTTCCAGGACAAGCCCGAGTCGGTCGTCGCCCAGGAGAAGATCTCCGCCCACTACCCGTCGGGGGCGTCCGACCCCGCGAAGATCGTCACGAACACGGGTCAGGCCGCGCAGGTGCGTTCGGCCGCCTCCGAGGTCGACGGCGTCGCCCGGGTCGAGACCGGCGACCGCTCCCCCGGCGGCGAACTCACGCAGCTCTCCGTGGTGTTGAAGGCAACCCCGGACAGCCGGGCCGCCAAGGACACCGTCGACGCGCTGCGCGACGCCGTGCACTCGGTCGACGGCGCGGACGCCCTCGTCGGCGGCACCACGGCACAGACCCTCGACACCCAGCGCGCCGCCGACCGCGACCTGCGGACGGTCATCCCGATCGTCCTCCTGGTCGTGCTCGGCGTTCTCATCAGGCTGCTGCGCTCCCTGGTCGCCCCGCTCCTCCTCCTGGCGACAGTGGTCCTGTCCTTCCTCGCGGCCCTGGGCGCGTCGAACGTGCTCTTCGAGAGCGTGCTCGGCTTCGCGGGCGTCGACCACTCGATCCCCCTGATGGGCTTCGTCTTCCTGGTCGCGCTGGGCATCGACTACAACATCTTCCTGATGCACCGCGTCAAGGAGGAGGCCACCCGTCTCGGCCACGGCCGCGGCGTACTGGAGGGCCTGACGAGCACCGGTGGAGTGATCACCTCGGCGGGCATCGTGCTGGCCGCCACCTTCGCGGTCTTCGCCGGACTCCCCCTGGTGACGATGGCGCAGATGGGCGTGATCGTCGGCATCGGCGTCCTGCTCGACACGTTCCTCGTACGCACGGTCCTGGTGCCCGCCATCGCCCTGGACCTGGGCCACTGGTTCTGGTGGCCGGGCCGCCTCTTCCACGCCCTGCGCCATGAGGCGGCCGGCACGTCCCCCGAACGTGCCGAAGCGACGCCGAGGGCAACGGATCCGGCACGGGAACCTGCCTGAGCAGCCCGGCCGGACTGCCGGGGCCGCACATCACGCGGCCCCGGCGGTCCTCTGCCCCCGGCGGGCCGGACCGCGCCCTCGCCGCAGATCCAGCACCCCGAGCACCGTCCGCTCCACCGCGAGCAGCAAGGCAAGAGCGATGGCTACGACAAGACCCCACCCCACGTCGGGCAGCCACAGCAGCGCCATGGGGAGGGTGCCGTCGAGGGTTGCGGGGAGTTGCCAGAGGAGCGTCGCGAGGGTCAGCGCTGCGGTCGTCGAGGCGATGGTGGTGCTGATGATCCTGCGGCGGGAGCGGGAGCGGGCCGCGGCGCGGCGGCCCGGCCGTCGGCGCAGGGCCGGGGCGGCCAGGCTCAGGAGCAGCAGGGTGGCGAGGGTGGCCGTGGCCCAGGGCAGGGCGACGGCGAATCCGTCGGTCGGAGTGGTGCGGGGGTCGGCGCCGGACAGCAGTTGTGCCGTGCCGATCGCGGCGTCGCCGAACTCCTTGGCGCGCAGCTGGTAGTAGGCGTTCTGCAGGACGATCACGGCGCGGTCGCTGTCGGGCAGCATGACCAGCATCGCCTGGTAGCCGGGCAGCGCCCCGTCGTGCCAGACCATGCGTTCGCCCGTGCCCGCGAGCGTGCCGACCGACCAGCCGAGGCCGTAGCGGTCGGCGCTGCTTTCGACGTGGCCGCGCTGGGTGTCGGCGATGCCTTTCGCCGAAAGGACCCGGCGGCCGTCCAGGCTGCCGCCGCCCAGTTCGGCGAGGGCGAGACGAGCCAAGTCCTTTATGCTGCCGCCCACATGGCCGTACGGGACGCCCGAAGTGTCGTAGGGCGCGTCGAACGGGACCGGCGTGCCGAAGACGGAGCGGTGGCCTGGCGCCACCCGCTCGCGGGTGAAGTCCCGCTCGGTGGCGACGGCGTGCTCCATGCCGAGCGGGTCGAGGATCTTCTCGTGCAGGTAGGTGCCGAACGGCCGTCCTGACACCTTTTCGACCAGCGCGCCGAGTACTGCGTAACCGGCGCTGGAGTATGCGTACGAGCCGCCGGGCCGGTCGGCGGGTTCGATCCGGGCCAGGTCGCGGGCCGCGTCGGCGAGGGCACCGGGGGCGTTGTCGTAGCGGTCCCCGATCTCGCCGGATGCGGAGGTGGGGATGCCGCTGGTGTGGGTGAGCAGGTGCCGGACGGTGATGCGGTCGGACACCTCCGGGTCGGCAAGGCGGAACCACGGCAGGTACGTGCGCACCGGCGCGTCGAGTTCCACGCGGCCCGCCTCCACCTGCTGCATCACGGCCAGGCCGGTGACCGGCTTGGACAGCGAGCCCCACAGGAAGGGGGTGTCGGGCGTGACCGCCCGGCCCCGGCCGTCCTCGCCGAAGCCCCGCTGGTGCACGACGCGGCCGTCCTCGATCACGGCGAGCGCGGCTCCGGGCGTACCCGTCGCGTCGAGTCGCCCGCGGACGTAGGCGTCCACCTCGGACCAGTTCACCGTGCCGGCCGCCGCGGCGGCGGGCGGAGCCAAGCCCGTCACCACTCCGGCGACGAGCACCGCGGTCAGTATCAACTGCCCTAATCGCGTGCGCCATTGACGCCCTCGCGTCTTCACTGCCTCTGCCATGGCCGCAGCCCCCTCCGATCGGCGTCCGACGTTTTTACCATATGAGCATATGGTAAAAACACTCCGCAAGGTCAGTGGCGGACACGCGGCCGATACCCTGACGGCATGCCGAAGGTCGTCGATCACCGGGCAAGGCGCATCCAGGTCGCCGACGCCGTACAGAAGTTGGTCACCGAAGAGGGGCTCGACCGGGTCACCGTCGCGCGGACCGCCGCGACGGCGGGCTTCTCCGTCGGGCACGTACAGCACTACTTCCCGACCAAGGACGAGATGCTGCTCTTCACCCATGAGCGCGTCGTCCAGAAGATCCTCGACCGGGTCTCCGCCCTGGGGGAACGCGCCACGCGACAGCGACTGCCGATCCGCGACGTGGTCGTCGAAGGGCTCGCCGAATGGCTCCCGGCGGACGCGCGCCGCCGCTCGGCGCACCGGGTGGTGCTCGCCTTCCTGGGCCGCACCGTCGACAACCCCCGCCTGGCCCGGTCCCACGCCGAGACGGGCCGCCTCATCCGCTCGATGCTCGCCACGGCCGTCCACAACGGGAAAGAGTGCGGCGAGGTCCCGGCCGACACCGACCCGGACCTCGCCGCCCTCGAACTCCACTGCCTGACCGAGGGCCTGGCCCTGCAACTCGGCTCCGACACCGACACCGATCCCGACGCCGCCGACGCGCAGGCCGCCCTCGGCCTCGTCACCGCACGCGTGCGGGCCGTCTTCCCCGGCCGCTGCCGCCAGTACGGTTGAGCCGCGGCGGGGTCAGTCGGTGAGGGTGACGCAGGGAAGGCCCACGCTGTCGCCGCCTCGGAAGCCTTCCGCGCAGAGCCGGGTGCCTGCTGGGAAGTGGCGCTGTGGGTAGGCCTGGTCCCGGTAGGTCCTGAACGCGTCGACGTCCTCCACCTTGGTGTGGGCGCCCCAGCCGTTGGTGGTCCATACGCGTGCGTTGATGCGGTGCGGCTGGTTGGTGTTGACGACCGACACCTCGACCCGGCCGAGGTACGTGCCGCTGTCGTAGGTCTCGATGCAGACCGAGTGGTTGCACCACTTGCCGTCGGCCGCCGCCGGCGGCCCGCTGACGATGACACAGCCGAGCGCCGCGGCCATGGCGCCGGTCCACGCGGCGATCTTCCTGGTGATGCCGCTCAGGGCGGGCAGGTTGCGGGTGATGTGCATGGTGAGTGACCTCAAGTCTTCGTCGTGGCCCGACCGGACATGCCGGGCCCCCGCCGACCAACGCGAGGGCAAGATCATCGGTTACGCGGCTTCCCCCTCGCCACGCAGCCGGACGCCGAGCGCCAGGCCGCTGCTCACACTTGTTCCGGGTCAGGACGCGGGAGTCGGGACAGCGAAAGCCGGGACAGCGAAAGCCAATCCATCCCGCGCCCGTCGGCGAATCGTCTGTGTCCGACAGGGTTGTGAGGGACCCGGCCAGGACGAACGGAGGTGGCGACGGGCGTAGGTGATCCCGGTGGAGTGTCGAGGCGTGCGCCTCCTCCGCCCGGACGCTGCCGTCGCCGCCTCCGCCCTTCCGCCCTTCCGCCCTTCAGCCCTTCAGCCCTTCAGCCCGCGGGCATCGCCCACCCGCCCCGCCCTTGGCAGCAGGCCGAGCGGGCCGCCGATCGCACGGCGCGAAACGACCGACCGACCAGGCATCGGCGTGGCGGCTGTGACCATCCCAAGATTCACTCGTTTGAACGTGGTCAGGACGCAACGTCGTCAGCCTTTGGAAGGCTCTTGATCGATGAGCACATCGCAACGGCGCTCCGCGAGAGTGTCCGGGCGGGTGGCCCTTGACCAGGCCGAAGCCGTCATTGTCGACCAGTACACCCGGCTCGTACGCCTCGCCTATCTCACGCTCCCCCACACCCTCAGCAGGCACCGGCGGGTCCTCGTCGCGCATGCGCTCGTCCAGCGCGCCCTGCCCGGATTCGGCATAGCGCGAGCAGGGTTCCGTGTGCCGGGACAGCGAAGGGGCACCCCCGCACCCGCGTTGGCCCGCACGCGAGCGAGCATCCTGCGCTCGGCGCTTGCCTATGAGCGCCGTCCGCGCGGCTGGCCGGGCTTCCTGCCGCCTCCCCGCACGCTGCGCCCCATGCTTCCGGTGGTCTGGGGGCTGCGGCTGTTCCCCCGCGCGGGCGGCGGCGAGGAGATCGCGCTCGGGCAGATCCTCGCCGAGGTTCCCGCCCCCGTCCGAGCGGCATTCGTGCTGCTCCAGGTGGAGGATCTGTCCCGCTCAGAGGTCGTCGAGCTGCTCACCGCCGCCGATGCGCCCGAGCCGGAACAGGCGCTGATCGCCGCCTGCGGACTTGAGGTGAGTACGGGCGAGGCGAGGGAAACCCTGCTGCGCTCGCGAGAGTTCGACGCCTGTTCCGTACAGACCCGCCCGACCGATCTGCTGCGCCGCAGACGCCGGTTCCAGCTCGCCTGGCTCACCGCGGGCATCGTCGCCCTCTGTTGTGCGGTATTGCTCACCACCGTCGGGAGCTCGCCGTCGTCGGAGCCCGCCCGCACAGTGGACGTGGAGCCCGCGATCAGGGCCTCCCAGTTGGTCCATACCCCACGTGACGTCTGGGACGACACCTCGCGCGTGGACTTCACCGCGTGGCCGGCCCGGGGCCCGCGGGTCGGGGACGTCGGCCTCGTCACACGCGCGCTCGCCACCTGGACCGAGCCGCCGCGCGGCACCCGGGTCGAGGTGGCCAAAGCCACCAGTGCCGAACCACCGCCCGGCAACACCCAGTTGCTGTACGCGGGCGATGTCGGCGGGGAGGCGGTCGTGCTGTTCCACGACGGTCGGCGCGTCGTGCGCTACAGCGAACCGCCTTCCCCGCTGGACCCCGCGTCCCTGGACATCTCCCGCTCCGACGAGGCCGACGTGACCACGGCAGCCACGCTCGTCGTCAGCCGCAAGGAAGGCAAGGTCCGCTACCTCACCGCCCCCTGGATCGCCGAGGCCCAGACGCGCGACCTGCTGACCCCCAACTCCCCCGGCCGTCCGCTCGACGTGTCGGACGCGGGCGTCACCGGCGCCGTCCGCGAGCTGCCGGACAGCAAGGGATCGTGCGACAGCCTGCCGGTACTGCAACTGCGCTCCTCCAGCAAGATCGTGGAGAAGCACGCCTTCCTCGTGGCCGACCTGGGCGGCCTCACTCCCGTACATCTCAGCTACACACCACTGCCCGGCACCGGAGCCCCGCCCCGGCAGCCCCGCGAGGCCACCAGCGCCGAGGCCCTGCAGAGTTGGGCCCGTACCGCGTGCCGGCTCCCCGAAATGCGGCACAGCGGGGTGCGGGCCGTCAACCAGTGGGACTTCGCCGAGCAGGACCTGCCCGAGCGAGGCGGCGACGCGGTGTGGTCCTGCACCCGGTCCTCCACCTGGCGCGGCCCCGGCGACGTCCTCGTGCAGTTCCGTACGTCCAAAGAGTCGGCCACCGCACCGGCGAAGGTCGTCGGACAGGCGCGCTCGACCGCTTCTTGCAGCCGGTTCGGCCAGCACATTGTGGCCAGTACCCCCTGGACGGCGGGCTCGGGGCGCCACTATCTCCTCGCCGCGGGCAGCCGCGAGGTCACCGGAATCGATGTGAAGGGTGAGGTCGAGGCGGCCGAGAAGGGCCGCTCACTGGCCGTCAAGGCTCCCGAGAACCCCGATGTGACCGTGCGGGCACGAATGAAGGACGGTGAGACCCTGGACGAGGTCGGCTCGCGTCCCTAGGCGGGCCGGTCGGAGCCCGACGAGCGCCGGTGGCGGAGGCAACCGCGTCGTACGACCCATCCGACACCGGCGCGGCTCCGAATCAGTCACGTCCGGCGCGTACGGCCGGTCACCGACATGCCGAGGAGACCCTGTGCCCTTCCGCGACGGCCACCGCACGGCGCTGGTGCCGCTAGGACCGGTCGAGAAGCCACGCGCCGCCGTGCTGATGCTGCACGGCGGCCGTGAGCACGGGACCGACGCGCCCCCGCCGTGGAATCTGCCGGGCGCCCGGCTGCGCCTCTTCGAGAGCGCCATCCGCCGGTCCACGGCGGGTGGCGACGTACTGATCGGGCGGGTGCGCTATCGCCACCGCGGCTGGAACGGAGAGCGGGCGGACGCGGCGCAGGACGCACACCGGGCCCTGCGTGAGCTCGAAGAGCTCGCCGGGGACGTCCCGACCGTTCTGGTGGGGCACTCGATGGGGGCCCGCGCCGCACTGCGGACCGGCGGGGACCCACTGGTGCGAGGGATCGTCGGCCTCGCCCCCTGGTGCCCCGCCGAGGACCCCGTGGAGCAGCTGCGCGGCCGCCGCGTGGTGCTGCTGCACGGCGACAGGGACCGTACGACCGACCCCCGGTCATCACTGGATTTCACGGCCCGCGCCGGTGCCGCGGGCGCGGAGGCGGCCAGTGTCCTGATGGACGGCAGCGACCACGCCATGCTGAGACGGGCCGCCGCATGGCACGAGCTGACCGGCGGGGCGGTGGCCGGGTTCCTGGGCCTCGCCGAGCTCCCTCCCGTGATCGCCGACCAGCTTCCCCCCACCGGTACGCGGTGGTGAGACAGCCCCCCACCGTGGCGAAACAAAGATCGTGGCGCTCATGACCAAGCCATGGCCCGTGCCGCTCCGAATCATCTTCAGAGCACGTCCGGCAGGTCCGGACGAGGAGATGGGACGGCATGAGAGAACAGCGACGGCGTACCGCGGTGGTGGGATCCGGGGTGGCGGGGCTCACCGCCGCCTACATCCTGCGATCCGCACATGACGTGACCCTCTACGAGGCTGACAACCGCCTCGGGGGGCACGCCCACACCCACGACGTCACCGGGTCGGACGGCCGGTCTCGCAGCGTGGACTCCGGTTTCATCGTGCACAACGACCGCACCTATCCGAACCTGCTCCGCCTCTTCAGGGAACTGGCCGTCACCTCGCGCCCGACGGAGATGAGCATGTCCGTGCGGTGCGAGGGCTGCGGCCTGGAATACGCGGGCGCGCGCGGCCCGCGCGGCCTGTTCGCGCAGCCGCGCAACGCGCTGCGCGGCCCGTATCTGCGCATGCTCCTGGAGATACCGCGCTTCCACCGCAGGGCCTCGGAGTTCCTGGCGCAGAGCGCGGACGCGGACGGAACGGGCCCCGAGGAGACGTTCGGCGCGTTCCTCGCCCGCCACCGCTTCTCCGCGTACTTCGTGCGGCACTTCGCCGTGCCCCTCGTCTCGGCGGTGTGGTCCTGCCCGCCCGGTACGGCCCTGCGCTATCCGGCCCGCTATCTGTTCCGCTTCCTGGACCACCACGGGATGCTCACCGTGACCGGATCGCCCGCCTGGCGCACCGTGGCCGGCGGCTCGCGCGAGTACGTGGAGCGCATCGGCAAGCAACTCCAGGCCGTGCACACGTCGACGCCGGTGCGAGCGGTGCACCGCGGCGACGGCCGCGTGACGATCACCACCGAGGACGGCGCGACCGACCACTACGACTCCGTGGTCATCGCCGTCCATCCGGACCAGGCGCTGCGGCTGCTCGCGGACGCGACCGGGCAGGAACGCGAGATCCTGGGAGCCTTCCGCTACTCCGCCAACCCCGCCCAGCTGCACACCGACACCACGGTCCTGCCGCGCGGCCGCGCCGCGCGCGCCTCGTGGAACTATCTGCTCCCCTCGTGCGCGGCCACCACCGACCACGTGCAGGTCAGTTACGACATGACCCGCCTGCAACACCTCGACGCCCCCGAGCGGTACGTGGTGACCCTGGGCGGCGAAAGCATGGTAAAGCCCGAGCGAGTCCTGGCCCGGATGGCGTACGAACACCCCGTCTACACCCCGGAGTCGCTCGCCGCGCAACGCCGACTGCCCTCGCTGAACGGTCCCGTCACCGCCTTCGCGGGCGCCTACCACGGCTGGGGCTTCCACGAGGACGGCTGCCGCTCGGGGGTCGAGGCGGCCCTGGCGATGGGGGTGCGCTGGTGAACGCATCCCCCGGCCCGGCACCCACGCTGTATCCGAGCGTCATCACCCACGTCCGCACGAGCCCGCGGCACTACAAGCTCACCCACCGCACGTACCTGTGGCTGATCGACCTGGACGCCCCTCCCCGGCTGCCCCGCGCGCTGCGCCCCCTCGCCCGGTTCGACGGACGCGACCACTTCGGCGGCCGGACCACCGACATCAAGGCCGGGCTCCAGGCCTTCCTCGACACCCACGGGATCACGCTGGACGGCGGCAGGGTGCTGATGCTCGCGCACGCGCGCGTCCTCGGCTACGTCTTCAACCCGCTGTCCCTGTACTGGTGTCACGGCCCCGGCGGCGAACTGCGCTGTGTCGTGGCCGAGGTGCACAACACCTACGGCGAGCGGCACTGCTATCTGCTCGGCCCCGACGCGGCACAGAACGCGGACGTGCCCAAGGAGTTCTACGTCTCGCCCTTCTTCCCCGTCGAGGGCGAGTACCGGATGCGGCTGCCCGTGCCGGACGAACGCCTCGGCATCACCCTGCACTTCCAGCACGGCGGCACGCGCACATTCACGGCGACCGTGCGCGGCAGCCGCCGCCCGGCCACCACCGGGGTGCTGCTGCGGGCCGCCGTCCGCCACCCCTGGTCCACGGTGGCCGTCTCCGTGGCCATCCGGCGGCACGGCATCGCCCTGTGGCTGCGCGGCCTGCCCGTGAAGGACCGACCCCGACACCGTCCCCAGGAGGGCCTGAAGTGAGTACGTCCGTATCCGGTGCACCCGGCGTTTCCCGTCCGCCGGGTCCGATCGACGCCGAACGGTGGCCCGATGTCGTGGCCGTTCCGCGCTGCTCCGCGGTGCGCCTCGCGCTGACCCGGATCGTCGTGCGCCACGCCCTGGACGGATTGCCTCTGACGGTGGCGATGGGCGGCGGTGAACGCATCGGCCGGGGCGGCCCGTTGCTCGACGTCCACGATCCCGACAGCTTCCTGCGGCGTATCGGCACGAACGGACTCGTCGGCTTCGGCGAGTCGTACATGGCGCACGAGTGGGACGCGCAGGACCTCGTCGCGGTGCTCACGGTGCTCGCCGACCACGCGGCCACGCTGGTCGCGCCCTCGCTCCAGCGGCTGCGTGCCCTGTGGGCGCCCGCGCAGCCGGCCGGGCAGCGCAACACCCCCGACGGCGCGCAGGCCAACATCAGCCACCATTACGACCTGTCGAACGACCTGTTCGCGCTGTTCCTCGACGAGTCCCTGAGCTACTCCTCCGCACTCTTCGACCAACTGCCCGCGGCCTGGCCCGATCTGGAGGCGGGCCAGCAGCGCAAGATCGACAGGATGCTGGACCTGTGCGGCGTGGGCCCCGGCACACGGCTGCTCGAGATCGGTACGGGCTGGGGCGCCCTGGCCATCGGCGCGGCGGCCCGGGGCGCGAGCGTCCACTCGGTCACCCTCTCCGCCGAACAGCGCGACCTGGCCAGGGAGCGGGTGCGTGCCGCCGGCCACGAGGACCGGGTCCGCATCGAGCTGTGCGACTACCGCCAGGTGCGGGGGCAGTACGACGCGATCGCCAGCGTCGAGATGATAGAGGCGGTCGGCGCGGAGTACTGGCCCACCTTCTTCCGCACCCTGGACAGCCTCCTCGCACCCGGCGGATCGGTGGCACTCCAGGCGATCACCATGCCGCACGACCGCATGATCGCCGCCCGGAACACCTACACCTGGGTGCAGAAGTACATCTTCCCCGGCGGGCAACTGCCCTCCGTCCGTGCCATCGAGGAGACCGCGCGCGCCCACACCGGGCTGCGGGTCACCGCGTGCGAGGGATTCGGCGCGCACTACGCACAGACGCTGAAGCTGTGGCGCGAGCGCTTCGCGCAGCAGGACGACGCGGTGGGGCAGCTGGGCTTCGACGCCACCTTCCGGCGCATGTGGGACTTCTATCTCGCCTACTCCGAGGCGGGCTTCGGCTCCGGCTACCTCGACGTGCACCAGATCCAGCTGACCGGACAGCAGAGCGGGCAGCCTACGGAACAAGGAGCAGGGCAGTGACCACGACCGCAGAACGCCTTGGCGGACTTCTCACCGACGTGCTGGGCGGTCCGGTGCCGCTGCGGCTGCGCGCCTGGGACGGCAGCGAGTGCGGACCGCCCGGCGCCCCGGTCGTGATCGTCCGCTCCCGGCGGGCGCTGCGCCGCCTGCTCTGGCAGCCGGGCGAACTCGGCCTGGCCGAGGCGTACATCACCGGTGACATAGACATCGAGGGCGACCTCGCCGACGGACTGCGGACCATGTGGGCCGGAGCCCGCGAGCAGCGGCTCGCCCCGGCCAGGCCCGGCGTGGGGCAGCTGGCGGCCGCCGTGACGGCCGCGGCCCGGCTCGGCGCCGTCGGCCCGCCGCCGAAGGCGCCCGCGGGCCGGGCCCGGTTGCGGGGCGTACGGCACAGCACCGCTAGGGACCGCGCGGCCATCAGCCACCACTACGACGTCTCCCATCACTTCTACGAGCTGCTGCTCGACCCCTCGATGGCGTACTCGTGCGCCTACTGGGAGAGCGAGGAGCCGCGCTACGGCCTCGCGGACGCCCAGCGCGCCAAGCTGGAACTCACCTGCCGGAAGCTGGGCCTGACCCCCGGATCCCGGCTGCTCGACGTCGGCTGCGGCTGGGGAGCGCTCACCCTCCACGCGGCCGAGCAGTACAAGGCCCAGGTCACGGCCGTGACGCTCTCCCGTGAGCAGCGGGACTTCGTGCGGGCACGGGTGCGCGAGCGGGGCCTGGAGGACCAGGTCGACGTACAGCTGCGGCACTACCGCGCCATCGAGGACGGCCAGTACGAGGCCATCAGCGTGATCGAGATGGGCGAGCACGTGGGAGACGCGGAGTATCCGGGGTTCGCGGCCCAACTGCACGGGCTGCTGCGGCCGCAGGGCCGGATCCTCGTCCAGCAGATGTCCCGCGGAGCCAGGGCGCCGGGCGGCGGCGCGTTCATCGAGTCGTACATCGCGCCCGACATGCACATGCGCCCCCTGGGCGAGACGATCGGGCTGTGGGAGGGAGCCGGTTTCGAGGTGCGTTCGGCCGAGTCGCTGCGCGAGCACTACGTACGCACCGTCGACGCGTGGCGCGCCACGCTCGAGGAGCGCTGGGAGGAGTTCGTCTCGCTGGTCGGGGCGGAGGCGGCCAGGACCTGGCGGCTGTATCTCGTGGGCGGATCACTCGCGTTCGAGGAGAGGCGCATGGGCGTGGACCAGATTCTCGCCGTACGCACCAGTGACCGGGGCTGGTCGGGGATGCCCACCGCGACGGCCGGCTCGTTCCGCGGGGACAGCGCGTCGTACGGCGGGGACGGTGCGTCGTGAACGGCTTCGACTGGGGTGCGTTCGGGGTCAATCTCGCCTACGCGGCCCTCACCGCCCTGGCCGTCCTCCTGATCACCTTCGCGTTCGCGCTGTACCGCGGGCTGCACCGCGTCGTGGACATCGCGTGGGGTGTCGCCTTCGCGGCCGTGGCCCTCACGACGTACGTCCTCTCGGCGGGCCACGGTGACGACGGGCGGCGGCTGCTCGTAACGGCCCTGACGATGGTGTGGGGCCTGCGGCTCGCCGGGCACATCGCCTGGCGCGGCCGGGGCCACGGCGAGGACCCGCGCTACGAGCGGATGCTGGCCAAGGCTCCGGGCAGCCGGGCCGCGTACGCCCTGCGCATGGTCTATCTGCTGCAGGGCGGGCTGGTCTGGCTGGTGTCCCTGCCCGTGCAGGCCGCCGCCTACATCGCCGGGCCGATGAGCGCGCTCGCTGTCCTCGGGGGGCTCCTGTGGCTGGTCGGCCTGGCCTTCGAGGCGGTCGGGGACCATCAACTCGCCCGGTTCAAGGCGGACCCGGCCAACAAGGGCCGCCTCATGGACCGCGGCCTCTGGTCCTGGACGCGCCACCCGAACTACTTCGGTGACTTCTGCGTCTGGTGGGGCCTGTTCCTCATCACGTGCGAGGCTCCCGTGGCGGCGGCCGCCACGATCATCAGCCCGCTGGTGATGACCTATCTGCTGACGCGGGGCAGCGGCAAGGCACTCCTCGAACGGCACATGGCGCAGCGTCCCGGCTACGCCGCCTATCAGCAGCGCACCTCAGGATTCTTTCCGCGGCCACCCCGCAAGACGGAAAGGTAATCCTCTGCTCAACAGAAAGAATAGGAACCGGTTAATTGCGTTCCTTACCATTCTCCGACCGAATCTGACCGCCATATGACTGATATAAGGCGACCGATCGCGGTAGCGTGGTGAGGTTTCCGTGAATTCCTCAACTGGAGCATGAACGCGGTTCTGTTGCTGGCATTGGGCGACCTTCGACAAGGGGGACCGTAGTTCCGTCGCCAGCGGGACATGTCTCCCGGCCCCCTGCGGCCGGCCCTCACACCGCCCTGAGCGCGGCGAAGTCCCGGCGTACGGTCGCCGGCTGCTGTGGACGGTGTGCCCATGGAAGGGAGAGGCGGCATGACCGCCATGTCCGAGTGGCAGCGCGAGGAGCGTCTGGCGTCCGCATTCGGGGATCTCGCTGCCCCACTGGTGCGGGACGTGAGCGCGACCGACGTTCTGCACACCCTGACGGAGCACTGCGTCGACCTGCTGGGCGTCTCGGCGTCCGGGGCCCTGCTCGACGTTCCGCACGGCCGTGGTGCGGAGGTCGTGGCCTCCGACGAGTACACCCGGTCACTGGAGCACTTCGGCCTCGAATGGGACGAGGGCCCGTGCGTGGACTGCTGCCGCTCCCCCCTTACCGACATCTCCGAGATCCGCCTCGACGCCGACGACGCCTGTCCACGGTGGCCGCGGTTCACGCCGCGCGCCCTGCTCCTCGGCTTCACCTCGGTCGCCACGGTCCCGCTGCGTCACCAGGACACGGTGGTCGGTGCCCTGAGCCTCTTCCATGACCGGCAAAGACCCCTGGACGAAGCCGAACTGCGACTTGCCCGGGCACTGGCGGACGGCGCCGCCGTCTGCGTGGTCCAGCAGCAGGTCGTGCACGAGCAGATGACGCAGATCGCGCGGCTGCAGACCTCCCTCGACACCCGCATCGTCATCGAGCAGGCCAAGGGATACCTCTCCAACTCCCGTAAATGCAGCGCGGACCAGGCGTACATCCGCATGCGGACGTACGCCCGGAACCGGCAGCTCAAGCTCTCCGACGTGGCCCACCAGGTCCTGAACGGCGAAGCCGGGGTCACACTCCTCGATCCCAAGCGCTGAGCTGCTGCCCTCAGCGGCGCCTGAGCGTACGCCTGAGCAGGATGCCGATCCCCACCAGGGTGATCGCGGCCACCCCGATACCCAGCAGTGCGATGTCCCGCTGCCCGCTCTCCGCCAACTCGTCGGGGGGCGAGGAGGGATAGGTGGGGGCAGGGGATTCCGGGCCGCCGGTGTCCGAGGGTGCGGGGGTGGGAGTGGGTTCCCGTGTCGTGGACGGGGTGGGGCTGGGCTCGTCGGTGGGCTCGTCCGTAGGCGTGGGTTCGTCGGTGGGCTCGTCCGTGGGAGTGGGCGTCGGCTCGTCCGTCGGCGTCAAGTCTGTCGGCGTGGGCGTCGGCTCATCCGTCGGGGTCGGGGTCGGCTCGTCCGTCGGCGTCGGAGTGGGCTCGTCCGTCGGGGTCGGGGTCGGCTCGTCCGTCGGGGTCGGGGTCGGCTCGTCCGTCGGCGTCGGCGTCGGCTCGTCCGTCGGCGTCGGCGTCGGCTCGTCCGTCGGCGTCGGCGTCGGCTCATCCGTCGGCGTCGGCGTCGGCTCATCCGTCGGCGTCGGCGTCGGCGTGGGTGTGCCGGGCGGGATTACTTCGGTGGTGGCGCAGGAGCGGTTGTTCTCGGTGTTGTTCTCCCGCGAACCGGTGTAGACCTGGGCGCAGTTGGTGATGGTCTCGCCGGCCACGTCGGGGTTGGCGCGCATCGTGACGGTGAAGGTGCGCGTCTCGTCCGGGGCGAGGGTGTTGAGCGGGCAGCTGAGCGTGAGGCCGGTGTCCGGGCACTCGTCGGGGCGCTCTTCGATGGTGGAGAGCTGGTTGTTGGTGGGGTCCTGGACGGTGACGTCGACGGCGTTCGAGGGGCCGTGGTTGGTCACCGTCACGGTGAAGGTATAGGTGCCGTCGGCCTCGACCTGCTCGGTCGCCGTCTTCGTGATCTCCACGTCCGTCAGGGTGGTGGACTGCGAGATCAGGGTGGTGGAGGCGTCCTGCGACGAGCCGTCCTGGCGGACTTCGGCCTGGTTCCTGATGTTGGTTCCGTCGGACAGGGACGGGTCGACGGAGACGGGGATCCGGAACTCCCGTGTGCCGCCCGCCGGCACGGTGACGCCCGAGCCTCCGCAGGTGACCGTCTGCCCCTCCGCGGCGCAGGAGCCGGGGAGCGCGCCGACGCTGACCCCGTCCCCCAGCTGGTCGGTCACCGTGACACCCGTGGCGTCCTGGTCGCCGCTGTTCGTCACGGTCAGGGTGTAGACGGCGTCGTCGCCGATGACCAGTGGATCGGGTGTCACCGACTTCCAGATCTGCAGATTGGCCGCCGCCCGGACGCCCGTTCCGGCGCCGATGGGAACGGCCTGCCCGGTGGAGGCGACTGCGGACATCACCACTGCGGCGGAAATGGTCGCTCCGCGGCTCAGTTTCGCAAGCCTCACGTGTGCCTCTCACTCGGGGATCTGGTTCGTGGGTCTCTCTCGTGCTCTCTCTCGTTCCGGGCAGCCCTGAGCGCGAGAGGCTTTACGGGACTACATATAGACGGATAATTCGCCACTTACTTCGCGACACTCCAGGAGCATGATCGAAAGGGCGCTCCCCTCGCCCGGCGGGACCAAAACCAGGCCCCTTCCTGGCAGATCTCTCCGCCGGGTTCACGAACACACAGGTCAGAGCCGGTACGCGGGTTCCGCTGAGTGGCGCAATACTCCGGCAACACCACGGCCGCCGGGGCGTCGGTATGGTCCCTCGCATGCCAGCCGAACGTATCCGCGAGCACACCGTGCCGGTCGCCGCCGCCCGACGGCGCCGGCTGCGCGCGGACCAGGCGCGGCAGCTCGCCGACCTGTTGCGTCATCAGGTGCGCACCGGGGGTTTTCCCGGCGGCGTGCTGCCGCTGGAGGGCGCGATCGGCAACGACTACCACGTCTCGCGGAACACGGTCCGGCAGGCGCTTGACCTCCTCCGTACGGAAGGGCTGCTCGAACGGCAGCCCGGAGTCGGCACCGTCGTGGTGTCCGAGAAGTATCCGCACGGCCTCGACCGGCTGCAGGGCCTCGCAGAGACCCTGCACGAACACGGCGACGTCACCAACGAAGTCCGTACGGTCGGCCCCGTCCCCGCGCCCGCACCCGTGGCGCGGCGGCTCGGGCTCGTGGAGCACACCGACGTGCTCTACATCGAGCGCCTGCGCAGGCTGAACGGCCTGCCGCTCTCTCTCGACCTCACCTACACCCCGATGGACATCGGCGCCGGTCTCATCGGCTGCGACCTGGAGAACACGGACGTGTTCCGGCTCCTGGAGACCCTGACCGGGCAGCCGCTCGGCACCGCCGAGATCACCCTGGAGGCCGTCAACGCCGACGTGCACTCCGCCGCCGTTCTCGAAGCCCCGCGCGGTGCCGCCGTGCTCATGCTCGAACGACTCACCTCGCTGTCCGACGGGCGCCCCGTGGACCTGGAGTTCATCCGCTTCCGCGGTGACCGCATCGCCATGAGCGGACTGCTGCGCCGCGCCCTCTGACCTACTGCCTTTCCCCTGCCACCTCTTTCCGGGAGACAGCCATGCCTCTGGCCCCCCAGCGCGCCGACGTGCCCGTGACCATCGACGAGTCGAAGTGCATCGACGGCTGCACGCTCTGCGTCGACATGTGTCCGCTCGACTCGCTCGCGATCAACCCGGAGAGCGGCAAGGCCTTCATGCACGTCGACGAGTGCTGGTACTGCGGGCCGTGCGCGGCCCGCTGCCCCACGGACGCGGTCACGGTCAACATGCCCTATCTGCTCCGGTGAAGCCGCCGACGAAGGCCGCCGAAGGCCGAGAGGTTCCCACTCCCATGAAACGCACGGCTCCCATCAAGCGCACGGCACTCAACCACGCCCTGGCCGCCCTCCTGATCATCCCGCTCGCGGGCTGCGGCGGGGCGAGCGCGGACGACTCCGGCACCATCACCGTCACCATCGGCTACCAGTCCAAGACCATCAACACCGTCACCGCGGGCACACTGCTGCGGTCGCTCGGCTACTTCGAGAAGGAACTCGCCGCGCGCGGCAAACGCGAGGGTGTCACCTACAAGGTGAGGTGGCAGGACTTCGCCACCGGCGCGCCGATCACCGCGCAGATGACCGCCGGGAAGATCGACATCGGTTCGATGGGCGACTTCCCCCTGCTGATCAACGCGGCCCGCGGCACCCAGCTGAACCGCCCGACGAAACTCGTCTCCGTGACGGGCTACAACCTGCGCGGCGGCCTCAACACCATTGTCACCGCGCCTGATTCGAAGCTCTCGTCGCTCTCCGACCTGCGCGGCAAGAAGGTCTCGACGAGCGTCGGATCGGCCGCGGACGGCACTCTCGTACGGGCGCTGCGGCAGGCGGACATCGACCCAGAGGAAGACATCAGCAAGCTCAACCAGCAGCCCGCGGTCGGTGCTTCGGCGCTCCAGGCGGGCAGCGCGGACGCGCTCTCGCAGTTCGTGGCGTGGCCGGGTCTGCTGGCCTTCCAGGACCGGGCCAGGGCGCTGTACGACGGCGCGGAACTGAACCTGCCGACCTTCCACGGAGTCACCGCACGCGAGGACTTCGCGAAGAAGCGACCCGGAGTACTGGAAGACTTCCTGCGCGCCCAGAACAAGGCGACCGGCTATCTCAACAAGCGCCCGGTCGCCGCGGCCGAGTCGGTGGCGAAGGCCACCGGCCTCCCGGCCGAGGTGGTCTATCTCTACAACGGCGCGCACGGCATCGCCACCTTCGACCCCACGGTCAAGCCCGCGCTGGTGGCCGCGTTGAAGAAGGACGTGCCCGTGCTGAAGTCGGCGAAGCTGGTGGGCGACGTGGACGTGGACGACTTCGTCGACGAGCGGTACGTGAAGAAGGCGTACGGCGACGGATACGCCTCCGCGCTGAGCGCCACCCCCGGGCCGCCCCGCAGCGAACTGTGGCTCAAGGGCGAGAGCAGGACGCGGACCTTCACCACCCCGGCGGAACTGCTGCGCCAGGCAGCGGCGCGGCAGGGCAAGGTGCGCGCGGCGTACGTCCCCGACACCACCACCGGGACATCCTGGTTCGCCGACAAGGCCGTATGGGTGGCGGACGGCAGGAAACTGCTGCCTTTCGTCACTCCCGCCACCGCCGACGCCTACACCGAGGCACATCCGGACGCTCGCAAGATCTCGTACAACCAGGCGCTGGAGAAAGCGTCATGACGGGACGTCACCTCATACGGCTGCTGTCACTTGTCGCCGCGCTCGGCCTGTGGCAGCTCCTGACCGCGTTCGACGTCAGCCTGTGGCTGCGCTTCGAGCAGTTCCCGACGGTCGTCGATGTCGCGCGGGAGTTCGGGGAGCGCGTCGGCAGCGATGCGTACTGGCAGGACCTCACCGACAGTCTCAGCCGGATCGTCACCGGCTTCGCGCTCGCGGCGGTCGCGGGGGTGGCCGTCGGCACGGCGATCGCCCGCTCGCGCCTGGCCGCCGACCTGCTCGGCCCCGTCCTCGAAGTGCTGCGGCCCATCCCGGCGATCGCCCTGGTGCCGGTGGCGATCCTGCTCTTCCCCAGCAACGAACAGGGCATCGTCTTCATCACCTTCACCGCGGCGTTCTTCCCCGTCATGGTCTCCACGCGGCACGCGGTGCGCGCCCTGACCCCGGTGTGGGAGGAGGCGGTCCTCACGATGGGCGGCGGCCGGTGGCGCGTCCTGGGCTCCGTGGTCCTGCCGGGGGCGCTGCCCGGCATCCTCGGCGGGCTCTCCGTCGGCATCGGCGTCTCGTGGATCTGTGTGATCTCGGCGGAGATGATCTCCGGGGAGTACGGCGTGGGCTACCGCACCTGGCAGGACTACACGGTGGTCGACTACCCCGGCGTCTTCGTCGGCATGGTGACCATCGGGGTGCTCGGGTGGCTGACGTCGACGGCGGTGGAGGTACTGGGCCGCCGTGTGACGCGGTGGCTTCCCCGGACGGAGTCCCGCACGGAGGCGCCGGTGACGCGCAGGTCTCCGTCGCGAGGGCCCCGCCGGTCTCCGCCCGTGGCTCCGGACCGCGGGCCCCTCACCTCGACGAAGGAGGCGTGAGCCATGACCACTCCCCCCGATACCGCCCTCTCCCCCGTCCTCGCCCCGCCCCGCGGCACCCGGCTCACCCTGCGCGACGCGTCGATCGGGCGGGAGGGCAGCCCCGTACTCGAAGGGCTCGGCCTTGACATCGCCCCCGGCGAGATCCTCACCGTCGTCGGCCCTTCGGGGTGCGGGAAGTCCACCCTCCTGCGCACGCTCGCCGGACTGCTGCCGCCGCTCGGCGGAGAGGTCACCCAGGACGGCAGCCCCATCGCGGCACCCCACGCCGAACGGGCACTGATCTTCCAGGACGACGCGCTGCTTCCGTGGCGCACCCTGCGGGCCAACGTCGAACTGCCCCTGGCCATCAAGGGGGTGGGGCGGAGCGAGCGCCGCGCCCGGGCCGAGGGCTGGCTTGAGCGGGTCGGCCTCGGCGGGCACGGCACCAGGCTGCCGCACCGCGTATCGGGCGGGCAGCGGCAGCGGGTCCAGCTCGCCCGCGCCCTCGCGGGCGAGCCGCGGGCCGTCCTCATGGACGAGCCGTTCGGCGCCCTCGACGCGCAGACCAGGGCCGGGATGCAGCAGCTCCTCGCCGACGTGCTGCGCGGCACGGGAGCGACCGTCGTCTTCGTCACCCACGACGTGGACGAGGCGCTCTTCCTCGGCGATCGCGTCGCCCTACTGGGACCCGGCGCCGGCCGTGTCCCCGCCGCGCTCGACGTGCTCGACGTGCCGCGCCCCCGCGACCGTACGGCTCACGGCGACCCCGCCACCGTCGAGCTGCGCCGCACCGTCCTGACGTCCCTCGGCACCTGATCCCCCGGCACCTGAGAGGTTCCTTCTCCCATGCAGATCCCCGCAGTCACCGATGCTCAGGAGCTCTCCTGTGACGTCCTCGTCATCGGCGGCGGAACGGCCGGCACGATGGCGGCGCTCACCGCCGCCGAGCAGGGGCGGGACGTCCTCCTCCTGGAGAAGGCGCACGTCCGCCACTCCGGTGCGCTCGCCATGGGCATGGACGGCGTCAACAACGCCGTGATCCCGGGCCGAGCCGAACCGGACGACTACGTAGCCGAGATCACCCGCGCCAACGACGGCATCGTCGACCAGTCCACGGTCCGCCAGACCGCGACCCGCGGCTTCTCGATGGTGCAGCGCCTTGAGTCGTACGGCGTGAAGTTCGAGAAGGACGAGCACGGCGAGTACGCGGTGCGCCAGGTGCACCGCTCCGGCTCGTACGTCCTGCCCATGCCCGAGGGCAAGGACGTCAAGAAGGTCCTCTACCGGCAGTTGCGCCGCCGCGAGATGCGCGAGCGCATCCGCATCGAGAACCGCGTGATGCCGGTGCGGGTGCTCACCGCGGAGGGGCGGGCCGTCGGGGCGGTCGGATTCAACACGCGCACGGGCGAGTTCGTGACCGTACGCGCGGGCGCGGTGATCCTGGCGACCGGCCCGTGCGGCCGGCTCGGCCTGCCGGCGAGCGGCTACCTCTACGGCACCTACGAGAACCCCACCAACGCGGGCGACGGCTACGCGATGGCCTACCACGCCGGGGCCGACCTCACCGGCATCGAATGCTTCCAGATCAACCCGCTGATGAAGGACTACAACGGCCCCGCCTGCGCCTACGTCGCCAACCCCTTCGGGGGCTACCAGGTCAACCGGCACGGCGAGCGCTTCGTCGACTCCGACTACTGGTCGGGGCAGATGATGTCGGAGTTCGCCGCCGAACTCGACTCCGACCGCGGGCCGGTGTATCTCAAGCTCAGCCATCTCCCGGAGGAGTCCATCAGCGCCCTGGAAGGCATCCTGCACTCCACCGAGCGCCCGACGCGGGGCACCTTCCACGCGGGCCGCGGCCACGACTACCGCACCCACGACGTCGAGATGCACATCTCCGAGATCGGCCTGTGCGGCGGCCACTCGGCGTCGGGCGTCCGGGTGGACGACCACGCGCGCACCACCGTGCCCGGTCTGTACGCCGCCGGGGACCTGGCCTCCGTACCGCACAACTACATGATCGGCGCGTTCGTCTTCGGCGATCTGGCGGGCGCGGACGCCTCCCGGTTGAGCGTGTACGAGGGCGAGTTGCCCCTCTCCCAGGTGCGGGAGGCGCACGATCTGATCTACCGCCCGCTGCGCAACCCCGACGGTCCTCCGCAACCACAGGTCGAGTACAAGCTGCGCCGCTTCGTGAACGACTACGTGGCCCCGCCCAAGACGGGTGCCCGGCTCTCCCTTGCCGTGGACCACTTCGAGCGGATGCGCGGCGAGATCGCCGAGATGGGCGCGCAGACCCCGCACGAGCTGATGCGCTGCGCCGAGGTGACCTTCATCCGGGACTGCGCCGAGATGGCGGCCCGCTCGTCCCTCGCCCGCACGGAGTCACGCTGGGGGCTCTACCACGAGCGTACGGATCACCCCGAGCGCGACGACGACGGCTGGCTGCACCACCTGGACCTGCACAAGTCCCCTTCCGGGGGGATGGAGTTCACGGCGCGCCCGGTGGACCCCTATCTGGTCCCGGTCGAGGAGTTCACGCCGGTCGGCGGCGCCTCACGCCACTTGGGCGAGGTGCACCCGGAGAACGTGGCCACCGCCGGGCAGCGGGATCTCGCCCCGGTCGGTTCCGGCATCCGCACCAGCACCACGGCGTCACGCGGTACGACCGCCGCCGCTTCGCACTCCCCGCGCATCCTGGAACTGCTCGCCCTCGCCGATGACGAACCCGAACTCCCGCTGCTGCGGCCCTTCTTGAGCGACCCGGACCCCGCGGTGCGCCGGGCGGCCGTGGCCACGCTCACCGAGACCGTCCCCGCGGGCACGGGCCCGGCTCTCGCCGAGACCCTCGCGGACCCGGATCCGGGCGTGCGCGCCGCCGCTGCCGCATCCCTGCTCGAACTGGTCGAAGTCCTGCCCCCGGCAGAGGAGTTGGCCCGCGGACTGCACGACGCCCTCGGCCAGGAGGACGCACTGATCCGGGCCACCGCCCTCGACGTCCTGCGCGCCCTGCGCCTGGGCGGGGCCACCGTCTATGCCCACGCGCTCACCGACCCGGACATCGAGGTCCGTATCGCGTCGGTCCGCGCCCTGGTCTCGGTCGGCGCCCTCGACGCCGTCGCCCGCGCCGGCGCCGACCCGGCCCGTGAGGTCCGCGTCACGGTGGCACGGGGCCTGGACAGCCCCGAGGCGCTTGCCCCCCTGCTCCGGGACACGGACATCCTGGTCCGCGCCGCCGCACTCACCGCACTGGCCACCGTGGGCTGCCCCGCCCCGTACGACGACACCGCTCTGGACGCCCTGAGCGCCCCGTCCTGGCAGGTCCGCGCGGGCGCTGCCGCGGCGCTGGGCGCGGCGGCTCCCGGACGCGCCGTCCCCGCCCTGGCAAAAGCGCTCGGCGACCCCAACGCCGACGTCCGCAAGGCCGCGGTCCTGGCCCTCCTCAAGCACACGACGAGCGAGGAGGCCCGTACGGCACTGGCCACCGCGGTACGGGACCCGGACGCCGACGTCCGCGCGTACGCGGCGCGAGCGGCAGTCCCCGCCTGAACCAGCGCTCATCGCCCCAATTGCTCGCGGCACAGCGCCACGGTGGCGGGATCGGCCACGCCGTTCGCCATCCGGCACACGACCTTGCCGTCGTACGTCTGCCGCGGCCGCGCGGGGCGGGGTGCCACCGGCTCGGGGCGGCGCTCCGGGCGCCGACTCGCGGGCCGGGGCGGTGGCGGTGTGCGGTGGGCTGTGGGACGTGGCGGGGCCGGTGCCGGACGCTCGTGGGCGACGGCGGCGGGCTTCCCGGTGCCGGGCTCCTGCCGCCGGGGCTTCCGCGGCTTCTCGGGCTTCGGGGTGCCGGTGCTGCTCTTGACCAGGGCGTCGCGCGCCGAGGGCTGCACGGCGGCCGGTGTGCGGGGCACGGAGAGCGACGGGGGCGCGCCGCCCGCCGGTGCGGGGAGCTGGCGGGGCGGCAGCCGGTCCGGTGACACGGAGGTGCACCCGGCAGTACTCAGCAGGGCGAGGGCTACGAGGGTCACGATCCGGCGATGCACGCGGACACTCTCCCCCATGACGGGGCCGAAAGCGGGTCGATCGCGGCCGGGCCACCGGTCCGGGTGGTCAGGGGGTGTGACCGGGCGACACCGCTTGGCCCGACTGGCCCAGTGGCACCCTCCGTGCGCGCGGGTGGGCGTACCGCGCTTGTGCCCGCTGCGTCGGCGGCGGATTCTGTAGGGGATGAACGGGGCTGGTGTGGCGCCATGACGGCATGGAACGCGGAGCAGAGAACCGACTTTCGTAGTCCCCTCGACGTCACCAGGGCGGCCACGGCGGTCGTCGACGCCCGGGACACGGTGATCGGCTGGAGCCCCGCGGCCGAGCGGCTGCTCGGATACCGGCCGCAGGAGATCGTCGGCCGGCCCGTGGCCACGTTCCTGACCCCCGCTCCGGCGCCCTCCGATCTCCCCGTCCCCGCCGAGCTGCGGAGCAATCAGATCCGCGTCGCCCTGCACCGGGACGGCCATGAGCTGATCGTCGCCATCGCGGTGTGCCCCCTGCCGGGTGCGGGGACGGTGCAGCGTGTCCTGGTCGCCACGGAGCTGAAGGACCTGCGGCTGTGGGAATCCCGGCTCGCCCTGCTGCACGGACTGACCACGCAGTCACCCGTCGGCCTGGCCATCTACGACACCGACCTGTGCCTGACCTGGTGCAACGCGGCGTACGAGCGGGAGATCGGGCGGCCGTTCGCCGAGTTCCGCGGTCTGCGGGCCGATCAGCTGTACTCCGAGGGAAAGTTCGTGAGCAAGGGGCATCCGCCCACTCTCGAAGCGGTCATGCGGCACGTCCTGGACACCGGCGAGTCCTTTCTGGACCTGCACTTCCAGGGGCGGCCGCCCAGCGACCCGGAGACGGACCACCTCTGGTCCTGCGCCTACTACCGGCTCCAAGACGCCGACGGACACGTGTTCGGAGTATGCGAGGACGCCTACGACATCACCGATCGCCACCGGGCCCAGCGGCGTCTCGCCCTGCTCGTCGAGGCGGGCCGCGGCATCGGGAACGGCCTTGACGCGCTGGTCACCGCGAACAAGATCACCGAGGTGGCGGTGCCGGAGTTCGCCGCCACCGCGACGGTCGACCTCGCGCGGGGGGTCCTCGAGGGCGAGATTCCGGCCACCAGCGGATCGGCGGCGGGCTCTCTCCTGCGGGCCGCCCACCGCTCGGCCGGGGAAGCCGGTCACGCACCCGCGAACGACTCACCCGTGAGCCCTGCACGCGTGAACCACTCCCCCGTGGAGTATCCCTCCGGTTCGCCGCAGGAGCGCTGCCTCTCCTCGGGCGATGCGGTGCTCGACGACAAGGTCCTGGTCGTGCCGCTGCGGGCCGGGAACAGCACGCTGGGTCTGGTCACCTTCATCCGCGGCGCCGCTTCGGCCACCTTCGACAGCGGCGAAGTGGCACTCGCCGACGAGCTGGTCGCCCGTACCGCCGTGTCCATCGACAACGCCCGCCGCTTCACCCGGGAGCGCACCGCCTCCCTGGCCCTCCAGCGCCAGCTGCTTCCGCAGCACGTGCCGGAGCAGTCGGCGCTCGACGTGGCCCACCGCTACCTCCCCACGGACAACGTGACGGGGGTCGGCGGTGACTGGTTCGACGTCATCCCGCTGTCCGGGACCCGGGTCGGACTCGTGGTCGGGGACGTGGTCGGCCACGGCCTGCAGGCAGCCGCCACCATGGGACGGCTGCGGACGACCGTGCGCGCGTTCGCCCAGATGGACATGGACCCCGTCGAACTGCTCTCACGACTCGACGATCTGGTGGCGCAGTCGGCCGAGGAGCAGCGCGGGGAACTGGGGGCGCCCGACGGCAACTACGCCGACGTGACCACCGGGGCCACCTGTCTCTACGCGGTTTACGACCCGGTCTCGCGGCGCTGCTGCATGGCCAGGGCCGGTCACCTGCCGCCGGCGGTCGTCGGCCCGGACGGCGAGGTGTCCTTCCCGGACCTGCCCGCGGGACCGCCCCTTGGCCTCGGCGGCCTGCCGTTCGAGGCGATGGAGCTCGAACTGCCGGTGGGCAGCCTCCTCGCCCTGTTCACCGACGGCCTGGTCGAGGCGCGCGACCGCGACATCGACCACGGCCTTGAGACCCTGCGGCAGGTGCTCGGCGACCGGGACGCATCGCTCGAAGAGCTGTGCGACCGGGCCGTGGCGCAACTCCTGCCGGGCAGCTCGACGGCCGACGACACCGCGCTGCTGCTCGTCCGCACCCGCGAGCTCGGCAGTTCACGGGTCACCGAGTGGGAGCTGCCCGCGGAGCCGGTCACGGCGGGCCGCGCCCGTGAACTGGCCACCCAGCAGTTGCACGACTGGGGCCTCGAAGAGCTGTCCTTCGCCACCGAACTCGTCGTCAGCGAGCTGGTGACCAACGCGGTCAGGTACGCCGCGGGACCGATCCACGTACGCCTCATCCGTGACCGCACCCTGCTGTGCGAGGTCGCCGACACCGGCCACACCTCACCGCACCTGCGCCACAGCAGCGAGGAGGACGAGGGCGGGCGCGGCCTGTTCATCGTCGCGCAGCTCGTCCAGCGGTGGGGTACGCGCTACACCCGCTCCGGCAAGACCATCTGGACCGAACAGGCCTTTCCCGCCACGGGTTGAGGCGGTCCCCTACTTCCGCGCCTGCAGTGCCTCGCCCATGTTCTCCTCGCGCCAGCGGCGCAGCAGTTCGTGGAAGGCGACGGCACCGTGCGGGTAGGCCGTCGGGCCGTTCGGGCGGCCGCGACCCTCGGCGTTGTAGTAGCCGGGGGTGCACTCGGCGTGGAACCAGGCGTGATCGGGGGCGCCCTGCGCGCAGACCTCGACCCAGGCGTCCTCGGCCCCGGGGCTGGGCTCCACGACGGCGCCCTTGTCCTGCGCGGCGGCGACCAGGGCGGCGGCGTGCACGGCCTGCTCGTCAAGGATGTGGGTGTAGTTGACGCTGCTGGCGTTCTGCAGCGAGCCAAGACGGATCAGGTTCGGGAATCCCCGGCTGGTGAAGCCGTGCAGGGTGCGCGGGCCCCGCTTCGCCCACGCGTCCAGGAGCCGGACGCCGTCGCGGCCGGCCACCGGCAGCTGCCCTGATGTGATGCCGGAGACGCCCACGGAGAACCCGGTGGCGAACACCAGGCAGTCGACCTCGTACTCCACCCCGTCCACGACGACGCCGTGCTCGGTCATGCGCTCGATGCCGTGGGTGTCGGCCGTGTTGACGAGGGTGACGTTGTCGCGGTTGAACGCGGGCAGGTACTTGTCGGAGAACGTGGGGCGCTTGCACGCGTACCGGTACCAGGGCTTGAGGGTCGCGGCGGTGGCGGCGTCGGTGACCTCGGCGGCCACCCGTGCGCGGATCTCGTTCATCGTGGCGTGGTCGGCGGCCTCGTAGGCGACCTCGAAGTCCGGTTCGCCGTGGCGGCGGAAGCTGGGCAGGAGCTTCTCAAGGAGCCCTGCCGACTCCGTCCACCGGTCGGCGACCAGGTCCTGCCCGGCGTCTTCTCCGGAGCAGATCCGCAGGAAGTTCTCGCGGCGCTCGGCAGCCCAGCCCGTCCGGTCCGCGCCGACCTCCTGCGGCGTCATGCGCCGCTGGCCGCGCACGTCCACGGCGGAGGGGGTGCGCTGGAAGACGTACAGGTGACCGGCGTCCTCGGCCAGCATCGGGATGACCTGCACACCGGTGGCCCCGGTGCCGACGACGCCGACTCTCCTGCCCGCCAGGCCGGTCATGCCGCCTTCGGGGCTGCCGCCGGTGTACGCGTAGTCCCAGCGGGAGGTGTGGAAGGTGTGGCCACGGTAGTCCTCGATGCCGGGGATGCCGGGCAGTTTGGGCTCCGAGAGCGTGCCGGTGGCGGTGATGACGTAGGTCGCCCGGAACTCGTCGCCCCGATCGGTGGTGACCGTCCACTGCTGTGCCGTCTCGTCCCAGGTCAGGGAGGTGACGGAGGTGGAGAACAGGGCGTTCTCGTAGAGACCGAACTGCTCGGCGATGCGCACCGCGTGCCGGCGGATCTCCTCACCCGGGGCGTATTTCCACTCGGGCACATAGCCGGTCTCGTCGAGCAGCGGCAGGTAGACGTGCGACTCGATGTCGCAGTGGATGCCCGGGTAGCGGTTCCAGTACCAAGTGCCGCCGAAGTCACCGCCCTTGTCGATGACCCGCACCTTCGCCACGCCCTGCCGGCGCAGCCGCGCGCCCGCCAGAATCCCGCCGAAGCCGCCGCCGACGACCGCGACGTCCACCACGTCGTGCAGCGGCTCGCGCTCCGCCGCCTCACCGGCGTACGGGTCAGCGGCGAAATAGCCGAACTCCGCCTGCGTGGAACGGTACTGGCCCGTGCCCTCGGGGCGGACGCGGCGTTCCCGCTCCAGGCGGTAGCGCTCGCGCAGGGCGGCGGTCTCCTGCGGGGTGGGCGGGTTGGGGCAGTGCGGAAGAGGCATGGGGCGGAGTCCTCTCGTGGGGGGTGCGTCGGACTGGGGGTGCATCGGACTGAGGGGTGCACCGGGCTGCGCGCAGGCGTGATCGCTGCCCTTGCCGGGGCGTCCCGCGCGGTCCCAGGTACCGTATCCCAGCAACCGGACACTGTTGTCCGGTTGGGGGTCGTTCCCCCACGGCCCGCCCGAGCGCCCCGACCCGAAAGGCCCGCGATGTCGAACGTCACCCCCGCCTCCCCGCTGCGCGACTGGCTGGCGGAACCCACCGCCGGGCAGGTCCTGCGCGGCATGCTCGCCGCACAGGGCCAGAGCGAGGAAGCCCTCGCCCCCGCGCTCGGCCTGCCCCTCGAACAGCTCGTGAAGATGTCCGGCGGCAAGTTCCCGCCCGAGCTCGTGGACGTGCTGGTCACCGCCGCCGAGACCGGGCAGATCCCCGAGGGCGTGCCGACCGCGCCCCCGGTCGAGTCCGCCGCAGCCGCCGAGCCCGACCACGGCGTCGAGATCGGCGCCCCCGAGCCGTGGACCGAGCAGGTCACCCCCGGCCGCTTCGACGGCCAAACCGTCGTCGTCACGGGCGCCGCCTCCGGCATCGGCAAGGCCGTCGCGTCGCGCATCGTGCGCGAGGGCGGCCGTGTGGTCGCCGTCGACGTCTCCGCCGACGGGCTCGCGACGCTGGCCTCCGGTTTGGGAGCCGCGGTCGTGCCCGTCACCGCGGACATCACCGGGCCCGCGTCCGCCGACGCGGTCCTGGCCGCCGCGGACGGCCGCGTGCACGCCCTGGCGAACGTCGCGGGCGTGATGGACAACGACGCGGCCGTGCACGAGGTCGACGACGCGACCTGGGAACGCGTCATGCGCATCAACGTCGAAGGCCCCATGCGCCTGATGCGTGCCGTAGTGCCCGGCATGCTCGCCGCGGGCGGCGGCCGGATCGTCAACGTCGTCTCCGAAGCGGCCCTGCGCGGATCGGCGGCCGGCGCCGCGTACACGACCTCCAAGCACGCCCTGGTCGGCCTGACGATGTCGTCGGCCTACCAGTACGCGGGCACGGGCGTGCAGATCAACGCCGTCGCTCCGGGTGCGGTGGCCACCGGCATCCCGGTGCCCGCCGCCGCCCCCTACGGCTCGGCCCGCACCGCGAGGATGCGCGTCGCGATACCCGGCCTGGCCATGGCGGAGGAACTGGCCGCCTCGATCACGTTCCTGCTCAGCAGGGACTCGGTGAACATCAACGGCGCCGTCCTGCCCTCCGACGGCGGCTGGTCGGCGGCCTGACGAAAACCGGCCACCCTCGTCTCCCCGTACCTCCCCGGAAGGAGCACCTCCCCCGCATGACCACGTACCGCGCTCTCCTCCCCCGCCCCCGCGCCGCCCTGACGGGTGTCGCCGCCCTCGGTCTGCTGGCCCTGACCGCATGCGGAACCCAGACCACCGCCGCCCCGGCCGCGCACCCCGAGTCGTCCGGCGAGGGCCGGACCATCCGGGCCACCCGGGTCGCGCACGTGACCGACCCGCACGAGGCCACCGGCAGGACACTCCTGGAGGGCCCGGTCCTCGACGAGAACGGCGACCTGTACGTCGTGGACGTCACCGCGCCCGCAGGCGAACCCAAGGTCATGTCGGTCGACCCGGCCACCGGCAAGCACAAGGGCATCTACACCGACAAGACCGGCGCCTACACCTCCGCGCAGCTCAGCCCGTACGACGGCCGCCTCTACCTGAGCGACTACACCGGTTCGGTCGTCAGCACCGAGCCGGACGGATCGGACCCGCGCACGTTCTTCTCCGGCGAGGTGGACGGCTCCGCCATGAACCCCGACGACATCGCCTTCGACGACGAGGGCAACCTGTACGTCAGCGATCTGCACGGCATGAAGCCGGGCGAGGCCGATGGCCGCATCGTGCGCATCGACCGCGACGGCAAGAAGACGGCCGTCCTGGCCGACGAACTCGCCCACCCCAACGGCGTGATGTTCGACCCCGATACGCGCGGCCTGTGGATCAGCGAGCTGGCCGAGAACACCATCTCCTACCTTCTCCTCGACGCCGACAAGACCGCCGTGACCTCCCAGCACGAGGCCATCCATGTCGACGCCGGCGTGGCCCAGACCGACTCCATCGCCGTGGACGCCGACGGCAACCTCTACCAGGCGCTGCACGGCCGACCGGCCATGGCCGTGTACAGCCCGAACGGGGAACGCCTGGCCACCGTCGAGATTCCCGCCGGGGCCGCCAAGGGCCTGGAGTCGGCGACCAACGTCGCGATCTCGCCGGGCGGCACGAAGGCGTACATGACCGTCAGCGGCCCCGACGGCGGCTACATCTACCGCTTCACCGCGCTCGCCGAGGGCATACGGCAGTCCAACGGCGGCTGACGAAGCCGGTTGCGGCCGGGGATCACGCGTCGTCGGCGGCGGTGGTGGTCTCGACGGACCGCAGGGGCCCCACCTCGACGCCGAGCAGGCCCCAGGCGGCCAGGGCGCGGCGCTCCCGGTCCTGCGGAGTGGGGCCGCCGACGGCTCCCGAGACCATCGCGACGGCGAGCATGACGTCGTCGGCGGACAGCCGGTGGCCGGCGGGCAGACACCGGGACAGGACGGTGCGGACGCGCCCGGCCAGCGCGCGGGCATGCTCGCCGTCACCCCGTATGCGCAACAGATCGACGAACGCCGTCGAACGGGTGATGTGCCACGTCACCACTCCCAGGACGCCGGCGAGGTCCGCGTCGGGCTCGGCGGCGGCCTGTTCGACCTGCTGGACGTTCTCGTCCAGGACGGCGGTGGCCAGCGCGACGCGGTCGGCGAAGTGCCGGTAGAGGCTGCCCTGCCCCACCCCGGCACGGCGGGCGACGGCCGACAGCGGGGCGTCGAGGCCCTGTTCGGCGAAGACCTCGCGGGCGGCGGCGATGAGGGCGGCTCGATTACGGGCCGCGACCCGCCGCCCCTGATTGGCCGGCCGACCCGCGTCGTTCGGCCCCTCGGGCTCGGTGGGGTTGATCACGCTGAAAGGGTAGTACGCCCACGAAACGACCACGCACCCTCGTCCCGTCGCACAAACTCGTCCCGTCCCACAAAGGCGATCTGGACGCCACAGTCCCATGTCGAGCAAGCTCGTCACGCGATGGCGGACTGCCAATGGATCAGGATTCGGGATCAGGATCGGGGTGCGGGACTGTGGCGACGCGCAGGACAGTGATCAAGGCGGTGGGCGCCGGGACGTTGGCGAGCGGGCTCTCCACGCCGGCCGCGGGCGCCTCCGGCGCTGCGCGGGCGACGAAGACCGACGTACTGGTGGTGGTGGAAAAGAGCAATCACTCTGTGAGCTTCTACGACGCCGTGACCGGCGAGCGCCAGGAGACGGTCCGGCTGCCCGACTACCCCCACGAGATGGTCGTCGACTCGCGCGGACGATTCGCCTACGTAGGGCACTACGGAGTGCGCATGGCCTCCACCGTCGGCGAGGGCGGCTCCGCGGTCTTCGTCATCGACCTGGCCGCGCGTTCCCTGGCCAGGACCATCGACACCCGCCCCTTCAACCGCATCCACGGCATGGGCATCGACCGTCACGACCGGCTGTACGCCCTGAGCGAGGAGAAGGCCGTACTGCTCGGCTTCGACGCCCCGTCCACCGACACGGCACCGACCCGTGCGACGCCCACGCAGGGCGTGAAGACCCACCTGTTCACGCTCAGCCGTGACGGCGAACGGGCTTACGTCACCGGCCTGTTGTCCCACACCGTGAGCCTGGTACGCCCTCACGACGCCTCCGTGGCACCCGTCCTGGTCACTCCCGGCCAACTGCCCGAGAGCAGCTGTTTGAGCCGGGACGAGAAGACACTGTTCGTCGGCGCCCGCAAGAGCTCCGCCCTTGTCGCCGTCGACACCCGCACCATGAAGGTACGCCGGACCAGAAAGACGGGCGGCGACCCACTACGGGTCTACACGCTCGACGACGAACGACTGCTGGTGACGGACATCGCCGCCAACACCCTCACCACCTACAGCACCGACCTGCGCCCGCTCCGCACCCTCCGCCTGGCCGGAACCCCCTCTGCGGTAACGCTCCACTCGGCCAAGCCACTGGCGTACGCATCTCTGCTGGACACCAACCAGATCGCCGTCATCGACCTGAACCGCTTCGAAGTCATCGACACCTTCGACACCCACCCGGAACCGGACGCTGCCGTGCTGCTGCCGGCTACCGCCTAGGGCATTTCGCGCGGCAGATCACCTCCGTGCGGGTCAGTAGGAGCTCAGTGGCCGCGGAACGCCTCCTCCAGCCACCACGCTCCCCGCTCGCGCACCACCTTGGCGTCGACGAGCAGCGGTGCGGTCCGCGGGCCCGCCACCCAGTCCCGTACGGGCTTGAGGTCGGCTGGGGTGCGTACGGTCACCGCCTCGAAGCCGTAGCCGCGGGCCACGGCGGCGGTGTCGGTGGGCGGGAACTCGACCGTGCCGAGCGGGAATCCGTGCGGGCCGAAGTGATGCACCTCCGCTCCGTAGGCGTCGTCGTTGTACACGACGATCACCATGGGCAGCCCGAGCCGGCGCACCGTGTCGAGTTCGACGGCGCTCATCAGCATCCCGCCGTCGCCGAGCGCGGCCACCGCGAGCCGGTCCGGGCGGGCCAGGGCCGCGCCGATGGCGGTGGCCAGGCCCAGGCCGATGGACTGGAAGGCCTGCGTGAAGCACAGGCCCTGTTCGTCGGGGACGGACAAGTACATCGTCGGATAGCCCATGAAATTGCCGGAGTCGACGCCGATCACCCGCTGTGCGGGAAGGATGTCGTCGAGGGCGGTGCTGAGCGTGCGCGGGTCGATGCGGTCGCGGGTGCCGGTGTCCTCGTACGGGATGTCGCGCCAGCTCAGTCGCGCGGTGAGAGCGGCGGCGGTGTCGGGGGTGCGGTAGCCGGGGCCGCCGCCCTCCCCCAGTGCGGTGCGCGTCTGCTCCGCCGTCAGGCGCACGTCGCCGGTGATTCCCAGGTGGACGGGGCGGTGCGCGCCGAGTGCCGCGGGGTCGTCGTCGATCTGGACCAGGGTCGTTTCCGGGCCGATGAGAGCGCCGTGCCGCGTCGTCCACATGGTGAGCGAACAGCCCGCGGCCACGATCACGTCGGCGCCCCGGATCAGCTCGGCGGCCAGCGGCGAGGAGAATCCGCCCGCCACGTCGAGCGACCACGGGTTGCCCCGGAAGAGGCCGCGGGCCACCGCCGACGTCGCGAGCAGCGCACCGCAGCGCTCGGCGAGCGCCTCAAGGGCCCGGCGGCTTTCGGGGCCGCGCGCACCGCGTCCGGCGACGAAGACGGGGCGCTCGGCGTGCGCGAGGATCCCGGCGAGGGTCGCGATCTCCTCGCCGTCGGGTTCGACGGCGGCGCGCGGGGGCGGGGGCGTGACGGCGGCCAGGGCCCGGTCCGCGTCGGGAACGTCCAGTGCCTGTACGTCGAGCGGCAGGTTGAGTACGACCGTGCACCGCTCCTGGACGGCACGGTGCACGGCGGCCGACACCTGTGCGACGGCGTCGGCCCCCGACCTCACGCGATCGCTCCGGGCACCGACCGACCCGGCCAACGCGGCTTGGTCGACATGGAAGTTGGAGCGCGGCTCTGTCGCCTCTGCCGCGAGCACGACGAGCGGCGTACGGCTCTTGGCCGCCTCTCCGATCCCGGTGAGGGCATTGGTGAGCCCGCACCCCTGGTGCACGCTGACCACCGTCACGGCGCCCCGCATCCGGGCGTACGCGTCGGCCATGGTGGCGGCGCCGCCCTCGTGGCGCGCCGCCACGAACCGCGCGCCCGCCGCCACCATCGCATTGGTGGCGTGGAAGTTCCCGGAGCCCACCACGCCGAAGACCTGGCCGACCCCGGCCGCCACCAGGGCCCGGCCGACCGCTTCGGCGACCTTCACGACTGTCCGCCCGCCCGTTCGACGAGGGCGAGGACCCGCGCCGGTGCCCCGGAGCCCGAGACGATGGGCAGCGGTCCCGCGATCACGACGGCGCCGGTCGGCGGCAGTTCGGCCAGGTTCTGGAGCTGCGTCAGGCCGTACTTGCCGCTGCCCATGAGGTACGAGTGACAGGGAAACGCGGGCTCGAACCCGTGCGCCCGGCCCGCGTCGGTGCCCACCGTCTCCACGCCGAGCCCGATCACGGGCGACTCCTCGGCCACCCAGCGGGCGCAGGCGGCGGACAGGCCCGGCGAGTGCGGGCCGTTCTCGTCGGCGTTGAGGAACGGCTCCTGCGCGTACGACCTGCTGTCCCACCCGGTGCGCACCAGGAGCCAACCGCCGTCGGGCAGCGCCCCGTACCGGTTCTGCCAGGCCTGGATGTGATCGACCTCGATGAGGAAGTCGGGGTCCTTGGCGGCCTCGTCGGTGACGTCCAACACTACTGCCGGGGCCACCAGTTGACGCGCCGGCACCGATGCGATGTCCGCGAGGTCCTTGCCGGTGACCCAGTGGTTGGGGGCGTCGAAGTGGGTGCCGGTGTGCTCGCCGGTGCGGATGTTGTTCCAGTACCAGGCGGGTCCCCGGTCGTCGTAGCGGCTGATCTCCTCCAGCTCGAACACCTTGGTCTGCCCGAACTCCGGCGGCAGTTCGAGCACCGGGGTGGTGGACGACAACGGCGCGGTGAGGTCGACGACTTCGATCCCGCCACCACGCAACCCGGCCACCAGGGCGGCGAGAACGGAGGGTGACGACGGCCCGGACGCTGCTGCGGATGCTGACGTTGACTCAGGCATGCCTGCATCCTGAAGCCACCGTCAATCCCGCACAAGCGCCCCGGTGAGATCGATCGATCAGCACACGCATGTCGTCGATGCTACGAGTCCGTGTATATCGCCGGTGTATCAAAAACCGCATACGTGCCCACAACATCGCGCTGCCTTGACTGGCGGCATGACTCGAATACCACCGGCAGCACGGACAACGACCCGCCGGATTCACCCGCTTCTCGCCGTCGTCCTGATCGTCGTCTTGGCGTCGATCACCGCGTTGGTCCTCTACCAGTTAGCGAAAGCCTCGTCCTCCTCGGCCGCATCAGCATCGAACGCTCTCCGCGGCGGGCAGCGTGGTGCGCTCGGCGAGGCCGACGGTGTCGTCCCCGACGGCGTGACGGTCTTCGACGACCCCGTGCCCGCTGTGGCCAAACTCGATCCGGACCTGCTCAAAGCCCTCCGCCGGGCCGCGACGGCCGCCGCGGACGACGGGATCGAGTTCTACGTCAACAGCGGCTGGCGCTCCCCGGCCTACCAGAAGCAGCTCTTCCGCGAGGCGGTCTCCGAGTACGGGTCGAAGGACGAGGCCGCCCGGTGGGTGGCCACCCCGTCGACCTCACCCCACGTCTCGGGGGACGCGGTCGACGCCGGGCACTCCGACGCGACGGAGTGGCTGTCCGGGCACGGCGCCGCGTACGGGCTGTGCCAGATCTACAAGAACGAACCCTGGCACTACGAACTGCGCACCGACGCGATCGACGGTCGCTGCCCGCGCATGTACGCCGATGCCACCGAGGACCCGAGGATGCAGCAGTGAGCGGCAGTGAACGAGCACAGACATTGACGCGGACGGCCACGACGATCCGCACCGACTCCCGGCCGGAGCCACGGGAGGGGCTGGGCTCCTCCCGGAAGGGGCTGGCCCCTGGGAAGGGCTTGGGCTCCTGGAAGGGTTTGGCTCCCTGGAAGCGCGGCCCGGTGCTCGCGGTCCTCGCGCTGCTGCTCGGCCTGCTCATGCTGCTGCACCGGAAGATCCCCGACCGGCCCAAGAACCTCGGCAGCCTGGTGGAGACCTTCCTGCCGTGGTTCGGCCTGTTCGTCCCGGTGCTCCTTGCCGCCGCGCTCTGGCGCCGCTCCGCCGCCGCGGTGGCCGCGCTGCTGCTGCCCGCCGTGGTGTGGCTGAACCTCTTCGGCGGGCTGCTCGGCGACAAGTCCCGCCCGGACAGCGACCTCACCGTGGCGACCCACAACGTCGGCGCCGACAACCCCGACCCGGCAGGCACCGCCCGCGACCTGGCCGCATCCGGAGCGGACGTACTGGCCCTGGAAGAGCTGACCGAGCAGGCCAGAGGCACGTACGAGAAAGAGCTGGCGAAGACGTACCCGCACCACGCGGTGCGGGGCACGGTCGGACTGTGGAGCAAGCGGCCGCTGTCGGACACCCGGCCGGTCGACGTCCGGATGAACCCGACCAGGGCGCTGCGCACCACCGTGGCCACGGACCACGGGCCGCTGGCGGTGTACGTGGCCCACCTGGGGTCCGTGCGCGTGAATCCGCGGGCGGGCCTTTCGACGGGGCAGCGCGACGCGGGCGCGAAGACGCTCGCCGAGGCCGTCGCCGCCGATCGGAGCGAACGGGTGGTGCTGCTCGGCGACCTGAACGGCACCATGGACGACCGCGCGTTCGCCGGTGTCACCGCGCAGTTGCGCTCGGCCCAGGACGCCGCCGGGGACGGCTTCGGCTTCAGCTGGCCGGCCCGGTTCCCGGTGGCGCGGATCGACCAGATCCTGGTCAGGGGTGTGGAGCCGGAGAGTTCTTGGGTGCTGCCCGCCACCGGCAGCGATCACCTGCCGGTGGCGGCGGGAATCAGCTGGTCCGGCCCCTACTGAACGTCATCGGCCGGGTCACAGCTCCGTACAGCACGCGCCGCATCCGCCTCATGGTCCGCATGATGTGGTTTCCCCTCTTCCCGTCCGTACCGTAGGTGCGCCTGGCCTCGCCGGGCAGCTTTCCTTCCGTGCCCCGCTTCGGAGTTCTCTAACAGGTCGAAGGGCCCCGATTTCTCAGGGCAGGAGACCGGACTTCTCAGGGCAGGAGATCGGCGCCGAGAACGCCCGGCAACGCCAACGCGCCCAGTACGGCCGTTCCGAGGACCAACCAGGCGACGTAGTCCCCGATGTGCCCCGAATGCAGACGGAGCAGGGTCGCCGTCCAGACGGACGGTTTCCCCGGCGCGGCCCGCCGCAAGGCGAGGGCGGCACACCCTGCCGCGCATGCCGTGGCAAGGGCACCGGTGAGCAGAGCGGCGGGCGTCCAGTGCGGCGCGGGGGCGTGCGGACCGGCGAAGGCCCTGCCCGCTCCGGCCGCCAGGGCGGGGACGAGCCCCACGGCCAGCGTGCCCGCGATGAGCGCCGCCGGCACGGCCACCATCGGCAACGGGACCCGCCGCCCCAGCGGCTCGCGCGTCTCGGGCTCCTCGTCGCCGGACGTCGAATCGGGCGAGGACGAGCGGTCGGGCCGCGGACCCGCGCCCAGGAACACTCGCGCCCCCGCGCGCATCACGGCCGCGCCCGTGACGACCGACACGACGAGGAAGAGCAGCGTGGCGGCGCCGGATGCCTCCTCGGCCACCCCCTTGCCCAGGGCCGTACCGAAGGGCGGCAGGCCGGTCAGGGCGAACGCGGCCATGCCGTAGAGAACGGCCACGACAGGCAACTCCCGTCCCCGGCCGTGCAGTTCACGTTCGTCCACGCTGCCGTAGCGGTCGAGCAGGATGCCGGTGCACGCGAACAGCGCGGCCTTGGTGCCCGCGTGGCCCAGCACGTAGAGGGCGACTCCGGCGGTCGACTCGGGCCGCAGCAGGCCGATTCCCACGAGGAAGAGTCCCGTGTGGGCGATCGTCGAGTAGGCGAGCATGCGCTTGAGGTGGCGCTGCCGCCAGCACATCAGTGCGCCGAGCAGCGCCGTGGCGGTCCCCAGGACCACGAGGCTGCGGGTGAAGTCGGCGGCGGGCAGCCCGCCCGCCCCGGCGAAGACGACGGTGTACACGCGCCAGACGCCGTAGACACCGAGTTCGACCATGACGCCGGACAGCAGCATGCAGACCGGGGTCGGTGCCACGGCGTGCGCGTCCGGCAGCCAGAAATGGAAGGGGACGGCCGCGGCCTTCACGAGCAGCCCGGTCATCACCAGGACAAACGCACCCAGGACGAGTGCGTCCGGAGGGCCTGTGGCCCGCAGCGCGTCGCCGATCTGCCGCATGCCCAGCTCGCCGGTGCGGGCATACAGCATCGCGATCCCCATCAGCGTCGCGTACGCGCCCAGAGAGTTGACGACGCCGAAGGTGAGCGCGCCCTGCACGGCCTTGGGTTCCTCCACCCGGTAGCCGGTCAGGGCGTAGGCGACGACGCTCATCAGCTCGAAGAAGACGAAGGCGTTGAAGAGGTCGCCCGTCAGCGCGAAGCCGCACATGCCCGCTTGGAAGAGGAGCACCAGGGCGGGGAAGGCTCCCGCGCGTCCCTGCGGCACTTCGTCGAAGTAGCGCCAGGAGTAGGCGAGTACGGACACGGTCAGCAGGGAGACGAGTGCGGCGAGCCCGGTGCCGGGTGCGTCACCGACCAGGACGATGCCCACGCTCTTCCCGTCGCCGCCGGGCTCCCAGCCGCCGACCCACTCGACGGCGTCCGGCGACGAGTGGGCGAGGAGCAGGACGGCGAGCGCGGTTGTCGCGACGGCCACCGCGGCGGCGATGCCGTCGGCGGCGATACGCGGCAGCAGCCGGCCGACCGCGACGAGCAGGGCGGCGCCGAGGAGGGGCAGGACCACGACCAGGGGCAGCAGTTGACTCATCCGCGCAGCTCGGAGAGTTCGTCGGGGTCGGCGGTGCCGTGGCGTTTGGACACCTGGATGACGAGGGCCAGGAGCAGGGCGGTGACGGTCGCTCCCACGACGACGTCGGTGAGCGTGAGCGCCTGCACCACGGGGTCGACCAGGGGTCGGGAGTGCGGGGTCAGGTCGGAGTGGACCGGCGCCGTGCCGCCGTCGCGGTAGCCGACGGCAAGGAGCAGGACGTACGTGGCGGACTGGCAGACGGCCAGGCAGCCGACGGCGTGCACCAGGTGGCGGCTCGTGGCAAGCCCGTAGCAGCCGACGAGGAAAATCCATCCCGCGATGAGGTACGGGAATGCGTGCATCACTCCGCGTCCGCCTTTCCCGTGTTCTTCGCGGCGTTCTCCCCGGCGTTTTTCCCGCCGTTCGGAGCCTCGGTGATCTCCACGGCCTGGTCGAGGAAGCAGGACATCAACACGACCACCGCGCAGGCCACTTCGATGCCGACCGCCAGATTCAGCAGGGGCACGGTGCCGCCCGACGAGAGGGTGTTGAACGTTCCGTACGGCAGCAGGTTGGCCAGGAAGGCGGAGCCGCCGATCAGTCCGGCCACGCCGACGAGCAGGTAGGCGGCCTCGCCGATCGCGTCACCCACCGCGTAAAGGGACACCGGGCGGATCCGTTCGAGGGCCCGGTAGTCCACCCCGACGTAGAGAAGGTGCACGGCGGTGGCCACGATGACGCCGCCCTGGAAGCCACCGCCCGGACTCAGCTGACCGTGTGCCACCACGTAGAGACCGACCACCAGGACGATGGGCAGCGCGAAGAGCGCGTAGCGCCGGACCCCGGGGTCGACGGCGGCGGATCGCGGCGGCACCCGGTCCTCGTCACGGGTCTGCCGGAGCAGGACGACGGTGCCGAGGACGGCCGCGAACAGGATGGACTCCTCGCCGAGGGTGTCGAAGGCGCGCAGGTCGAAGTTGATCGACGCGACCACGTTCGAGGTGTGCCGGGCGAGGGCCGCGTCGGTCGCACGGTCTCCGTAGGGATGCAGGGCGCTCCCGAAGCGCGGCAGACGCAGGAACGCGGCGACGAACAGCGCCGCGAGGCCGATCGCCCCGAGGCCCAACACCCACCGCCGCGTCCGGATGTTCACTGCTTCGCCCCGTCATCGGCGGCCGGGTGCGCACGGCGTCTGACCTTGCGGACGGACAGCAGGATCATCAGCGGCGTGATGACGGATCCGACGGCGAGTTGGGACAGCGCCACGTCCGGTGCCTGCAGGACCGTGAAGAGTGCGGCCAGGGCAAGACCGAGCACCGCGAGGACGAGCGCCTGCCGCGCCGGTTCACGCACCGCGACCGCCACCGTCGCCGACGCGGCCACCAGCACGAGGCACAGGGAGATGATCAGATCGTTGCCCAAAACGCTTCACCTCTGAGTCCGCTGTGATGACTTGCTGTGAGTCCGCCTGTGAGTCCGGTCCGCGTCGCTCATCGCGTCGCGTCCGCTTCGTCCACCACGCCTACGGACAGGGCCCGCGAGGCGATCACGTTGCCGACGGCCACCAGGGCCCCGATGAGGACGAGCTTCGCCATCGGCCTGCCGAAGTCCGTCGCCGCACAGACGGCGACGGTCACCGCCAGCGAGGCGGCGACGCTGAGAGCGGTCACCGCCGTGGCTCCGCGCGGACTGCCCGCCGAAAGGTCGTCGGCCAGCAGCCGGACACACACGAGGGTGCCCACGGGGCCGAGCAATGACAGGACGAGGGAGAGATCGACGTACGAGGGCCGCCCGTAGCCCTGGGCGATCAAGAGGAAGGCGAGGGCGACCACGGTGCTGCCCGCGTTCTGCGCAAGCACTCTGCGGCCCAGCGGCCCGGACGCGACACCCCAGATCACCACGGGCAGCCCGAGGCCGAGGAGCGCGGCCCCGCACCAGAGCCAGGCGTTCACTCGGAGCCCGCCGCACGCCGGGCCGCCGTGGCGGCCGACGCCCCCGCAAGGCCGCAGCTGACCCCGACGGCCACCTCCAGTACGTCGACGCCACCGATCAGCACGATCCACAGCGCGACAAGAGCGGCCCACCAGCACAGGAGCTCAGCGGCGGCGGACCGGAGCCCGCCGCGCCACCATGTGTTCCCCATGTCGTACGACGGGCAGCGCGTCAGGCGCGGCACAGACAGAACGGGTGGCCCGCCGGGTCGGCATAGACGCGGAAGCCGCGCTGTCCGTCCTGGTCGTCGAGGTCAAGGGGCACGGCGCCCAGTGACAGCGCGAGCGACTCGGCCGCTCCCATGTCAGTGACCTCGAAGTCGAGGTGCAGTTGCTGGGAGTCATCTCCGCGGGGCCACTGGGGCGGCCGGTGGTTCTCGGCCCGCTGGAAGGCGATGCGGTGGCCGCCCGGCGCGTGCAGGTCGTACCAGTCCTCGCTGTCCTGCTTGAGGTCGCCCCCGAGGAGCGCGGCGTAGAAGCCGGCCAGGGCAGCGGGATCAGGACAGTCCACAGCGACGAGACAATATGCGGCTACGGGCATGGCGTTCTCCTAGTCCACGTCTGCGACACGTTCTCTCGGCGGCTCTGGGTACCCCGGCGCGGGGCTCGCACACGGCGGTGCCGCCGCGGAATCCGAGGCAACGCGTCAAAGCCGCTTCAGGGCCTGCACAGGCGACTGACGGAAACGCACTCTTCCACGAACTCCCTCTTCAGCGGCCCCATGCCGCCGTGCCTGCGTGTCGGGACCGGGCCGAGACGTCCTTGGGCCTGCGGGCACCTACCGGGGCCGGTATGCGCGCAGGAAGGTCCGCACTCCCTCGACGACGAGTGGCCGCACGCGGCTGTCCTCCGTGGCATTCGCGGACCCGAGCCTGTCCAGCGCGACACCGAAGGTCAGCGCGATGAACTGGTCCGCCGCGAGTCGGGGGTCGGGAACGTGGAGCAGTCCGGCCTCGGCGAAGGCGGCGAACCGCTCGGCGATCGCCTCGTCGGGGGCGTCGGCCATGGAGTTGTAGTCCCGGTGCGGCAGGTTGCCGGATTCCGCCCGGACCAGTCGTTGCAGCGTCGCGTACTCCGCCGAGCCGAGCATGTCGGTCGCGATGCGCATCGAGAACGTGACCAGGGCGTCCTCGAGGCCGGCGTCCTCGGTGAGGCCGGTGAGGGTGTCGTCGAGAGTGCGCCGGATCTTCGTGATCATCGAATCGCCGACGGCGTCGACGACTGCCTGCAGCAGCGTCTGTTTGTCGCCGAAGTAGTCGTAGACCGTCCGCTTGGACACCTCGGCCCGGGCGGCGACCGCGTCGACGCTTGTCCGGTCGAAGCCGTCGGCGAGGAACAGTTCCCGGGCCGCCGCAAGGATGGCGGCGCGCTTTTGTGCGGATCCCTCGCGCAGGGTCTTCGTGGTCGGCATGGGCACATCTTAGCCACGCCTCGGCCTACACTGCACGGTGTAGTGTAATACTGGCTCAGCGGGTGGCGACCGCCCGCCCCCTTGCTCGCCCGGCTTGCTCGCCCTGCTTACTGACCCCGGATCACCGGCCCGACTCACTGGCCGCGGCTCACCGGCCCGGCCGCGGCTCACCGGCCCGGCAATGACGGAAGGACGTACGTCCATGACCACAACTCTGGCTCCGCCGGTCCGCATCGGGAGGGCCGCGATCTGGGCCCTCGGCATGCTGGCACTGGCCACCGGCGCCCTGGAGTCGGTGGTGACGCCGACGCTCCCGCTCCTGCAACGCGAGTTGGACATGAGTCCGGCCGAAGGGGCGTTACTCAGCATCGTGCTCCTCATCACCGGCGCGCTCATCACCCCGGTCGCAGGCAAGTTCGGCGACCGCTACGGCGGAAAACGGGTCCTGATCCGGCTGATGGCGGTGGTCTCGACCGGCGGCCTGGTGTCCTCCCTGGCGCCGAACCTGCCGGTGCTGCTGCTCGGTCAGGTACTGCAGGGAGCGATGGTGGGCGCGCTGCCCCTGTCGTTCATCCTGGTGCGCAAACACCTCCCCGCGGGCGAGTCGAAGGTGGCCATCGGCACCGTCAGCGGGTTGTTCGTCGGGGGCGGGATGGCGGGGACGCTGTCGGCCGGGCCCGTGGCGGAGAGCCTTTCCCGGCACTGGATGTTCGCGCTGCCGACGTTCGCGGTCATCGGGGCTACCGTTCTCGTGAACAGGCTGATGCCGCATGATCCGCCCAACCGGCCGGGCGACGCGGGGATCGACTGGCCCGGCCTCGTCCTCCTGAGCGGAACGCTGGTCACGCTCATGCTCGTGCTCGCCCTCGCACCCGAACTCGCTTCACAGCCGGTCGTGTTCGGCGCCCTCATCGTGGTCCTCGCGGCCTTCGTGACCGGATGGACGGCCGTCGAGCGTCGCGCGGCCTCGCCGATGGTCGATCTGCGCATGCTGGCCCGGCCCGCGGTGTGGAAGTCATGTGTGCTGACGTTCACGATCTGCGTCGGCACCTCGGTGCCGGTCTACCTCGTCCCGCAGTTGTTCGATGTGCCCGCCGGTGAGTACGGATTCGGGGCCAGCGCGACCGAGATCGGTTTCTTCCTGCTGCCCGGCGCCGTGGCAGCGTCGCTCGCCGGGCCGATCGGCGGGATCGGGGCGCGGCGTTTCGGATCGCGTGCCGTGGTCACCGCCGGGATCGTCATCATGGTCGCCGGACTGATCGGCCTGGCGGCCGTACACACCGAGGTCTGGCATCTCGTCATCGGCAAGATGCTGATCGCGCTCGCCAACGGCCTGTGCGTCACGGCGATGGTGACGAACACCGCCACGTCCGTCGACGAGAGCGACACCGGCATCGCCACCAGCCTGGTCCTGGTGACCCGCGTACTCGGCTTCGCCGTGGGTTCGCAGGCCAGCGGCGCACTCCTCACCGCCGCGACCCCGGCCGGGTCGGACGTCCCGGCCGAATCGGCGTTCGTCACCGGTTTCGTCATAGCCGCCGCCGTCGCGGCGCTGTCCCTGCTCGTCGCCCGCACCATGAACAAAGGAGTCAAGGAATGACCCGCACCACCCGCACCGGCCTGTTGAGGGACATCGGTACGACACCGAGGCGCACGGCACTGATATCCGGGGCCAGCATCGCGGGTCCCGCCCTCGCGTACTGGCTCAACCGCTATGGATTCGCCGTCACGGTGGTGGAAAAGGCGAGCGCACTTCGTGGCGGCGGCTACCCCATCGACGTACGCGGCACCGCACTTGAGGTCGTACGGAAGATGGGCATCCTGCCGCGTCTTCGGGACGCGCACATCGACCTGCGTCGACTCACGTTCCTCGACGCGGACGGCGGCAAGGTCGCCTCGGTCAACCCGCACACCGTCACCGGCGGCGTCGCGGGACACGACATCGAAGTGCGGCGCGGAGACCTGACCGACGCTCTCTACTCGGCGGTCCGTGACGACGTGGAGTTCCTGTTCGACGACTGCATCGACACCCTCGACCAGTCGTCCGGCCACGGGGTCGATGTCACCTTCCGCGGGGGCGGCAGCCGTACGTTCGACATGGTCTTCGGTGCGGACGGTCTGCACTCCCGTACCCGCGAGTTCCTGTTCGGCCCCGAAGAGCAGTTCCACCGGTACCTCGGCTACTGCTTCGCCGGATTCACCATGCGCAACACTTTCGGCCTCTCCGACGAGCTCATGATGTGGAACATCCCGGGCAGGGCCGCGGCGCTCTACGCCGTGGGAGACAGCGACGACGTGCACGCCTTCCTCAACTTCGCCCGTCCGGAGCCGCCTTACGACGCGTTCCGGACCCCGGAAGCCCAACGGGACCTAATCTCCGCGGTCTTCGCCGGCGGGGGCTGGGAGATCCCGGGCATGCTCGCCGCCATGCGCGACGCGGACGACCTGTTCTTCGACGGGGTCAGCCAGATCCGCATGCCACGCTGGTCGAGCGGCCGGGTCGCGCTGGTGGGCGACGCCGCGTACGCGCCCTCGTTCCTCACGGGGCAGGGTTCAAGCCTCGCGCTCGTCGGCGCGTACATGCTCGCCGGTTCACTGGCCGACCGGGACCACGCGGCTGGCTTCGCCGCTTACGAACACGACACCCGTGACTTCGTGACCGTGAACCAGGAGCAGGTCGGCAAGGGTGATGCCGCGCTCTTCCCGACCACCGCCCGGGCCCTGGAGCAGCGCAACGCCATGCTGCGCAATCTGAGCGCCATGCCTTCCGGGCCATCCGCGGAGGGGCGTCCGGCGCATTCGGCCCTCACGCCGCTGCCTGAGTTCGCGCCGGTTCCGCAGAACTCTTAAGAACTTCTTACGCTCAGCCCCGATGCTCTCCCCGTGGATCACGCGAAGAGCAACAGCAGTCAGACACACAAGGCACGGCACGGTGACGTCGCGGGCGCGACGCGTCGGCGCCGCATCCGAACGTACGGCATCGCCGCGGCTGTCGTGCTGACCGTCACCACGGCGTCGGCCGGGTACCTGGCCATGGCCGAGCCTCCGGCGGACGACAGTGCGACGGCCGGTCCGCCCCAACTGCACGACAGCGCAGTGGACTTCACCGTGCGGGGCGGTGTCGCGCGCGTGGACACCGGGTCGTTGCGCGTCACGGGGCGCACCGACGACGGGGCCTCGCTCCCGGTGTCCGGCGCGGCGGGACAGCGGCTCGGCAAGCCGGGCAAGGTGACCGTGGTCGGCAACACGGCCCACTGGTCTTACCCCGGCAAGAAGCTCACCGTCACGGCGGCGAGCGATCACGGCCGGCTGCGCATGACGGTGCGCTCCGACGCCGACCAGAACCTGTCCTGGCCGAGTACCGCGCCCAGCGCCGGCGCGGCGCTACAGATACCGCGCGGCGAGGGTTTGCGCGTCCCGGTCAAGGACACCTTCTGGAACTCGGGCGAAGCCGGCCTCAAGGACTCCGAGGCCGAGCTCTCGGGCGGCCTCACCCTCCCCGCCTGGGGCTACACACAGGGCAAGCACGGCGTCAGTTACATCGTTCCGGAGGAGGTCGGCACTTCACTGGGCTTCGCCTCGAACGACGGCCGGATCGGCTCCACGGCCCGGCACGAGTTCTCGCGGCGCGAGCAGACCCGCGACTACACGGTGCACTTCTCCCTCACGGACTCCTCCCCCGTCTCCTCAGCCACCGACTACCGCGCGTACCTCGACCAACGCGGCACGCTGCGCTCGTTGAAGCAGAAGATCCAGGAGAACCCCGAGATCACGCGCATGCTCGGGGCCGTGCACGCCTACGTGTGGGGCAACGCCCGTACCGCGAAGGGCGTGAACGAACTGCACAAGCTCGGCGTCTCACGACTCTGGCTCGGTTACGACGCAGACGACCAGCCGATGGACAAGCAAGCCGTGCGGGCGGCGAAGCGAAACGGCTACCTGGTCGGCCCGTACGACTCCTACGCCAACGGCCAGCCCTCCGGGAGCGCAGACAACCCCTCCTCGAAGTGGCCCGGCTCGGTCTACCCGGACTTCTGCATACGGAACTGGAAGGGGGAGATCAAGGAAGGCTTCGGCGGCCGGGGCTGCTACCTCAGCTCCCAAGCTTTCAAGCAGGCCGAGCCCGGCAAGCACTACCTGGACGACCGGGCGAAGCAGATGACGGCCAACGGCGCCGAGAGCTACTTCCTGGATGTCGACGCGGCGGGCGAGCTGTTCAGCGACAGCAGCAAGGGCCACCGCATGAACATGAAACAGGACCGCGCCAACCGCCTGGAGCGCATGCGAAAGCTCGCGTCCGACGACAAGCTCGTACTCGGCTCCGAGTCCTCCGGCGCCTGGGCCGCCCCCGTGCTCACCTTCGACCACGGCGGCCAGACACCGGTCGCCGACGGCTTGTGGAAGCTGGAGAACGACAAGGAGAAGTGGGGCGGCTATGTGCCGCAGGGCGCGCCCGCGACCTTCTTCAAGCAGGTCAAGCTGCCGTCCGCGCTCGCGAAGGCGATGTACGACCCGCGCTACCGCGTCCCCCTGTACGAGGCCGCCCTTCACGACTCCGTCATCAACACAGACCGCTGGGAACTGCCGTACAACAAGCTCCCGGACCAGAAGACGGACCGGGCGTTGATGTCCGCCCTCTACAACACCCCGCTCAACTTCACGCTCGGGGACAACAACCTGACGTCCACGGGCAAGGAGATGGCGGCGCTCCAGCGCTACTTCGCACCTCTGCACAAGGCCGTCGGCACGGAGCGTATGACGGACTACCAGCGGCTCACCGAAGACGGAACGGTGCAGCGCTCGGAGTTCGGCAACGGAAAGCTGACCGTAACCGCCAACTTCGGTAAGAAGAGGCACGGCTCGCTACCGGGCGGGTGCGTGGACGCCAAGCTCAAGGGCGCGGGGAAGGCCGAGCGCCTATGCCCCGCGAAGCTGTCCTGACCGCTTCTGAACCTGACTGCTTCCGAATGGGGTTGCTGACCTCGCCGGGAGATCACTCCGTGCCGGGCGGTGGTTGGATGCTGTCGCCGCGGTTGTTGGTCCCGACGCTGGCGGCCAGCCCGGCGAAGTCACCCAGGACACCGAGCCGGCCCTTGTCGGCGGGCAGCAGGGCGTGGAGGGGGCTGTCCGCGGGGAGTTGCTCGGCCAGCTGGGCCTTGTAGGCGTTGTAGGACCTGGCCGTGTAACTGGGGTCCGTGACCGCCCGCGCCCGGTGGTCGTTGGTCACCGCAATCGACGCCAGATCCATCAAGTAGGTATCGATCAGGTCGGTGACGTCCTTGGCCTTGGCGCCCGCCACACCAACCCGTGCGTGCTGGGCCAGGACGCGGGCCATCTCCAGGACGATGTCGCGGTAGATCCCGTGCCGGATGGTGTGCGGGAAGGCCGCCATGACATGGTCGGCCTGCCCCGCATCCAACGTGTTCATGAAACGCGGCGTCTTCAGCGTCTCCAGGCCCGGCACCGACAGTGGCATCCCGGCGTAGAGATCCTCTTCCTCGGGGATCTTCGTGTTCTTGGAGGCGAGCGGGTGCAGGCCGATCTCGTGGGCCAGCATGCCCATCACGTAACCGATGTCGTACTTCTCGAAGTAGTAACTCGCCAGGTTGATCTCGACGCCCTCGTCACCCCGGTCATGCACGTCAGCCGGCGTCTCCGTCGTCCGCAACCGCAGAGTGATCCGGACCGGCCGGTCACCGACGAACTTCTTAATGGTGTCGTGCTCGTCGAGCAGCTCGACGATCCGGACCGCCTTCTCGACGTACTTGTCCGTCTGCTTCAGGTTGGTGAACTCGTAGTTCCCCAGCTTGAAGGAACGGAGCTCAGGGGCGGCGGTGGTCTCCGTGCTTTCGGTGTTCGCCTGGGGCAGTCGGGGGCGGGCTTCGCCGGTGTTCGCACCGGTCTCGCCTGGGGCGGTGGGCTGTTGGATGCTGTCGCCGGTGTTGTTGGTTCCAACGCTGGTGGCCAGGCCGGCGAAGTCACCCAACACACCCATCACACCCTTGTCGGCGGGCAGCAGCGGGCGGACGGGGCTGTCCGGGGCGAGGTATTCGGCCAGTTGCGTCTTGTAGGCGTTGTAGGACCTGGCCGTGTAACTGGGGTCCTTGATTGCCTTTGCCCGGTGGTCGTTGGTGACCGCGATCGACGCCAGATCCATCAAGTAGGTGTCGATCAGGTCGGTGACGTCCTTGGCCTTGGCACCAGCCACCCCGACCCGCGCATGCTGGGCCAGGATCTGGGCCATCTCCACGACGATGTCGCGATAGATGCCGTGCCGGATCGTGGCCGGGAACGCCGCCATCACGTGATCGGCCTGGCCCGCATCCAACGTATTCATGAAACGCGGCGTCTTCAGCGTTTCCAGGCCCGGCACCCGCAACGGCATCCCCGCATACAAATCCTCCTCCTCGGGAATCTTCGAGTTCTTGGAGGCGAGCGGATGCAGGCCGATCTCATGGGCCAGCATCCCCATCACATAACCGATGTCGTACTTCTCGAAGTAATAACTCGCCAGATTGATCTCAACCCCGGCATCACCCCGGTCATGCACATCAGCCGGCGTCTCCGTCGTCCGCAGGCGCAGCGTGATCCGCACCGGACGACCGCCGACAAAGTCCTTGATGGTGCCGTGCTCGTCCAGCAGCTCGACGATCCGCATCGCCTTCTCGACGTACTTATCCGTCTGGTTCAAGTTGGTGAACTCGTAGTTCCCCAGCTTGAAGGAACGGAGCTCCGGGGCGGCGGGCCCCGCATCCGAGTCCTGTGGAGCATGCGCCGGGATCTCGCTGCCTGCCGTGCCGTCGACGGGCCGGGGCAGGGACACCGGGTCCACCCAGATGGACTCGCGCAGTTCCTCAACGGCGGCACTCCGGGCTGTCGCCCAGCTCTGATCAGCATTCTGCTGAAGCGCCGGGGTCACGTCGCCGATGAGCGCACCGAGCAGAGCCAAATGCCGGTCACGCAGGCCGGCAGGAGCGAGGGCCGACTCCTCGGGAGCTACGTTGAGATCACCGAGGAGGCTGCCGAGAATGTGCGGGCGCTGCGGGGAGTCGATGTCCCGGTATTCGTCACGCAGACCCAGTTGATGGGTGAGTTCGTGCACCAACTGTGCCGGAGTGGCGTCGGCCCACCAGGTGGTCTGGTCCATCCCCTGGTCTCGGCCCGCCAGATCCACCGTCAGGTGCGGAGCATCGGCAGGATCGACGAGCTCGACGGTCACGTGCAACCGGTCGCCATTGAACAACCGGTACTCCGGACCGTTCAGGAACTCCTCAACACCCGCGCTTAGCCGGCCGAACACATGGGCCGCCTGGTCATTCGTCCCGCGCATTGCAACACGGACGGTCAGGTCGGTGACCGGCTCACCCTGATACGAGAACCGCCGCGCATCGAAACCGGAACGCACCACAAACCGGGGACGGCTGTCGCGCCCGCCCCGAGTCGGTGAAGTGGCGGACGGCGCGGTGCCGACGTTGGTCTGGGGCAGTCGGGGTCGGGCTTCGCCGGTGTTGGCACCGGTCCCATCCGGGACGGCGGGCTGCTGGATGCTGTCGCCGCGGTTGTTGGTCCCGACGCTGGTGGCCAGGCCGGTGAAGTCGCTCAGCACGCCCATCACGCCCTTGTCGGCGGGCAGCAGGGCATGAAGGGGACTGTCCGGGGCGAGATACTCGGCCAGCTGCGCCTTGTAGGCGTTGTAGGACCTGGCCGTGTAACTGGGGTCCTTGATTGCCTTTGCCCGGTGGTCGTTGGTCACCGCAATCGACGCCAGATCCATCAAATAGGTATCGATCAGGTCGGTGACATCCTTCGCCTTGGCACCAGCCACCCCGACCCGCGCGTGCTGGGCCAGGACATGTGCCATCTCCACGACGATGTCGCGATAGATGCCGTGCCGGATCGTGGCCGGGAACGCCGCCATCACGTGATCTGCCTGGCCCGCATCCAACGTGTTCATGAAACGCGGAGTCCTCAGCGTTTCCAGCCCCGGCACCCGCAACGGCATCCCCGCATACAAATCCTCCTCCTCGGGGATCTTCGTATTCTGCGAGGCGAGCGGGTGCAGGCCGATCTCATGGGCCAGCATGCCCATCACGTAACCGATGTCGTACTTCTCGAAGTAGTAACTCGCCAGATTGATCTCAACACCGTCATCGCCCCAGTCACGGACGTCAGCGGGCGCTTCGGTCGTGCGCAGGCGCAGAGTGATCCGCACGGGACGGTTACCGACGTAGCTCTTGATGGTGCCGTGCTCGTCCAGCAGCTCGACGATCCGCATCGCCTTCTCGACGTACCTGTCCGTCTGATTCAAGTTGGTGAACTCGTAATTCCCCAACTTGAAGGAGCGGAGGGCCGGTTCCGGCGCGGCGGGTCCCGCATCCGAGCCCTGTGGAGCATGCGCCGGGACCTCGCTGCCTGCCGTGCCGTCGACAGGTCGGGGCAGCGAGACCGGGTCTACCCAGATGGACTCACGCAGTTCCTCGACGGCAGTGTTTCGGGCTGCCGCCCAGCTCTGATCGGCGCTCGACTGGGGCGCCATGGTCACGTCGCCGATGAGCGCCCCGAGCAGAGCCAAATGCCGGTCACGCAAGCCCGCCGGGGCGAGGGACGAATCCTCGGGAGCTACGTTCAAGTCGCCCAAGAGGCTGCCGAGAATGTGCGGGCGCTGCGGGGAGTCGGTGTCCCGGTACTCATCACGCAGACCCAGCTGGTGAGTGAGCTCATGCACCAACTGCACCGGAGTGGCGTCGCTCCACCAGGTGGTCTGGTCCATCCCCCGGTCCCGGCCCGCCAGATCCACCGTCAGGTGCGGAGCATCGGCAGGATCGACGTACTCGACGGTGACGTGCAACCGGTCGCCGTTGAACAACCGGTACTCCGGACCGTTCAGGAACTCCTCGACACCTGAACTGAGTTGGCCGAACACATGGGTGGCCTGGTCGTTCGTCCCGCGCATTGCAACACGGACGGTGAGGTCGGTGACCGGCTCACCCCCGTACGAAAACCGCCGCGCATCGAAGCCCGAACGCACCACAAACCGAGGACGGGTGTCGCGCACGCCCCGCGCCGGCGAGGGGGCGGGCGGCACGGTCAGCGGGGCGGTGGGGTCACTGGTACTGGTGCCGGGCTCAGGCAGTCTGGGGCGTGCCTCGCCGGTGTTGGCACCGGCCTCGTCTGCGGTGTCGGCCTGCTGTTGGATGCTGTCGCCGCTGTTGTTGGTCCCGACGCTGGCAGCCAGCCCTGCGAAGTCACCCAGCACACCGAACCGGCCCTTGTCCGCAGGGAGCAACGGGCGCAGGGGGCTGTCCGCGGGGAGTTGCTCGGCCAGCTGGGCCTTGTAGGCGTTGTAGGACCTGGCCGTGTAACTGGGGTCCGTGACAGCCCGCGCCCGATGGTCATTGGTCACCGCAATGGACGCAAGGTCCATCAGGTAGGTGTCGATCAGGTCGGTGACGTCCTTGGCCTTGGCACCAGCCACGCCAACCCGTGCGTGCTGGGCCAGGACGCGGGCCATCTCCAGGACGATGTCGCGGTAGATCCCGTGCCGGATGGTGTGCGGGAAGGCCGCCATCACGTGATCGGCCTGCCCCGCATCCAACGTGTTCATGAAACGCGGCGTCTTCAGCGCCTCCAGGCCCGGCACCATCAGTGGCATCCCGGCGTAGAGATCCTCCTCCTCGGGGATCTTCGTGTTCTTGGAGGCGAGCGGGTGCAGGCCGATCTCGTGGGCCAGCATGCCCATCACGTAACCGATGTCGTACTTCTCGAAGTAATAGCTCGCCAGGTTGATCTCGACGCCCTCGTCACCCCGGTCATGCACGTCGGCCGGGGCCTCCGTCGTGCGCAGGCGCAGCGTGATCCGCACAGGCCGATCACCGACAAAGTCCTTGATGGTGACGTGCTCGTCCAGCAACTCGACAATCCGGACCGCCTTCTCGACGTACTTGTCCGTCTGCTTCAGGTTGGTGAACTCGTAGTTACCCAGCTTGAAGGGGGCCGGGGCGGCTGCCGTCTCCGTGGCTTCGGGGTTGGACTGAGGAAGTCGAGGGCGGGCTTCGCCGGTGTTGGTACCGGGGTTGGTTCCGCTCTGGTCGGGAGCGGCGGGCTTTTGGATGCTCTCGCCGCTGTTGTTGGCCGCGACGCTGGCGGCCAGGCCGGTGAAGTTGCGCAGGACACCGACCGCGCCCTTGTCGGCGGGCAGCAGGGCATGAAGGGGACTGTCCGGGGCGAGATGCTCGGCCAGCTGCGTCTTGTAGGCGTTGTAGGACCTGGCCGTATAGCTGGGGTCCGTGACCGCCTTCGCCCGATGGTCATTAGTCACCGCGATGGTGGCCAGGTCCATCAGGTATGTGTCGATCAGGTCGGTGACATCACTGCTCTTGGCGCCGGCCACCCCGACCCGCGCGTGCTGGGCCAGGACCTGTGCCATCTCCACGACGATGTCGCGGTAGATGCCGTGCCGGATGGTGGCCGGGAACGCCGCCATCACATGGTCCGCCTGGCCCGCATCCAACGTGTTCATGAAACGTGGCGTCTTCAGTGTTTCCAGGCCCGGCACCCGCAACGGCATCCCGGCGTAGAGGTCCTCCTCCTCGGGGATCTTCGAGTTCTTCGAGGCGAGCGGGTGCAGGCCGATCTCATGGGCCAGCATGCCCATCACATAACCGATGTCGTACTTCTCGAAGTAATAGCTCGCCAGATTGATCTCAACCCCGGCATCACCCCGGTCATGCACGTCAGCCGGCGTCTCCGTCGTCCGCAACCGCAGAGTGATCCGCACCGGACGACCGCCGACAAAGTCCTTGATGGTGCCGTGCTCGTCCAGCAGCTCGACGATCCGCACCGCCTTCTCGACGTACTTATCCGTCTGATTCAAGTTGGTGAACTCGTAGTTCCCCAGCTTGAAGGAACGGAGCTCCGGGGCAGCGGGCCCTGCATCCGAGTCCTGTGGAGCATGCGCCGGGATCTCGCTGCCTGCCGTGCCGTCGACGGGCCGGGGCAGGGACACCGGGTCCACCCAGATGGACTCGCGGGGTTGCTCGACGGCAGCACTCCGGACTGCCGCCCAGCTCTGATCGGCCTGATCAGTGTCCTGCGGGGGCGCCATAGTCACGTCACCGATGAGCGCTCCGAGCAGAGCCAAATGCCGGTCACGCAGGCCGGCAGGGGCGAGGGACGAATCCTCGGGAGCCGCGTTGAGGTCGCCCAAGAGGCTGCCGAGGATATGGGGGCGGTGCGGGGAGTCGGTGTCCCGGTACTCGTCACGCAGACCCAGTTGATGGGTGAGTTCGTGCACCAACTGTGCCGGAGTGGCGTCGGCCCACCAGGTGGTCTGGTCCATCCCCCGGTCCCGGCCCGCCAGATCCACCGTCAGGTGCGGAGCATCGGCAGGATCGACGTACTCGACGGTCACGTGCAACCGGTCGCCATTGAACAACCGGTACTCCGGACCGTTCAGGAGCTCTTCCACTCCCGCGCTGAGCTGGTCAAACACATGGGCGGCCTGGTCATCAGTGCCGCGCAGCGCGACACGGACAGTGAGGTCCGTGACCGGCTCACCCTGATACGAGAACCGCCGCGCGTCGAAGCCCGAACGCACCACGAACCGGGGACGGCTGTCGCGCACGCCCCGCGCCGGCGAGGGGGCGGGCAGCTCGGTCTGCGGCGCGGTGCCGGTGGCTGTGTCGGCCTGGGGCAGTCGGGGGCGGGCTTCGCCGGTGTTGCCTCCGGTCTCATCCGGGACGGCGGGCTGCTGGATGCTGTCGCCGCGGTTGTTGGTCCCGACGCTGGTGGCCAGGCTGGCGAAGTCACCCAGGACACCGAACCGGCCCTTGTCCGCGGGCAGCAGAGGGCGAACGGGGCTGTCGGCGGCCAGGTGCTCGGCCAGCTGAGCCTTGTAGGCGTTATAAGCCCTGGCCGTGTAACCAGGGTCCGTGACCGCCCGCGCCCGGTGGTCATTGGTCACCGCGATCGACGCCAGATCCATCAGGTAGGTGTCGATCAGGTCGGTGACATCCTTCGCCTTGGCACCAACCACTCCCACCCGCGCGTGCTGCGCCAGGACCTGCGCCATCTCCACGACGATGTCGCGATAGATGCCGTGCCGGATCGTGGCCGGGAACGCCGCCATCACATGGTCCGCCTGGCCCGCATCCAACGTGTTCATGAAACGCGGCGTCCTCAGCGTCTCCAGGCCCGGCACCCGCAACGGCATCCCCGCATACAAATCCTCCTCCTCGGGGATCTTCGAGTTCTTCGAGGCAAGCGGATGCAGGCCGATCTCATGGGCCAGCATCCCCATCACATAACCGATGTCGTACTTCTCGAAGTAATAGCTCGCCAGATTGATCTCAACCCCGGCATCACCCCGGTCATGCACATCAGCCGGCGTCTCCGTCGTCCGCAACCGCAGAGTGATCCGCACCGGACGACCGCCCACAAAGTCCTTGATCGTGCCGTGCTCGTCCAGCAACTCGACGATCCGCACCGCCTTCTCGACGTACCTGTCCGTCTGATTCAAGTTGGTGAACTCGTAGTTCCCCAGCTTGAAGGAACGGAGGGTCGGCTCCGGCGCGGCAGGTGCCGTGTCCGGGGAGGTGGTGGGGATGTCCGCGTTCGCGTCGTTGCCGGACAGCGTGCTCAGCTCGTACGCCTCCTCCTCCAGGAGGCCGGGGAGGTCGCTGCCCGTCGGTGACGGGGGCAGCGGGATTGCCGCCGGGTCCGCGTTCGGGGTCGGGGTCGGAGTCGGAGTCGGGGCCGGTTTCGCCGGGGTGTGGAGGGTCAGGGGTACGAAGTCTCCGCCCCGGCGGCGGAGTCGGATGTGCGTGCTGTCGTCTCCGGCAGGGCCTGGATAGGTGTGGGTGGTTCCGTTCTCCTCGATCAGGGTGACGGTGGTACCGGTCGCGTCGGCAGCCCACTTCGCCAGCGCGCGGTCCGCCCCGGGGCCCCACGGAGCCTCGGCGATGTGGCGGCGCAAGTGGCCGTCGAGGGCGTCCTGGCTCGGCGTCGGAGCGCCGGGGCGGGCCCGGAAAGGTGGGGGCGTGAAGAGCGAGTCGTGATCCGCCCGGTCGCCGGGCAGGCCGTTCATGCGCAGCAGTTGGGCGGGCGTCACCCCGGAGCGGATGCGCAGCCGCGCCGCCTCGCGGCTGTCCAGGCCTGGCTGCTCCGCGGCCTGGCGCATCGCCGTGGACAGCGCGCCGAAGAAGCCGTTGCCCCGGCCGGTGGGGGTGCCCTGGGTGTAGGTGGCGCCGTCGGGGGCGGTGAGGATGCCGTCGCGAGCGAGCCGGTAGCCCGGGCTGGTGCTGCTGTCGGCGGACGGCAGCCAGGGCGCGGTCGTGTGGCTGCGGTGTGCGGGCGCCTTCGCGGTCTGCGGCTTCGGCGCGGGAGGCGTGGCCGTAGTCGGCCCGGGCAGCGCCGTGGCAGTCGGCACCGGAGAACCGGGCGGGAGCGCGACGGAGAAGAAGCCGCCGTCGGCGAAGAGGAGCGGGTCGGTGGCCGGGTCGACGGTGGCCGGGTCGGTGCGGTTCGGCAGGAAGAGCTGGTCGCGGCCCTCACCGGTCACCACGGTGAGCGGAGTGCCGAGGACCCGGGCGGCGAGGGCGGGCAGCAGATCGGCGCCGCCGTGGTCGCCCGCGCGGCGCTCGGGAGGTTCGCCGTCCGGCAGCGGGGTGCTGTCCTGGCGCGGCTCTACGGCGAAGGGGCGGGCCAAGGCCGCGACGGCAAGCGCCACTCGCTGCCCGGGGGTCGGCCAGTAGGTCTGCGGGAGCCTGCCGAAGGCGTCGTACTCGGCCTGCTGGGCCGGGGTGAACTCCACGTCGGCGGAGCGGAGTTCCTCTTGCGTGAAGGTGTCCGCGGCGTCCAGGGCGAGGTGGTCGAGCAGGTCCTCGTTGTCGTCGTCGGCCAGCGCCCAGGCGAGGCGGCCGAGCACGGCGTCGATGGCTTCGGCGGTGACCGCCGGGTCGCCGGGGGTGTTCGCGAACCGGTCGGCGAGGCCGTCGCCGAGCAGGTGGGGCAGGCGGCCCTGGTGCTGGGCGGCGGCCAGCAGCGCGTGGAAGAACGAGGCGCCGTCGTGCGGCATGTCGTGCACCTCGTGCACCGTGGCGCCGTCCGGCGAAGTGATGGTGCGCAGGGTGGTGCCGGCCCCCACTGTGCCGACCCCCTCGGTGCCGACCGCGTCAGTGCTGACCCCGTCACTGATGACGTACGGCTCCGACGCCTCGGATTGCCAGGCCGGCTTGGTGTACTTCTGCGGCAGGTCCGTCGTCGGGCCGGACGCCGGGCCCTGGTGGTGGGCGGTGAGGCGGGAGGCGGCGAGGTGCAGCCGGTGATGGTCCGCTGCGGCGGCTTCGGTGTGCTGCTCCCAGCGGTTGACCTCGTCGCGGGCGGCCTGCCAGGCGACGACGGCCGGGGACCAGACGATGTCCTGCGGAAGGTCGGTCGGCGGGCCGGAGTTGTCCTCGCCGAGTGCGGCCTGCTCCTGCGCGCTCAGGTCGAGCCATGTCTCACGGGACCGCGCGCGGGCGTCGTAGTAGCCCTTCTCGGCCGCGGCGAGGTCGGCCGCGGCCTTGGCCTGGTCGTCCCAGGCCGTGCGGACGTCAGGGGTGAACGTGGTGTCGTCCAGGAGGCCGTAGTCGCGGGCGAGGTCCTCGCGCAGCCAGACGAGCGCGGTGGTCTCGGCCTCGGCGGCGCGCGGGCCGCGCTTGGCCTTGCCGAGCGCGTGCAGCGGGCGGCTGTCGGTGAACCGGTGGTCCACCTCGGCCACCGAGAGCCAGCTCACCGGCACCGCGAAGAGCATGCTGCGGTCGGTGACGACCTTGAGGTGGGTGCCCAGGGTCGTGTCGGCGGCACCCTTGAGCGTGGTGCCGTCGTTCGTGCCGCCGATCGGGACCGTGGCGCCCGGGTTGGTCACACCGGCGTTGCTGTTGCCCGCGAGGGGTGCGGTGCCGACGGCGCCCTCGACGTTGTCGGTGATGCCCGCCTCCGACGCGTCGGAGGTCTTCGCCCGCTGCATGGCCTCCATGCGCGGCTTGTTCTCCACGGCGAGCAGCCGGGCGCCGCCGCGGTGCATCTTCGCGTAGAGGCGGGAGTCGGCGGTGTGGGACTGGCCGAAGAGATGGGAGGAGGCCTGGGTGGGCAGCGGGGTGCCGTTCGTGCTCAGTGCCTCGCGGAAGCCCGCGGTCAGACCGACTTGGGTGGTGGCCTCCTGCTGGGCCTCGGCGGGTGCGGTGCCGATGGCGGTCAGGGAGGTCAGGCGGGCGATGCGCACGCGGCCGTCGAGAACCTTGCCGGTGTGCCGCTTGCCGAGGTCGGTGTCGCCGAGGCCGTCGGCGCGCGCGGTGGCGAGGGTCAGGGCGTCCTGCACGTTGGCCGCGCCGCGGATGTCCACGGCGAGGATGCCGGAGCCGATCAGGTCGTCGAAGGGCAGTACGTCGGATTCGGCGCCGCCGGTGGAGGTGTTGCGCCAGGCGGAGATGCTCTCCGGGCGTGCCTGTTCGGCGGTCAGCATCCGCACCGCCCGCTCGGGCTCGGGCACGTCCTGCTCGGTCAGGGCGCCGTCGGCGCCGTCACCGTCCGGGGTGAGCAGGCTCGCCGGGAGGATCTCGTTGAGGCTGCCGACGGGAGTGGCGTCGACGCGGGGGGCGAGCGGATCGCCGGTCGCGTCCGTCATGGTGATGCTCAGGGTGTAGCTGGTGACGATCTCGGCGTGCGCCTGAGTGGTGGCGATGTTCGGCATCGAGGTGGTGCCCGCGGTCTGGGTGCGGGTGCTCGCCCGCTGCTTGGCCGCGGTGCCCTGGAGCGAGGGATTGGCGATGAGGACACCGCTGTCCGCGGCGCGCTCGCCCCCGCTGAGCGTCAGGTCGGCGCCGCGGTCCTGTGAGGTGGCGTCGGCGTCGTCGCGGGCGGTGGTGCGGTAGTCCTCCAGCTCGAACCCGGTGCGCAGCCTGTCCACGGTGGTGGTGACCGGGGTCAGCTCGAACCGGAGCCGGCCGGGGCTGCCGCCGACCGGCAGGTGGAACGGGCTCGACCAGGTGCGGTAGCGCACCGGCAGGGTCATCCCGCCGGTCGTCAACTCCTGCAGATGCGATTGGAGGAAGTCCGGGGAGAGCCGCTGCAGGGCCTGCTCCCGGTCGTGCGAGGGCACCCCGATCTTCTCCAGCTGTTGCGTCAACTGCTGCGCCGCGACGCTCGCGTCGAGCTGACCGGTGGGGTGGGTGGGGAAGCGGCGGTCCCGCAGGTAGGGGGGCACCCGGTAGCCGCCGCCGAGGTTGTGCGGGGTCTTGGTGCCGAGGCCGTCGGGGGCGAGCCCGGCCTCGATGACGTCCTGCATCGGCAGGTGGAACATCACCGCGTCGCGGATGCGCTGCAGCGCGGCGGCGGCCGGGCGCGGGGAGAGGCTGTCGCCGAGGCGCCCGGAGAGCCGCCCGGCCGCGGAGCTGATGCGGGCCCCGGCACGGGTGCCCATGGTGCCCATCGCAGCCGTCCAGCGGTCCCGTACGGCGACGGTCTCGGTGGCGTCGGCGACCACCAGGTACATCCGCCCGGCGAAGGCGAGGGTGGTATTGCGACCGCGGGTGAGGGTCTGGGAGATGCCGCGTCCCTTGCCCCACGCGTACTGCAGGGCCGTCGAGTAGGAGCCGACCACGGCCTGCTGTCCCGGCGCCTGCTTCAGCGGCATTTCGGCACCCTGGAGGCCGAGGGTGGTGTGGGTGACGGTGCTCGCGCTGCCGAGGACACGGTGTTCGTTGCCGACGGTCGCTTCGAGGCTGGCGGGCTTCGGATCGCTCTTGACCCGGAAGTTGTCCAGTTCGCCGCGTACCGCTGCCTTGAGGTAGTGGGTACGGAACGGTCCGGCGCCGTTGAGTCCGGTGACGCGGGACCCGAACGGGCCCAGGTACTGGCCCAGTTGTCCGGCCACGCTCAGGTTCGCCATCGCCCGGCGCAGCGCGGTGCGCACGGGGGCGCCGGGCGCGCTGACGTGCCAGGAGGTGCCCGAGGCGCGGTCGGCGGTGTCCTGCATGAGCTGCTGTCGGTGCGGGCCGCCTTCGGTGCTGAGCACCACGTGCGGGACGCTCAGCAGGCGTCCGGTGAGCTGCTGGTCGGCGGGATCCGTCCTCGGCAACGGGGTGACACCGTCAAGGAGTTGGTCCGCCTCGACGGAAGACAGAGGTTGCGGTACGGGAGCCGCGGTCGCCGGCGCCGTGGTGCCGGGCGGCGGGTCGGCGGGCGCGTGACGGTCGGAGCCGTGGGCGGCGGGGACGGCGAGCTCCACCCGGCCGATGGTCTCGTTGCCCCGGCTGAACAGCGGCTGCTCCTGGACCTTGCTGACGAAGACACCGGCGCCGAGCAGGCCGACCGAGGCGAGCCTGGCCCAGCCGCGCGGGCGGCGGTGGCCCTCGAAGGAGGCGCCCAACTTCACCTGGTAGCTGTAGAGGTCGACGCCGGTCTGGAACATCAGATGGTCGTGGTTGACCGCGACGGTGTTCCTCGTCGCCTTCTGGTCGGTCCTGGCGTGCCGGACGCCGACTGCCACGCTGCCCGCCTGGCGCGGAAGACCGGCATCGGGCACCTTGTCGTGGTCGCGCGGCGAGACGCCGAGCTCGACACCGCCGGAGAGGGTGGTGGATGCCTGCTGCCCCTGGCCCGACGCCTCGGTGCCGATCACCGCGTTGCGCAGCGCGCGCTCGCTCATCGTGGTCTCGAACTGCCGGTCGGTGAGGCGTGCTTTGAGGATGAGCGTGTGGTGGCCGCGGCGTACCTTGCCGTCCTCGGTGAGGGTGACCGGCACTCCGGTGGTGGTCAGGTCGTCCAGGCTCTGCGCCAGGGTGGGCCGGTTCAGCGCCTCGCGCACCTGGCGGTCGTTGTGCAGCGCGGTCCGCATCCTCCCGTCGCCGTACCAGAACTTGGCGAGGCGCGGATGCCGCAGCATCAGCGGCGGGACGAACAGCGACGGATGCGCGCGGTGCAGCGTGTCCAGGACGGAGTCCGCGAAGGCCCGCATGGGGTCTTGGGGGGCGGGCGCGGGTTGCTGGGTCTGAGTCCCCGGCTGGGACTCGTTCTGCGTCTCCGTCTCCGGCTGTGTCTGTGTTACCGGCTGCGACTGGGTCTGCGGCTGCACCGGGGGCTGGCTCTGCCCCAGAGGCTGCGGCTGCACCTGTGTCTGCGGCCGGACCGGGCGGAAGCCCTCGGCGCGGACCTGACCGCTCAGGTGCACCGGGTCCTCCCGCGAGAGGTACCACGGCACCGGCGGCTCGACGTCCGGGTCGGGCCCCGACTGGCCGGGAGTGCGGCTGTCCCAGCCCGCGAGGCGGCGCGCGTCCTGGGTGGAGATCCAGTCCAGGCTGACCACCCGGACCGGGCGGGCCGCGGACGGCAGCTCACCGGGCTTGCGCACCATCAGGGTGCGCTCCACCCGATAGAGCGCGACCGGGGTGTTGCGGAGGCGTCCGGTGGTCTTCCGGGCCGCGTCGATGCCGAGGTAGTGGCCCCGCCCGGTGGTGAGGTCCGCGCGTACCAGCGGACCGCCTTGGAGGCGTACGTCGGTGTCGGGGCCGACCAGGGTGTAGTTCGGCCCGGAGGTGACCTGGAATCCCAGGCGCGTGTCGCGGACATGGCCGCGCTCGTTCTGGTACGTGGTCTGGGTGAGCTCGCGCAGCTCGGCCTTGACCGACTCGGTGACCAGCGTGGCTCGGTGCGGCACCGAACGCTCCACGATCAGGTGCCCGAGGGGATGCTGCCCGCTGCCCCGGCTCAGCTCGGGCCCCGTGACCGGTCCGGAGAACCGGCCGAACAGGGGGAGCAGCCGCCCCGGCCTGACGTACGAGACGAGGGTGCGGTGCGCCGAACTGCCGGGCCGGACGCCGGATATGGCGAGCGCCAAGTCCTCCGGCGGGTCAGTGAGGTGCAGCCCGGTGGTGTCGGCCATCCGCGGCTCGATCCCGTCCGGGAACGTGAGCGTCTTCGGCGCCCGCCGGGGCCCGTTGTACGGCACGGTGAGGTCGTCCGGCAGTCGCCAGCTCAGCCCGTCGCGCATCGCGAACTCCGCGGCGTGGACCTGGTTGCGCTGCCACCTGGGCGCCGTCTGGGGCGGTTTGGGCTGACCGGACTGCCCGGTGGTCACCGGCGGCGCTTCGGTTACGCGGTCGACCCGCACCCGGTAGTGGACGTCGTCCAGGTGCAGATGCGAGCCCTCGTGGGCGCGCCATTCGGTCTGGTTGTACGCCGCGGTTCCCAGCGCATAGTCGGTCCTGCGGGTCCAGCCCAGCGAAACACCCAGCTTGAGCAGCCAGTTGAGTGGCGGGCCCATGCTCAGCCCGCCGGCGATCCGGCGCCCGAAGCCGACGCTGCGCCCGCCGCCCGTACCGGCCTGGCCGCGCCGTGCGGTGTCAAGGCGGACGGTGCCGCCGCCGACGTCGGAGAAGCGTTCCCACCGGTGGTACGGGATGGCCTCGACCGTCATCTCGTGGCCGACCCCGGACTTCTCGCGTCCCACGAAACGCGCGCCGCGCGGGGCGGTGAAGGCTCCGGGCTGCTCGGTCAGCAGGCGCAGCAGCTCGGCCTCGTCGAACTGGCTGCGCAGCTTCGCCGGCAGCTTGCCCAGGATCTCCTCGGCCACCTGCTCGGGCGAGCGCAGGGTGGTCGTGCCCGGGCCGGTGATGAGCCCGGCCGGACCGCGCTGCACGGTCCCGGCCGCCGGGCCGCCCGGCGTACCGTCGCCCGGGTCGGCGTCCGGGTCGGCGTCCGGGCTGATCAGGATCGTGGGCAGTCGGCTGCCGTCCTCGAAGGTGACGGTGGCCGGTACCGGGCCCGGCGGCCTGGCATCCTGGCCGGTCATCAGCCGGGCCGGTCGGTACCGTTCGAGCTGGGTCTCCAGCGGTACCGGGTCGCCCGCGTCGGGGGTCTTGGCGGGGTCGACGACGTCCGTGGTCTGGGTGGTCTTGGGGCCTGGGGTGGTCTTCGGGTCCGAGGTGGTCTTCGGGTCCGAGGTGGTCGGGTCCGAGGTGGTCGGGACGGGAGCAACCGGGTCCGGAGTGGTCTTCGGGTCCGTGGTCGGGGTCGGGGTCGTTTCCAGGGTCGGGGCCGGGGTTGTCTCCGGGTCCGGTACGGGGGTGAGCGGGGCCGCGGCCGGGATCAGCGCGTCGAAGTGGTCGGTGCCGTTGTAGGCCAGGTGCACGACAGGGCCCTGTCCGCCCGGGTTGAGGGTGTTGACGAGGGTGTTCCCCGGCGCCCGCCGGTCGGGCTGGACGAGCCGCAGGTCGAGGTCGAGGGTGTGGGCCAGGGCCTCCGGGAGCAGGTCGGCGAAGGGAGAGGCCCACAGCGCGGGAAGCTCGGCCGCCGAGGCAACCAGCCCCTTGGGGCCGAGCCGCCACGCGTCGGCGGGGGTGGGCGCCACGTCGACGAGGTGCGGGTAGTTGCTCTCCCGGAGGATCCGCTGCCACTCGCCGGTGTCGCCGTTGGTGACGACGTCCTGCGCGATCCGGTTCCAGAGCTGGGTGATACGGCTCTCCTCGGCCGAGTTGTGCACCCCGGCGATGGCGCGCATCCGCAGGTCGTCCACCACGGCGAAGACGGGGTCCGGGATCGACAGGCCCACGGTGTCGCCCAGTTCGGTCTCGGCGATCCGGTCTCTCAGCAGGCGGCGCACGCCGGCGACGTTCCGCCTGGCCCAGGCCGGCGGTGTGCTCTGGCTGCGCGCGCTGTCGAGCAGCGACCGGAAGAGGCAGTTGCCGCCGCCGGGGGTGTCGAGCTGGCGCAGGACAAGGCCGTCAGCGTGCACGATGTCCGCGGTGCCGGGTGCCGCGGTCTTGCTGAAGAGGGTCACATCCTGGGCGAGACTCTCCGGGCGGCTCGGCACCGGCGCCAGATCGGGCCTGCGGCGGGCGAGTTCGGCGGTGTCCTCGGAACTCAGGCCCAGCTCGGACAGCGGCAGCGGGGTGCTGGAAAGCGACCAGGTGATCTGCGCGGAGGGCGCGTAGGCCAGACCGCGTACGTCCTCCGGCGAGACCAGGGTGGTCGGCGGGAGCGCGGGCGGCGGCGGGGGCAGCAGGGCGTCGAGCGTGGTTTCGGGCCCCGCCGTGCTGCGCAACTCGGCCGCGGCGCCGAGGAATTCGGCGTACTGCTCGGTGGTGGGATCGGCCGCCGGGTCGGTCGTCGGGTCGTTGGTGACACCTCCGGCGGGACCGCCGGTGACGCCGCCCCGGTCGACGACCATCCGGCGCAGCAGATCCGGGGTCATCCGGCCGTCGCCGTAGCGCGCCGCGGTGTCGGGGCTGAGCCAGCGCAGACCGTCCACGAAGGCGAGCCCGGCGAGCAACTCGGCGTTCTGCGGCTGCTGTTCGGCGTCGGGCCCGAAGGCGTCGCGCAGCGTGCGGATCTGCTGGAGGGTACGGGCTTGCGCGAAGGCGTCGGCCGGTTCCGGGCCCGCGTGCAGGCCTGCGACGCGGGCGAGCGCGTCCAGATCGGCACCGCTGGGCTCCGGGGTGAAGAGCCGCCAGCGTCCCGGGCCGTCCGGCCCCTCGGCGAGGACCGCGCGGACGTCACCGCCCCCGTCCCGGGCCGTCCCCACCTCGGTGGTGGGCGCGTACACCGGCCGCCCGGTGCGGTTCGCCACGTGCTGTGCCACCGGCAGGCCCGCGATCTCGGGCTGCCGGCCGGTCTCGCAGGAGAAGAGCACCAGCGGCCGGTCCTGATCGCTGTCCCCCGCCCAGGACTTGAGCACCTCGCCGAGCTGTACGCCGCTGACCTTCACCGTGGGGTGCTGCGCGTCCTCCGTACCGAGCGTGACGGTACGGGGGGTGCCGTGCCCGGCGAAGTAGTCGGCACCCTGCTGGGTGCCTGAGCCCGGGAGCGCGGTCGGCGGACCGGTGAACACCGTACGACTGACGGGCGGGTCCACTACCGTCTCCGGAGACGGGTTCGCCGCAGGGTTCAGATCCGGGTTCGTCGCCGGGTTCGAGGGTGCGGACGTGGTGCGCACACCGCGGAAGGTGTCCTGGCTTAGCAGCGCGCGACGCCCCGCGCTCTGCGCCGTACCGTCCTCGGTCACGCTCTGCGAAATGGTCAACATCTGTACGGCGCGCCCTGGTTGGGGCTTCGCGCTCGTGTCCGCCATCCAGCGTCGCAGCTGCGCGACGGGCACGGTGTGGCCGTCCAGGGTGCTGACGACGGGGCCTCCCCCGGGCCGCACGATGATCCGTCCCGTGGGCGGGGGCACTACGGGGGATGGCGTCGGGGAGTTGTCCGGCGCCGTGGTGGACGGCGGCGGAGGAGGCGGGGTGCCGCCGTTGCCGGGCCCGCGTCCGCCGCCCGCGACGCCGCTGCCTGCGTCGCCGCCGCCTTGGCCCGATTCCAGATGCAGGTCGGTGGCCGGTTCGGCCCAGGGGCGGGACAAGGTGGAGAGCTTGGTGGCGACCGGGTCCGCAGGGCTGACGACATTCGGTGCAACGCCGCTGTCGTTCAAGGCAGTTGGCTTTACGTCCGAGACTGTCTTCGGGCGTGCGTCCGGGGAGACGGAGACCTTGCCCCCGTCCGCCGTCGCGTTGCCCTGCGTGGCAGTGGCGGGGTCGGATATCGCGGAGGGTGCCGGGCCGAGAGCATCGGCGAGCGGCAGCAGCACGTCCGCGCCGGGGAACGCGGTGTCCGGGGTGCCATCAGGGTGCACGGCGGTCGGCGGGCCGGTGAGCGGGCGGACCCGGACCGGGGCGCCGGGCCCCTCGCGGGTCAGCTCGACGGCGGCGCGTACCGGGCGTCCCGCCCCGTCCTGCGCAACCGCGGGGCCGAGCACGACAGCCCGGTCGACCCCGGCCCCGTCCAGCAACTCCGCAGCTTCCGGGGCCCCCTCCCCCGGCGGCGGAACCTCCGAGACAACGATCGTCAACGGTGGTGCCGCCTGGCTGGGCGAAGGGCTCCCGGCGGGATCGGCAAGATCGGCGGGACCGGTCTTCACGTCGCCCGTGTCCGCGTAAGAGCCAGTGGTGCTCACCTTCGGCGGTGCGGTCGTGAGGTCGGCGGTCGGGGTGGGGGCGTTCTCGGCGATGCTCGAAGTAGCGCTGCTGTCTACAGAGTTGAGCGCGTCCGGGGAGACGGCGACGTCCGAGGGCGTGCTGCTCTCAGGAGGATTGACCGTCTCCGGCGGCTGAGAGGTCTGCGGGGTCCCGTCGGTCGAGGTCTGCGAGCCATCCGGGTTACGGGTGCCTGGCGGCTGCGTGGCAGAGGGAGCCTGAGTGCCCCCGCCGGCGGGGGTGCCGCTCGGCTGGGCGCCTGTGGGTGGGGCTGCGCCTATGCCTGGGGGTGCCCCTATGCCGGGGGTCGGACCTGCGCCTGTACCCGTGTCTGCACTCGTACTAGCGCCCGTGTCTGCACTCGTACCCGTACCCGTGTCTGCGCCCGGGCTCGCGCCTGTACCGGCACCCGTGCCCGTCTCTGCGCTCGCCCCTACGCCCGTATCCGCGTCTGCGCCTACGCCCGCACCCGTGCCGGGGCTCGTACCAGCACCCGTACCGGTACCGGTACCCGTGCCTGCACCCACATCCGCACCCGCACCCGGGCCCACACCAACATCCGCGCCCGCACCCACACCCGTGTCTGCAGCCGTACCCCCGCCTACACCCGCCCCCGGACCCGTTCCCGTGCCCGCGCCCGCACCCGTCCCCCCGCCAGGCAAGGCGGAGTTGCCGAGCCCGTCGGAGGCGGCAGGGCCGCCGACACCCAGATCCGGCCCTGACACCGGCCCTGACACCGGCTCCGTCACCGGCCCCGACGTCGTACCGTCGCCCTGCCCAACCGCCCCGCCCGGAGAGTTCTGGACGCTGCTGTCCGGGGCGCCCGCGCCCGAGTTCTCTGGAGTCGCCCCCGGCGCGAACCCGTCCGGGACCGCCGTGGTGAGCGGGGGGTCCACCGTGATCGGGGTGCCGAAGCCGTCGAGGGCCCGGCGGACCTGGTCGACGTCTATCTGGCCGCCGGTGCTGTTCCCCGCGGGCACCACCCTGACCTCGGGCAGCTGCGACAGGTTGCCGTGCAGGTTGTCGCGTACGCCGATCTCGGTGCTGCCGGGCGGCTGGGATCCGCGCAGGTCGGCGAGGTCGCTCAGGGCCTGGTCACGGACCTCGGCGGAACCGTGGTGGACCTGCTGCCACAGCTCGTTCTCGGCGGCGGTCACGGGCATCGGGCCCGGTGAGTAGGCCGGCGGGTCCACGGTGGTGTACGGCGGCGGGGTCTCGGCGACGTAGGGCGGCGGCGACTGGCTGCCGGTGTAGTCACCCTGCCCGGTGTTCTGCTGGGTGACCGGTGGAGCCGAGGTGGGCGCGGAGCCGTTGCCACCCGAGGTGTCAGTGTGCGAGGAACCATCCGTGCGGCCGGGGCCGCCGCCGGAGCGCGTGGACCCGTCGGCGTCGATGTCGCCGCTCGACACGGTGGGCGGCGGCTGGTTGCGCATGTTGTCGATGATGTTGCGCAGTTCGGCGCCGGTGTTCAGCGCTCCGCCGGTGAGGGTGGACTCGACCTGGCTGCTGATGCCCGCGCCGACGAAGGTGGACCAGCTGGTGGACCAGTCGCCGTCGAAAGCGCCCTTGATCAGGATCTCCGCCAGCGCCTCGCCGGCACCGGCGGCGACGAAGTCGGCCGCCCCCTTTACCCCGTAGTGGCCCGCGATGGCGCCCGGCTGGTTGCCGAAGTTGTTCAGCAGGTGGTTGTTGCGCCACAAGTTGGGGTTGTTGAAGAAGGAGAGCGGATTGTTCGTGAGGTTGGGTCCGTTCCCGTACGGGGTGGGGTTCGGAGTGTTGTTCGGGGTGGGGGTCGGACTCGGCGTGGGCGTGGGCGTGGGTGTGGGTGTAGGGGTGGGGGTCGGCGTGGGTTCGGGGGTCGGCTTGGGGTTCGGCTTGGGGTCCGGGACGTTGTTCTTGAGATCGGGCGGCGGGGTGTTCGGGCCGCCCGGATTGTTCTTGAAGTCGTTGCCCGGGCCGTTCTTGAAGAAGTTGTTGTCGTAGCTGTTGACGATGTTCTTCGCGAAGCCGTTGAAGATGCTGGTGAGACCACCGGCGGCGGCCCCGAACGCCGCCGCCTTGAGGATGTCGTCCCAGTCGAAGCCGTCGGGCCGGCGGCCGTCCGGGGCGAAGTTCATCATGGCGAGGCGCACCGCGAAGGTGGTGAACGCCTCGGCGAACGCCTCGGTCAGGGAGGGCGCGATGTGCAGCCGCTGGAGCAGGTGGGTGAGCGTGGTGAGGATCATGAACCGGCTGCGCAGCTTGGCCATCATGATCTGGCTGGCGGACGCGCCGCCGGTGAAGAAGGACATCGCCAGGTAGATGGCGATCTCGATGAGCAGCCGGATGACCTCGGCGATGACCTGCCACTTGGACTCCATGATGTCCATGGAGGTCTTGCGCCTGCCTTCGGCGATCTTGTCGAGCTGATCGGCGAATTCGAGCAGGTAGTTCTTGCCGCCGTCGCCGGTGAGCGTGCCCATCGCCTTGGCGTACGACTTCGACAGGTCGTCCGGCATGGACTCGGCGATGTCGTGGACCGACTTGTCGATCAGCGAGGAGATCCTGTTGAGCTTCCGGCCCAGACCGGAGTAGGGCATCCGGCTGTCGAAGGCGAGGTCCTCGTCGGCGTCGATGAGCTTCTCGCCGGTGAGGATGAAGATCATCGCGTTGACCTCGGGCGAGACCTGGATACTCATCGCCGGCCGCCCGGAGGCACACTCGACGGCACCCGCGGGCACCACACGTCGGCCGCTCCCGGCGTGACCCGGGAGCGGCCTGCGGTGCGGTGGTGGTCAGCGGCGCCCATGCCCGCCCGTGTCGCCGTCGAGACCATTGGCTTCGAGGCGGTTCTTGCCCTGCTCGATGTTGTCGAGGTTGTGGTCACGGGTGCTCTGCATCAAGCGGACCTGGCTGATCGTGGAATCGGTGATGCCCGTCAGTGCGTCGCGGATGGACAGCATGGTGTCCTTGGTGGTCTGCCGCTCCTTCTGCTCCTGCGGCTTGGCCTTCTCGGCGAACTCACCACTCGTGCCGGGCCAACTGACGGTGGGGGCCAGCTCGTCGAGGAACTCCTCGGTCATGCTCCTGGCCAGGGTGCCGATCTCCTCCAGCTGTTCCGCCAGGGCTTCGATGCGCTGCGGATCCGCGTAGTACCGCTGTCCCATGGTCAGTTCTCCCCGTCCTCGCCGATCGCGTCCCGCCAGGCAGGGGACGGCTGGCTGCTACGTGCCGTGTCCTCGGCGTCCTCGCGGAGGACCTCCGGACCGAACATCCGCTCCCAGTCCAGCTCGAAGCCCTTCAGCTCGGGCACTTCGCTGCTGGGTTCGGCGAAGGGCGCCATCGCCTTCATCACATGGCGGTTCATCTTCAGGCGCGCGGCGCCCGCCGCTTCCAGGACGCTGGCGGCCAGTTCCTGGGGTGACATGTCGCGGTACTTGTTCTCCAGGAACTCGATCCCGGTCAGTTCGCCCTGCGGGCCCACGGTGGCGCGGACCGCGCGGTCGGAGGAGAGCACGGCGAACGACGCCTGCCGCAGTTCGCGCTCGGTGCGCGCGACCGCTTCCTGGGCCGTGCGGAGTTCGGCCATCGCCTTCTCCAGACGCTTCTCCAACGGTTCCATCAGGCCCGCGTCTCCCTTCGCCTCGGTCTTCCCGTACGTCCTGGTCTCGCGTACGACAACTGCGTATCTGATCTTGCCTGGTGAGGGCCCGTTTCGAAAGCCGGGGTCCGTGGAGCGCTCATCGTCCGATGACCGCCGGGGTGCCGCCCTCCTCTGTGCCCCACACGTCGGCGTCCTCCTCCAGGTAGTCGGCGGAGGTGGTGGACCTGCGGCCCGAATCCGCGACTTCCTCGGAGTTGTCGCCGCCGGTGGTCGTCACACGGGACGCCGGTGCCAGGAAGGTGTCGCTGTCCTCCTGGCGGTTCCACGGGCTGCGCCTGCGGCGGTTGCGCCGCTCGCTCTCCTCCACCGCGTCCACCAGTACGGCACGCACCCGCTCGCCGTTGCCCTTCTCGCCGCCTCCGCCCATGCCACCCATGCCGCCGCCCATCGGCATGCCGGGCGAGCCGGGTGTGCCGGGGGCACCGGGGGTGCCGGCCCCGCCGCCCGAAGCGGCCGGGCCGTTCGCGGATGTGCCGTCGGACAGAGGGGCAGCCCCGCCCGCGCCGAGACCGTCCAGTGAGCCGGAGCCGCCGAGGCCCGCACCGGCACCGACGGAAGCCGCGCCGCCACCGCCGGAGCCCGCGCCACTGCCTCCGCCGTTCAGGTCGGGGAGCGTGATGTCACGGTTGGAGCCGCCGCCACCAGGGCTGTTCAGGCCGTCCGGGATGTCCAGAGTGTTCTTGTTCCCGGCGGAGTTGAGGTCGTGCAGGTCGACCGTCTTGGTGTGGCCCTGCGGGTCGGTGACCGTGGCGATGCCGGTGTCGGGGTCGATGACCTGCTTGCTGCCGTCCGGGTTAGTGGAGGTGAGCATGCCGTTGTCGAGGGTGGTGACGGAGCCGTCCGGGTTGGTCACCTTCGCCCCGTGGGTCAGATCGGTCAGCGTGGTGCTGCCGTCGGGATTCGTGGAGGTGAGCATCCCGCTGTCCGGGTCGAAGCTGGCCTTGCTGCCGTCCGCGAACGTGGTGGCGAAGTCGCCGTGGTCGAGCGAGGTGTGAGCACCGGTCGGGGATTCCAGGCCGGACTGGCCGCCGTTGATGTCGCCGAAGTTGCCCAGGTCGCTGATGGACTGGGTGTCCGGACGGGAGTTGAGGTCCCCCAGGTCTCCCAAGTTGCCCAGATCCCCCACGCCGTTTCCGCCGTTGCCGCCGTTGAGGTTGCCCAGGTTGCCGAGGTTCTGGGTGGTGGTGTGGCCGTTCGGGTCGGTGGTGACCGCCTGGCCGGTCGAGAGGTCGACACTCTGGCGAGTGCCGTCGGGGAACGTGGTGGTCAGCTTGCCGTCGTCGCCGAGGGAGGTCACCGAGCCGTCCGGGTTGGTCACCTTGGTGCCGTCGCCCAGGTTCTGCGTGGTCGTCGAGCCGTCCGGGTTGGTGGTGGTGAGCGTCCCGCTGTCCGGGTCGAAGCTGGTCTTGCTGCCGTCGGGGAAGTCGGTGGCCAGGTCGCCGCCGGTCAGCCGGGTGTCGGCACCGGTCGGCGAGTTGAGCACGCTGTCCGCGCCGCCGAGGCCGTTGATGTCGCCGAGACTGCCCAGGTTGGTGTTGGTGGTGGAACCGTCGGGGTTGGTGGTGAGGCCCTGGCCGGTCGAGGGGTCCACGCTCTGGACGGTGCCGTCGGGGAACGTGGTGGTCAGCTTCCCGTCGTCGCCGAGCGAGGTCACCGAGCCGTCCGGGTTGGTCACCTTGGTGCCGTCGCCCAGGTTCTGCGTGGTCGTCGAGCCATCCGGGTTGGTGGTGGTGAGCGTCCCGCTGTCCGGGTCGAAGCTGGTCTTGCTGCCGTCCGGGAAGCCGGTGGTGACCTTGTCGTCGCTCAGCCGGGTATTGCCGCCGGTCGGGGTCTTGAGGGAGGTGTTCGCACCGCCGTTGATGTTGCCGAGGTTGCCCAGGTTCTGCGGGCCGGGGGGCATGGCGGCGGGCTGCTGGTTCCCGTCACCACCGAGACCGTTCAGGCCACCGGTGCTGCCGCCGGGGTTGTTCAGGTCGCCGAAGTTGCCCAGGTTCTGCGGGATCGGGGGCACGGAGGCGACCTTCTGGTTCCCGTCACCGCCGAGGCCGTTCAGGCCGCCGCTGTTGCCGCCGGGGTTGTTCAGGTCGCCGAGGTTGCCCAGGCTCTCGGTCGGCGGCTTGTTCGGGTTGTCCTGGTTGCCTGGGTTCAGCAGGTCGTCGAGGTTGAGCTTCTGGTTGCCCCCGCCACCGGCAGGATTGTTCAGGCCGCCGAGGCTGTCCCCCAGGGCTTTGCTGTTGGCTTTGGCCGCGGCCTCGGCTTCCGCGCGCGCCTTGGCCGCTTCCGCCTTGGCTTCCGCGCGTGCCTTGGCCGCTTCCGCCTTGTCCTCCGCACGCTGCTTGTTCGCCTCGTCGCGCAGCTTCTCCGCGTACGCCTTGTCCTCCGCACGCTGGTCGTTCGCCTCGTCGCGCAGCTTGTCCGCCGCCGCCTTGTCCTCCGCGCGCGCCTTGGCCGCGTCGTCAGCCGCCTTCTTCGCTGCCGCGGCGGCTTCCGCTGCCGCCTTGTCGGCGGCGGCCTGTGCGTCCTCCGCCTTCTTGTCCGCGTAGTCCTCCGAGGCCGTGCTGGTCGTCTTCGGCTTGGGGATGTTCTCGGTGAAGTCCTTGCTGAGGTCGATGAAGTGGTTGTTCAGGCGGGACTGCACTATGGCGGCTTCCTCGCCCAGGTATTTGTCGACACCCTGGGTCCAGATCTCGACCGCCTTGTCGCCGACCTTCGTCCAGGAGGCGGAGTCGGTGAGGTCGCCGTAGTCGCTCACCTGGCTGAAGTCGCCGTGCGGGCTGTGCATGTAGGTGGTGTAGTAGGGACCGATCGCCTCGATGTCCGTCTTCTTGACGTTGTTCTCGTTCACCCACGTGGCGAGGTCGTCCAGGACGTAGCGCAGTACCTGATGCGGGTCGTAATGCGGGGAGTTGGCCCACTTCAGCCATGCGGCGAGCAGATCCCTCGCGGCGTCCTCCAGGTACGTACGGCCCAGTGCGAGCGCGCGTGAGTACACCGTGCCTTCGGTGCTGGTCTCGCTGCCGTCGCCGACGGCGGAGTTGAAGGTCTCGACGTAGTTGTCGTAGTTCTCGCGGATCTTCTCGATCAGGCTGCGGAAGACGTCCGCCGCCTCGCCTTTCCAGCTCGCGTCGTCCGCGCCGAAGCGGTCCTCCCACTCCTTCAGGAGCGGCGCCTGGTCCCTGAAGAACTTCGCGGCATAGTCGAAGGACTTCCCGGTGTCGTCGAAGGACTGCAGGACCACGGCGTCGCCGCCCGGAACGGGCAGCTCGCTGAACTTGGTGCCCTCCGTACTGCCCTCCAGCAGAGCCATGAGCGCCGCCCGCGGTCCGTTCATATACCGGGCGAGTGGCCGACTGTCCATCTTGTCGTCGTTGTAGTCCGTGAACTCGTTGCCCGACCGGACATCTGCGTCGTTCACGTTGTCGGAGCCCGCAGAGGCGAAGATGACCTCGTCACCGGACTTCACGCGACCCTCGAAGACGATCCGGGCCTGCTTGACCTCCATCGTCTTGCCCTTGTCGAAGAACCAGATGTCGTAGTCGTCGTCCGAGTTCATCGCGAAGCCGGTGGAGTCCTCGACGGCCGTCTTGATGCTCTTCTCCTGGAAGTCCATCCGGAAGAGCTTGCCGCCCTTGTCGGAGCGGAGCTTGTCGAAGAGTTCGGGGCGTTTCGGCATCGGATAGCCAGTGATGTGGGCGACCAGGTCGGCCCACGTGTCGGACTCCAAGTATTTGGCGTCGGCGACGTACTTGAGGTGGTCGTCGTGGTTTTCGTCGATGCCTGTGTCTTCCGCCACCGGGCGCCCTTCCTGGTCTGTTGTCGTCCGTACCGACGCACCCCGTCACGGGCTCAGGAGTCTCAGTCGTCCGAGCTGTCGGAGCCGCCACTGCTGCCGGCGGTGAGTGTGTCGACGTCTTCGAAGCTCTGGAGCAGCGTCTTCGCGTCGATCGCCTCCAGGTTCTTGTCCTTGGTCTTGTTCGCCTCGTCGATGGTGTCGGTGAGTGCCTCTTTCAACTCCTCGAAAAGCTTGATCTGGTCACCGAGCAGTTTGTCGAGGGCCGTGGCCGCGTCGCTGACGCCCTTGACCAGCTTCGGCCCCGAGACCAAGGGGCCCGCGAGCATCGGGCCGATGCGCAGAAGCTGCCTGTCCTGCACGAGGTTGCTATCGGTGGTCTTTCCCTCGATGAGCTCTTCGAGCGTGCGGACGCCGGCCTTCGAGCCGTCCTCGCGGTGCGTCTTCGCCGCCTTGTACACCGCCTGTACCTCGTTGTCGCGGAAGTTCTCCATCTCCTTGAGATTGAAGTGCTTGACGTCGGCTTTCTCACCAGCCATGGGACGTTCTCCTGCTGCTCGGCGCCGGTCGGGGGGACGGGACGGTCCGGCGGGCGCCCTGCACAGGGACACCCGCCGGACCGGTGGGGCGGGGCCTAGCGGGCCCGCACACCACCCCAGTTGTCGGCGCTCTTGCGCTCGTCGCGGGAGTGGTTGTCGTGGATGGAGCGGATCAGTTCGCCGTTGTCGCCAAGGAGCCTGGCCATGTTCTTGGTGGCCTGGTCCCACTGTGCCTGGACCTCACGGTACTTCTCCTGGTCAGCACCCTCCCAGGAGTTGACGAGCGGCTTGAGCTCGTCCTCAAGGTTGTTGAGGGTGTTGATGATGAGCTGGGTCTGCTCCATCAATTCCTCGATGGCTTGCTGGACCTTGGGGTACTGCAGGTCGATGATGCCGTCGGCCATGACGTCTCCTCTCGAAGTCCGGGCAGAGGGCCCGGGAAGCTCACGAAGTCCGGCCGCACGGAAGGGGCCGGTGCCGCGGTGGGGGTCAGCTCAGTGCTTCGAAGACACCCTGGCTGGTCTTGCTGTTCAGAACCTCGGTCAGGTCCTGGTTCTCCTTCGCCAGACGGTTGGCGGAGGTCACGTTCTCCTGGAGGGCGTCGATCATCGTGCTGATCTGGACGACGACCTTCTGCGCCTCGGTGTTCCAGCTGCGGAAGAGCTTCAGCAGGGCCTGGCCCTCGTCGCCGCCGACGCCCGAACGCGCGGCGATCTCGGCGACGTTGTTCTGGACCTTCTCGACCTGGTCCCGGGCCGACTCCAGGGAGGAGACGCCTCCCAAGCCCTTGGCATAATCCGCTTTCCTTGCGGCGCTGTCCGCCATGACGCGCTCCTTTCGTTCAGGCGCGTTCATCGCACCGTTCCTGCTGAGGCTAGAGAGAACCCAGTGTTCCGCGCAACGCGAGTGCGGAAGATCTGAGCATCGGCCGACCAGTTGAATTCAGCCGTGTGGCAACGGAGTTGTCCGGAGATTGCAGCGGGATGAACACAGGCATCGGACCGTACGGGGTGAAGCGATGTGGGCCGTCGACCGAGCTGCTCGGGAAACGGGCGGAAGGCGGGCATGCGAAGTGGCCGAACGGGCAACGGGAAAGCCTCGTTTCCGGCCTTGCCCGCGGAATTGCGCCGGGCGGGTCCGCCCGAAACATCTGAGCTTCTTCTGAGCTTCGCGCGCGTATCCGGGACCGCGCGGACTGCGTCGCCTTCACCGAATTCACACTACCCGAACCGGATTTGACCCCGCTTTTCCCCGCGATCGCCCCTGTTTCCATTCTTCGGCACACTATGTACGCCTTGCCGGAATCCGTACGTTGTGTCAACTGCGGGACCCGGCAACCGCCTTCTCCGCGCCGGCACTCTCGCCGCCACCCGCACCGTCCGTCTCGCCGGCCTTCTCGCCTGCCTTTTCGCGGGCCTTCTCCGACCGGTCGGCGGTACCGCACGCCGGAGCCGTCACCTTCGGCTTGGCGGCGCCGGACGCGGCGGCCGGGTCGAGGTCCGCGCCGGTGGGGACGGCCGCGAGCAGCGGCGCCGGAACCGATCCGATGTCCCCCTCGCCGTATCCGAGGGCTGCCAGTGAATTCTTGTCGGAGACGCGGTACTTCACGCCGTTCTCCGCGACCAGATAGGTGGTCCCGCCGTGTGCGGCGCCGCTCGCGTGCAGGGCCCTGACCAGGGCTCCGTGACCGGGTCGTACGACGGTGGCGTCGGTCGGGACGCAGGCCGGGGCCAGCGGCTGGGCGGTGCCCTCGGACACCGCGACCGGGGCGAGGCGGGTCAGCGGGACCAGGACCGAGCGGATCCGGGCGCCGCCGTCGCCGCCGTCGACCTGCGCGCAGAGCGCGGTGCCGCGCGCCGCGGACTGCGGGGCCGGCGGTGTGTCCGGCAGTTCCGCGGAGGCGGCGGGGCCCGGGTTCTTCGCCCGGTGTTCGCGCAGCACGGCCGCACCGACCGTACGCGCCTCGGGCGACTTGCCCTGGTAGGCGTCCTTCTGGGTGGCCGGGTCGCCGAGCACCAGGGCCGCGCCGAGCCGGGTCAGCGGCACCGTGCCGTCCTTGCGGAGCAGATGGTAGGTGCTGCCGCCGCCGGGCACGCTGACCTTGAAGACCTGCCCGATCCGGCTGGCCTGTCCCTCGATCTCGGGGCCCTGTTCGCCGCGGCCCGGCAGCTTGGGCGGGCTCAGGGCGGGGCCGGGTGCCAGCGCGTCGAGGAAGGCGGCGGAGACCGGCATGGGCTCCTTGGAGCCGTAGCCGAGCGCGTTGCGGGCGTCGGACGCACGGTCCAGGGCCAGCCTGCTGCCCCGCCACACCAGGTACTCGGCGCCGTCGGGGCCGCGTACGAGCACCCCGCGGTCGCTGTCGACGCCCCGGGAGTCCAGCGGCGCCCCGGCCACGATGCTGGTGGCCCCCGGCTTGTTCACCCCGGTGTCCGTCACGGCGCCGGAGGTGTCGGGCAGCGCACCGCCGGCTCCGGTGACGCACATGTGCCAGGCGCCGGAGTCGAGTTCGCCGGGCCCGGGCACGGTGTCGGGCAGGCCGGGGATGCCGACCGGGCCGCCCACCGGGACGTCCCGCAGCGAGGCGGTGCGCACGTCGACGGCCGCCAGGTCGGAGCCGCCGATCAGCCGCGCGGAGGCGTAGTTGCGCACCGGGTGCAGGACGCCGTCGGTGTCGGTCCACAGGTAGCGGGCGCCGGTGTCGCTGTTGACCACCAGGTGCTTTCCGTCGCGCCAGGCGTCGTTGCCGCCGGGGCGCAGCAGACCGTAGACGACGGTGCCCGCGCCGATCAGGACGGTCACGAGCACGCCGAAGATCACGCCGCGCGTGGTGCGCCCGAGGGGGCTCTCCGGGGCGTCGGGGTCGGCCGTGAGCAGGCCCGAACTGAGTCTGCCCATCATGAAACTGTGGGCGTGTACCTGGTCTCGTTTGGACTGCACGGCCTCTCCTACGACTCCTTGTCCGTGTCCGGCGGGCGGGCTCCGTACCCCGCTGGGTGGGTGCCCGTGGGGCTTCCCGGTGGGTGGTTGTGCTCAGCCGAACAGGCCGCGCAGCCAGCCGAAGAGCCCGGCCACCCAGCAGCTGAGGGGCAGCAGTGCCACGGCGAAGAGGGTGTGCGCCAGTTCCCCCGCACGCCCCCAGTAGGGCAGCATCCGGCGGCCGGGCACCGTCCAGGCGGCGACGACGAGTCCGGCCGCCGCGGCGAACAGCACCGCGAAGACGACCAGGCGGCCGTTGCCGTCGCTGTCGATGGCCCAGGCGCGGGCGAGCAGCAGCAGTCCCCAGACGCCGGGGACGGCCAGGGTCAGCCGCTGCCCGATGTGGACCAGGCCGCGGCAGTGCAGGAGCAGCAGCAGGCTCAGTACGAGGGAGGCGAGGACCGCGGGCAGGCCGGGGCGGTGGGTGAGAACGATCAGGGCGGCCGCGGCGATGGTGCCGGTGGCGGCGAACAGCGCGGTGACCCAGCGTCCGGCAAGCTCGGTGCGCTGGGCGACCTCGTCGCCCGCGTAGGGGTCGATGCCCTCCTGCAACTGGCTTGCGGTGGAGGGCAGCGCGGGCAGCCGCAGGCCGGCCAGTTTGAAGGCGAAGGGGGCCACCGCTCCGGCGGCCAGCGTGACGAACGCCGCGACCAGTGCCACCGCGGCCGGGGCGCCGAGGCCGCTGTAGCCCATCAGGGCTCCGGCGATCGCGGTCGCCACCGAGACCAGGGCGGTGGCAAGGAGGGCCGGGGCGCCGACGGCGGTGGCGGCAAGGGCCAGGACCGCGCCGCCCGCGCCCGCCGCGCCCGCGGCGAGCAGCCGCGCCCCCGCGACCCGCACCGCGTCCGGGCCGCTGAGTTCGCCGCCGGGCAGCAGCCAGCCGGCCAGGGCCAGGCAGGGGGCGACCATCAGGCCGAGCGCGGTCGCGGAGAGCCGGTCGCCGACCGCGCGGCTCGCCGATCCCGCGCCCGCGAGCAGCAGCACCCCGGCCACGGCCGCGCAGGCGGCCCGCAGGGAACCGGATTCGCTCACCCCGGGCCAGAGCACAAGCACCAGGGCGGCCACCACCGTGGCCACCGCGGTGCCCACCAAAAGTCCGCGGGCCGCTCCGGCATGCCAGGTGTGCAGCTTGCGGCCCGCGGTGTCGGCTATCCCGTCCACCAGGTCGTCGAGGCGCGCCTCGGGCAGCGCCTCGGTGTGCGGGCGCAGGTAGAGCACATCGCCGTCGGCGAGCCCGGCGCGGGCCAGGGTGGCCTCCTCGTCGAGCGGCGCGTCACCCAGCCGCTGCAGCACCCAGCCGGCGTGGTCGAGGCCCGCCTCCTCGGCCTCCTCGCCGACATAGCGCAGCAGCGTGGGCAGGAGGTCGGCGACCGGCACATCGGCGGGCACGGCCAGATCGACGGACACGCTCGGCGCACGTACGGTCAGGCGGCACAGTTCGGCCACCGCACTGTCGGTCATCAGCTGAACTCTCGTCTTCCGTGGTGGCTTTGCCGGGAGGACTTCCCCGGGAGTGAGGACGCGCGAATAGTACGGAAGACCCGCGCGGCCGGGAACATGGGCGCCGGGCAAGAGAATTGTGTCCGCGCCAACCGCGGACACCTCCCCGCGTGGACAGGGCACGTTCCGTGAATGCAGACTACTGCCTACGTCCGCCGGGTCGTGCTGCGGTCCGGATCCATTGTCCGGAAGAGACCGGAAGAGAGTTGGCCGTCACGGGAGTTGCCTCTCCCCCGCTATCCTCTGCCCCGCTATCCTCTGCCCCGCTATCCTCCCGAACCATTCACCCGGCGTTCACCGCGTCAAGCGGGTCCCGGAGAATCAGCATGGTGCGGTCTTTCCGTCACCGAGCGCCCCGGTATTCGCTGCGGGCCTGAAAGCCAGTAAAAGCGGAGGTTCTGTTCCTTGAGTGTGGTGCTGTTTCGCCGTCCGGCCCGCAGGCGCGGACCGGAGATGCCCGAGGGACAATTGACCCTTCAGGAACCGCCGGTCCTCTCCGAGACAGTTCCGGACACCTCGGCCATATGGACTTATCTGCCGATGGCTCTCATGTCGGTGTCGATGATGCTCATGTTCCTGCGCCCCGGCGGCGGGAACGGCGTCTTCATGTATCTGGCGATGGGCGTCATGGCGCTCTCCGCCGGTGCCATGCTCCTGGGTCAGCTCATGCGCAAGTCCAGCGAGCGCAAGCAGCGCCTGAAGGGCGAACGCCGCGACTACCTCCGCTACCTGGCGCAGACCCGCAAGCGGGTGCGGACCACCATCGCCGAGCAGCAGCGGGCGCTGGCCTGGCGCCACCCGGAGCCCGCCTCGCTGCGCTCCCTGGCCCGCACCTCGCGGTTGTGGGAACGCCGCCCCGCCGACGAGGACTTCGGCGAGATCCGCCTCGCGGTCGGCGAACAGCAGCTCGCCCTCGCCCTCAACCCCGTCTCCACCCGCCCGGTCGAAGACCTCGAACCCCTCTGCGCGCACGCCCTGCGCCGCTTCATCCGCGCCTACTCCACGATCCCGGGCCAGCCCCTGGGCCTCTACCTGCGCTCCTCCGCCCGGGTCCTGCTCCGCGCCGAGGAGACCGACGCGGAGGCCGCCGAACAGACCGAAGGCACCGAAGAAGTACGCGCCCTGGTCCGCGCCATGCTCGGCCAGCTCGCGGTGTTCCACGCCCCCGAGGAGCTGTGGATCGCCTTCTGCGTATCCGACGAGCGGCGCCCCGACTGGGAGTGGGCCAAGTGGCTGCCGCACACCCTGCACCCCTACGAGGAGGACGGCGCGGGGCAGGTCCGCCGGATCACCGCCGACCTCACCGAACTCGACGACCTGCTGGGCGCCGAGTTCGCCGAGCGCCCCGGCTTCGACCCCGACGCCCGCCCCGGCCGTGACGAGCCCTACACGGTCATCGTCCTGGACGGCGTCACCGTCCCCGAGGGCCACCGCTGGGCGGGCCACGGATACCGCAACGCGCTGATCCTTGACGTCTCCGGGGCACTGCGCTGGCGCCCCGGCCGCAACACGCTGCGGCTGACCGCCGGGCCCGACCAGGTGAGCCTGGTGCGCACCGACCGCAGCCGCAAGGAGCGCTCCGTCCCCCTCGGCCGGCCCGACCGGCTCGGCCCGCACGGCGCCGAGTCACTGGCCCGGCTGCTCACCAGCCGCCGCATCAGCCTGGGCAGCGACATCGCGCAGCCACTTGACTCCGACGTCGAACTGACCACCCTGCTCGGCATACCCGACCTGCACCGGCACGACCCGCAGGCGCTGTTCGACCGCAACACCGGCTCGGCCCGGCTGCGGGTGCCGATCGCCGTCGGCGTGGACGGCCGCCCGGTGGAACTCGACATCAAGGAGTCCGCACAGGGCGGCATGGGCCCCCACGGCATGCTCATCGGCGCCACCGGCTCCGGCAAGAGCGAACTCCTGCGCACGCTCGTCCTCGGCCTGGCCCTGACCAACTCCTCCGAGACCCTCAACTTCATCCTGGTCGACTTCAAGGGCGGCGCGACCTTCCTGGGCCTTGAGGAACTCCCCCACACCTCTGCCGTCATCACCAACCTCGCCGACGAGGTCGCCCTGGTGGAGCGCATGCAGGACGCCCTGCACGGCGAACTCATGCGCCGCCAGGAACTGCTGCGCTCGGCGGGCAACTACACCTCCGCCCTGGAGTACGAGCGGGCCCGCGCCGCCGGAGCCGACCTCAACCCGCTGCCCAGCCTGTTCGTGGTGGTCGACGAGTTCAGCGAACTGCTCTCCGCGCACCGCGAGTTCATGGACCTGTTCGTGATGATCGGCCGCCTCGGCCGCTCCCTGGGCGTGCACCTGCTGCTGGCCTCGCAGCGCCTGGACGAGGGCCGCATGCACCAACTGGAGAGCCACCTCTCCTACCGCGTCGGTCTGCGCACCTTCTCGGCGATGGAAAGCCGGGGCGTCCTGGGCGTGCCCGACGCCTACCAGTTGCCGGCCCAGCCCGGCAGCGGCTTCCTGAAGTCCGGCGTGGAGGCCCTGACCCGCTTCCGCGCCGCCTACTCCTCGGGCACCTACGCGCGCCGTACCGGTGCGGTCGTACAGGCCCGCGTCGCCAGCCAGGTGGTGCCCTGGACCAGCGGCTGGGTGGTGCCGCGCACGCTGGAGGCGGCGCCCGACCCGGAGCCGGAGGTCGAGGAGAACGGCCCGGAGGAGACCCTGCTCGATGTCGCCCTGGACCGGCTGCGCGACTCCGGTCCGGCCGCCCACCAGGTGTGGCTGCCGCCGCTCTCCGAGCCCTCGTCGCTCGACGCCCTGCTGTCCGGCGTCGAATCCGTCACGGACCGCGGTCTCAGCGCCGACAACTGGCCGGGCACCGGCAAGCTGCGCGTCCCGGTCGGCCTGGTCGACAAGCCCTTCGAGCAGCGCCGCGACCCGCTGGTGGTGGACCTGTCCGGGGCCGGCGGCCATGTCGCCATCGCGGGCGGTTCGCAGAGCGGCAAGTCCACCCTGGCCCGCACCCTGATCGGCGCCCTGGCCCTGACGCACACCCCCGCCGAGGTCCAGTTCTACTGCCTGGACTTCGGCGGCGGCGGACTCTCGCAGCTCTCCGCGCTGCCGCACGTCGGCGGGGTCGCGGCGCGGCTCAACCCGGAGCGGGTGTACCGGGCCGTCGCCGAGGTGATGACGCTGCTCGCCCGCCGCGAGCAGTTCTTCGTCGACCACACCCTGGACTCCATGCAGTCCTACCGGCGGCGCCGGGCCGCCGGGGAGTTCCCCGACGAGCCCTTCGGCGATGTGTTCATGGTGGTCGACGGCTGGTCCACGGTCCGTCAGGACTACGACGGCCTGATCCCCAAGTTCAACGAACTCGCCGCCCGCGGCCTCAACTACGGAATCCACCTGCTCATCACCACCACCCGCTGGGTGGAGCTCTCCGCCCAGGTCCGTGACCAGGCCGCCACTCGCCTCGAGTTGCGGATGGGTGATCCGATGGACTCCGAGATCGACACCCGCAAGGCCCGCTCGGTGCCGCGCAGCGGCGGCCGCGGCATCACCGCGGACAGCAAGATGCACTTCCTGGCCGGGCTGCCCCGCATCGACGGCAGCGGCTCCCTGGAGGATCTGGGCGACGGCGTCGCCCATCTGGTCGCCGAGGTGTCCCGGCACTGGTCGGGAGCACCCGCCCCGCAGGTACGGATGCTGCCGCACCGACTGCCGCTGGCCGAACTCCCCGCGCCCCAGCCCACCGAGGGCGGCGGCATGCGTCTGCCGCTCGGCATCGACCAGGACGCCCTGGAGCCGGTCTGGCACGACTTCAGCCGCACCCCGCACCTGGTCGTGGTCGGCGACACCGAGAGCGGCAAGACCAACCTGCTGCGTCGCATCACCGCGGGCATCACCGCCCGCTACGCACCCAGCGAAGCGAAGATCATCGCGGTGGACTACCGCCGCACCCTGGTGGACACCATTCCCGAGGAGTACCGCATCGGGCACGTGATCTCCCTGGACAACCTCAAGGAGACCGTCGACGGCGCGGCCCGTGCGATCAAGACCCGTGTCCCCGGCGCCGACGTCGCCCCGGGCCGTATGCGCCAGTGCGACTGGTGGACGGGGCCCCGCCTGTTCATCCTGGTCGACGACTACGACATGGTCTCCGGCAACTCCTTCCAGAGTCCCTTCGAGCCGCTCTTCGAGCATCTGGCCCTGGGCTTCGAGACGGGCCTGCACCTGATCGTCGCCCGCAGCGCCATGGGCGCGGGACGCGGTCTGAGCGACGGCCTCCTGCGCCGCCTGGACGAGGCCAACAACCCCGCGGTCCTGCTGTCCTGCCCGCCCACCGAGGGCCGCCTGTTCGGCAACGCCAAACCCCGCAACCTTCCGCCGGGCCGGGCCCTGCACATCGCCCGCCGCCGCGAGCGCCTGATGCAGACGGCGCTGGTGGAGGAGGCTCCGGGCCAGAGCGGCTGAGGGCAAGCGCAACAGGAAGCGGGGGCCACTCTTGGTG